>CAZGTY010000014.1:0-52812 GCA_964528895.1 uncultured Blautia sp. | reverse complement strand
TAATGATTTACTCGTCAAAAGCTGATTCCCGAATTGTTCCGCGCTTCGCGCTCCCCCAATCCGCCCAATATTCGCATTTCCGTGGCGCTTGCGCACCACTTCATGCTCATATCGGGGCGGGTCATTAAGCCTTGTCTCCACTGAAATGCAAGCATTCCGTGGAGACAGGCTTTTGATCCTGGAATCATCATATAATGAAGCACCGTATAAACATCAGTCCTGGCATCCGTCCGGCGGGATAAAGAATTCCGTGGCGGAGTTCACACAGTTGAATTTGCTGTCCCATACGCTGATAAGGCCGACCACATATGCGCCGTTCATCTGGTCGTAGTCACTGTGATGGAAGGAAAATTCACCGTCGGATTCCAGATCTTCGCCAATTTTGGACTGTACGGTAACGCCTCCTATCACAAGATCAATCCGGACGATATCTGTCGGGAAGTTCGCATCAATGGGTGTGACACTATAGAAAACATGATGAAGCCCATCCTGGTCCGGTTTAACGGTGAAATGCTTCATCTGGACCGTATAATTGGGAAAGATATGCGGAATCAATACGGGATTTCCGGCTGTGGTGAGAGGAAATTTTCCCTCCGGTCCATAGGTATTTACCAGATATTCTCTGTGGCGTTTCAGCCTTTCAAGACCATCCACCTCGATCATGGCGGGGTCGCCTGTGCCAACATTATTTTCTGCTGCGGAAACGTTTAATCCGATGGAATCATAGCAGTATCCGGCCAGGGTACTCTCCACTGTGTCGATGGCAACCGGATCTTTGGAGGCCATCAAAGCATTTGTAAAAATATAGTCCACCTTCTCATGGGGATCCGGGGTAATACTAACACCTCCGGTGGGGCTGCAGGGACCCTGCCGGTTGGCGGTGAGACAATCCATCAGTACAAAATCGTAGCTTCGCACCAGATGCTGGGCCACAATGTAGTCATTTAATTTCTGTACGTCTTCAAGAGAAAAGGTACCGTCCTGTCTGACAGAATACATGCCGCTGTGCCCGCGCCGTCCGGTATCTCCCTGAGAGGCCAGAAGATTGCGGAGGCCGTAGTGAAGCTTTAAGGATCCTGTGCAGCCAATAAAGCCATGGTTTTTAAAGATGGGGAGGCCGATGAAAACATCCGTGTAATCGCCGCCGTCCTTTGCCTCCTCCCTGGTGCGGAGGAATTTCGGAAATGAAACGGGAATGGTACGACCGTTTTTCAGTGTGATCATATGCAGATCTCTGCCATCCTCGCCGATGGCATCCACATTTACAAGCTTTGCCCCGCTTGAGCCATCCAGATATCCGTCAGCGTTGTAATCATAGCAGATATCCTCCGGAGATACGGTATTATCCGGAACACGGTTCAGTCTCGCCCAGTGGAAACTGACAGAATTATTGGGGTCAGATGGATTTTCATCAAAGCTGAAGCAGGCGTCGATGACCTTCAGATCAGAGCCATTATCATAACCGATGATATCACGGATATTTTCAGCCAGATAGCGCACAATCCTGGGATCCGTAATGACGCCTCTGCCCTTTTCGCCCCGTGCACCCTGCCAGCAGCAGACAATGTTTGTTTTCAGTACAACGTGATCGCCGGGCTTAACCAGAGCATGCAGGCCCTGGGGGCCGTAGATCTGAAAGATAACATTATCGATCATATCGTAAAGCTCGCCGTCAGTGGGCTCCGCAGCCTGGCAGGCCAGGGCGACATGTGCGAATTCAGGATTATAAATGGTATCCATAAGATTACTTCCTTTCGTTTGATTTTTAAAGCAGAAAGCAGATATCCTGCTGTCCATAAACTGTTTTTACTATAACATCAGGATAAATAAAAGAACATTTTGTTTCATGCGGAAATGTTGCAAAATGATTTGAAGTTTATCAAATATTTTATGATGTTTCGCCGGAGATATTGACAAAAACCGGAAGCCCTGCATAAAATCTCACTGAAAAATACATACAGAAAACAAAACTGAAAATCAAAATTGAATTGGAGGATAAAAATATGGACTATGCAAAGGAATCTTTAAGACTTCATGAAGAATGGCAGGGAAAGATCGAGGTGGTGAGCCGTGTGCCGGTATCGTCTAAGGACGATCTCTCCTTGGCCTATACGCCGGGAGTAGCCCAGCCCTGTCTGGAGATTCAGAAGGATATAGAAAAATCCTATGAACTGACCCGCCGCCATAATATATGCGCGGTCATCACGGACGGCTCCGCGGTGCTGGGGCTGGGCGATATCGGTCCCGAGGCGGGGATGCCAGTCATGGAAGGAAAATGCGTGCTGTTTAAAGCATTTGGAGATGTGGATGCATTCCCACTCTGTGTAAAGACCAAGGACGTGGATGAGTTTGTAAATGCAGTCTATCTGATGTCCGGCTCCTTCGGAGGGATCAATCTGGAGGATATTTCCGCGCCCCGGTGCTTTGAGATCGAGCGCAAGCTGAAGGAAAAATGCGATATTCCCATTTTCCACGATGACCAGCACGGAACAGCCATCATTACTCTGGCCGGACTGACTAATGCCCTCCGGGTAGTGGGAAAGAAGAAGGAGAAAGTAAAAATCGTTACATCCGGCGCGGGAGCCGCAGCTATTTCCATAGTGAAGCTGCTTCTTTCCGCAGGATTTAAAAATATCACTATGTGCGACCGGGCGGGAGCTATCTATGAGGGCCGTGAAAAGGGCATGAACTGGATAAAAGAAGAAATGGCCCGAGTGACGAATCTGGAAAGAAAGCAGGGTACGCTGGCGGACATGCTGGCGGGCGCTGACATTTTTATTGGCGTTTCCGCACCGGGCCAGGTCACAAAGGAGATGGTGCGGACCATGAACCGGGATGCGATCATTTTTGCCTGCGCAAACCCCACGCCGGAGATTTTTCCGGATGAAGCCAGGGCAGGCGGCGCAAGAGTGGTGTCTACCGGAAGAAGCGATTATCCCAACCAGATCAATAATGTGTTAGCATTTCCGGGTGTTTTCCGCGGAGCATTTGATGTACGGGCAAAGGATATCAACGAGGAAATGAAGATGGCTGCGGCAAAGGCTCTTGCAGATCTGATCACAGATGAGGAGCTGAGTGAGGATTATATTATTCCTAAGGCTTTTGATCCAAGAGTGGGAAAGGCTGTGGCAGCAGCTGTGGCAAAAGCCGCAAGGGAATCGGGTGTAGCCGGAAAATAATACCTCCCTTTCAGAATAAAATGAAATTGAAATTTTTACAAATCAAACTGCATTCTAATAGCGGACGCTTTGAATTAGGATTAGTATATACACTAAATCCAGCAAGAAGACGAAGGAGGTATTAATAATGAAAAAACAGGTTTTGAGTGTTATAGTGGGAACAGCGCTGGCAGCCAGCATGATGACGTCTGCGGCTGTATCCGCAGAGGCGGAGGGAATGACCTATGTAGCGGATACGCTGCTGGAAGGGATTGATACATCTGTGATCGCAGAGGGCGACTGGATGATTGGTTTTTCGAACTACGGTGTTGGCAATTCCTGGAGACAGCAGATGGAGGCAGAGTTTGCGGATGAGGCAGATAAGCTGAAAGAGGCAGGCCTGATTTCTGATTATGTTATGCTGAATGCAGATGGCGACCAGGCAAAACAGATTTCTGACATCCGTGATCTTGTTACAATGGGCTGTGACGCGATTGTTGTTCCGGCTATTACAGAGGACGGCCTGAATGACGTTCTGGAAGAGGCGATTGAAGAGGGAGTTGTTGTGGTAAACTTTGATAACAACTGTTCAACTGATAAAATTACCAGTAAGCTGAAGGTTTCCGATTATGATTTTGGATTTAACGGCGGCGCATGGCTTGGAGAGCAGCTTGAGTCGGGCGCAAAGGTTATTCAGCTGGATGGTACTGCAGGTACTTCCACAAACACAAACCGTTCTCAGGGCGGTATCGACGGTCTTGCTTCTACATGCCCGGATGCGGAGATTATTGCAACTGTAAACGTTGACTGGGATTACGCAGCGGCAAAGGCTGCTGTTGAGGATCTCCTGAATACCTATTCCCAGATCGACGGCGTCCTTTCTCAGGGCGGCGCTATGACCCAGGCGGCTGTCGATGCATTTAACGATGCGGGCAGGGAACTGGTTCCTATGACTGGCGAAGGATCTAACGGCTTCTTAAAATGCTGGAAGGAGAACATGGGTTCCGGTAAATTTGACAGCACTGCTTTTATTAACCCGAGCTGTTCAGGCGCAGCAGCACTGGATGTGGCGCTGGTAGCTCTTAACGGCGGCGAGGTAGAATCTGAGTACATGATCGTAACCGGAACAGTTACTGCTGACAACATCGATGATTATTACAAACCGGAGCTGAACGACAATTACTGGGTTGATTCCAGTCTGGGTGAAGAGCAGCTTCTGGAGATGTTTGGAGAAGAGGAATAATTGAGACAGGCATCGCAATAAATAGATACAGATGACTGACAGGCGAGGCTGTTGCATAGTACGCGACAGGTTTTGTAGGATGGACATGCGAAAGCATGGATATTTGAGAACCTGCAGAGTCCTTATGTGGCAGCCTCGTTTTTTGGACGGCAAGGAAGGATAATGATGAACCCAATACTGGAAATTAAAGAAATTGATAAGGCATTTATAGGGGTACATGCGGTGGATCATGTATCATTTTGCTGCCAGCCGGGGACAGTACATGTACTTCAGGGAGAAAACGGAGCAGGGAAGAGTACGCTGCTGAAAATTCTTTCCGGGCTGTATCATCCGGATTCCGGCGAAATTATATTAAATGGGGAACAGGTAGAATTCAGGCATCCCCGGGATGCCCAGCAGAAGGGAATCGCCATGGTATATCAGGAGATGTCCATATTTCCGGAACTGACGGTGGCCCAGAACATTTTTATTAATCAGGAAGATAATCACACAAAACAGAAGGGCTCATTTATTAACGAGGCAGGATTGATTCAGGCAACCAGGGATTTGGCTGTGAAATATGGAATCGAGGTGGATCCCTACGCGACTGCGGGAGATCTTCCTATCGCCAGTCAGCAGATGGTGGAAATTCTAAAGGCGCTGGCCTTTGATCCGCAGATCCTGATTCTGGATGAGCCTACATCCACACTGACACGCACCGAAGTCCAGAAGCTGCATACCATCGTAAAGGGCCTGACAGAAAAGGGAAAGACCATTCTGTTCATCTCTCACCGAATGGAAGAGATATTTATGTTCGGGGATTATGCCACCATATTGAAGGATGGAAAGCTGGTGGATACGGTAAAGCTTTCGGATGTGACAGAGAGCGAGATCATTAAAATGATGGTGGGAAGAGAATTGCAGGAAATATTCCCGCCGAAAGCGAAGGAACTTTCGGAGGAAATCATCCTGAAGGTGGATCAGCTGGAGGACGGCAGCCACATCCATAATATCAGTCTGGAGCTAAAAAAGGGTGAGGTACTGGGAATCGCCGCCCTTGACGGGCAGGGACAGACGGAAATGCTCCAGACGATAGCGGGAGTGCGTCGCCATACCAGGGGAAGTGTAACACTGAATGGGAAGGAACTGCATTATCAGACACCAGAAAGAGCACTGCGGCTTGGAATTGGATATGTGCCGGAGAACCGGAAGGTGCAGGGCCTGTGTCTGAAGCTTTCGGTAAAGGATAATCTGGCGCTGGCAAGCCTGCATCTTCGCCAGAGATTGGGCTTTGTACAAAGATTGAAGGAAGAGGAGATCGTAAAGAAATATATCAGCGTAATGAACATCAAAACTCCCACAGCGGAGCAGGAGGTGGGAAATCTTTCCGGAGGAAACCAGCAGAAGGTTTCTATCGGTAAGAGCCTGGCCGGTGAACCCCGGGTACTCCTTTTAAATGAACCTACGCGAGGAATCGACGTGGAGGCGAAACAGGAAATTTACCGCCTGATCCGCAGGCTGGCGTCGGAGGGGACAGGCGTGCTGATTTTTACCAGCGATATGATGGAGGTCATTGGCCTCAGCGACCGGGTGATCACCATGTATGAGGGACGGATAACGGGAGAATTGTCCGGCGATGAGATCAATGAGGAATTGATTATGCGCGGGGCGATGAATCTTTCAAATAAAACGGAAACGACGGGAGGTGCGGAACATGAACAGTGAGGGAAAAGTACAGGGATTGTTGTCCAGCAGCCATAACCGTCGGCTTTTGATGAAAAGAAAAAGTGAAGTATTTTTTGTGTATGTACTTTTGATCGTGCTGATCATTGTGGCAGGTGTGATTGCGAATCGATTTGCGTCCATGCGGAATATTCGGAATCTGCTCATATCTAATATCGGGCTTTTACTGGTGACTTACGGACAGCTTATGATCATTCTGCAGGGCGGTGTTGACCTGTCCGTGGGTTCAGTGATCTCTTTGACCAACGTAATTTGTGTAAAGCTGATTACCGATCAGCCGGGCACGTGGGTTCTGGCAGCCGTATTAAGTCTTGCAGTAGGTGTGATCGTGGGAATTGTAAATGGTCTTCTGGTGACAAAGGGCAATATGCAGCCGATCATCGCAACGCTGGCGACTCAGACGTTTTTTGCAGGTGTTGCTCTACAGATCATGCCGAATCCGTCCGGAACACTTCCGTCCGATCTGTGCAGGTTTATTTCCAAAGGCTGGAATTATCTTGTACCGCTTCTTATAGCGATTATTTCCAGTGTATGTATGTGGCTTCTGGTAAATAGAAGAAAGCTTGGGCGGAATCTTCTGGCGGTGGGAGGAAATGAACAGTCCGCGCGTTCCTCGGGCATCAATGTGGATCGCGTAAAGATCAGGGGATTTATTGTGTGCAGCCTGATGTCCACATTTGCAGGTATGTTTATCAGCGCCTATGCCACCAGTGGCAGTCCCATCGTGGGAGAAGCGTATTCGCAAAAATCCATCACGGCTGCGGTTGTGGGCGGCGCCGCGCTGGCAGGAGGGAAGGGAAGTGTTGCCGGCTGTATTGCGGCGGTATATATTCTGGGAATAGTGAGCAACCTTTTAAACCTGAAAGGGATCAATGCATATTATCAGTATGTGCTGCAGGGGCTGATTTTAATTGCTGCACTGGCTATCAGCGCGGTGCGGAGTAAGAGATAGGAGGAGAACCGGAGATGAAAATTGATACAAAATCCATAGGCTTCAAAAAAGCGCTGCCTCTTATCCTGGTTTATGCGGTTATGATAATTCTGGCAGTTTTTGCGAATATTATAAGTCCCGGATTTCTGGCGCTGGATCATATCGGAAGCCTCCTGCGGCAGATGTCGTTTCTGGGAATCGCATGTATCGGCCAGACACTGATCATTCTAACGGGCGGTATCGATCTGTCCCTTCGCTATACACTGCTTCTTTGTAACGTGCTTTGCGCGCAGATTATTTCCGGTTCTGATGCAAACCTGGGGAAGGCCATTGTAGTGATGATCGCAGTATCTGCGATTATCGGCCTGGTGAATGCAGCTGGAGTATATTTCCTGAAAATACCGGCCATGATCATGACTTTGGCAACCGGAAATGCCATATACGGTATTGCCTATATTTACTGCGGCGGAGCGCCGAAGGGGAAAGCCTCCGATACGCTCTCCTTTATCGCAAATGGCAAGATCGGCGGTCTGATAAACGGCGCGACTCTGATCTGGATCATCCTTGCGGCGATCATGATTATTGTGCTGAAGTTTACAAATTTTGGACGCGCTGTTTATGCCATCGGTGTAAACCGGGAGTGCGCCCGGTATTCCGGTATCAATGTACCAGGAGTGCTGGCGGGTGTTTATATTCTGGCAAGCATCTTTGCGGGAATCGCGGGAATTCTGCTTTTGGGCTATACAGGTACCAGCTATATGTCCACAGCGGAAAGCTATAACATGGATTCCATTGCTGCGGTGGTCGTTGGAGGCACTTCCATCATGGGCGGCGTCGGCGGCTATGTGGGCACCATCGCCGGTGTTGGCATCATGACGATCATCGGAAGTATTATGACAGTTTTAAATATGCCGGAATCCGGTAAAAAGATGGTGCAGGGCGCGATCATTGTCATCCTGCTTGTAGTCGTATACGGAAGAAAAAAGAAAGCAGATTAATGTGCAATAGTGGAAATGTGTCGGCCACATTTCCCTATAAATAAGAAAGCAAAAAAATAAGAAAAGCAAAAAGAAAAGAGGTAATAATATGTTTAAATTAAAAGGTGTAATTCCTCCTATGATCACCCCCTTTACAGAGACGGGAGAACTGGATGAGAAGAATTTACAGAAGCTGGTAGAATATCTGTCGGATAAAGTGGATGGCCTGTTCATCTGCGGTTCTTATGGATGCGGCCCTCTGATGAGTCTGGAAGAGCGCAAGCGCGTAGCTGAGATTGTAAAGAAATATGCCTCGGAAGATACGACTGTGATCGTACATACCGGGACCACCAATGCACGGGATACCATTGAGCTGAGCCTTCATGCAAAGGAAATTGGCTGTGACGCTGCTTCTGCTGTCGGTCCTTACTATTATAAATATAAGGATCTGGATCTCCTCCGTTATTATGAGGCGATTCTGAAGGAGACGAAGGATTTTCCTTTCTACGCTTACCATAATCCTCAGTTCCAGGGCTATGAGACAAGTCTGGATGTGTTTAAACAACTGAAGAATATGGGCCTTACCGGCATCAAGGACGCGACCTTTGACATTATGAAATATGCGATTTACATGAGAGAACTGGCAGACGAAAGCTTTGACATTGCACTTGGGACGGAGGCAATGTGGGTTTCCGCTCATGCGCTTGGCTGCAGGGCCTATATTCCGGGTATCGGTAATGTGTTCCCAGAGTTGTGCGGTAAGATGTACAATGAGTCCATGGACGGCAGGGCGGATGAAGCGCTGAAAACTCAATTCCTGATCAATAAGCTTCGGGATATCATGTATCTGACCCGCTCCACACAGCTGGCAATTTATGCCATCGCGGAGCTCAGGGGCATTATGACCGCATATCCCAGAGCGCCCTTTATTCCGGCAACAGCAGAGGAAAAAGCGAATATTAAGGCCGGTCTGGAAGCAGTTGGACTTCTTTAAAACAGTAATGAAAAGAAATGAAAGGGGACGGTGATTTCCACCGTCCCCTTTATGCGAATAAATATATGATAGGAAAAAATTGAAAAAGCTTGTTAAATCAATCTTTCAGATTTACGTGATATGTGGGTTTCCCTTTCAGCAGGGTGGAAACTACATTTTCCGCTGCCTTGCGCTGCAGCTCCAGGCCCGCTTCAACGGAACACCAGCTGTAATGAGGCGTGAGTGCCACATCAGGATGGTTCAGGTATACGGAGTGTGCATAATCTTCTCCATCTACCACATCCAATCCGCAGAATGCTACCTTGCCGGAATCCAGCGCGTCCAGCATAGCAGTATCATCGATGAGGCCTCCGCGTGCGGTATTGACGATCACGACGCCTTCCTTTACTTTTGAAAGGACCTCACCGTTGATCATATGATGTGTGGATTCGTTTAAAGGTACATGTATGGAGATGGCATCCGCGCAGGCAACCGCCTCATCAAGAGGAAGAAAGCGAACGTCAGGATAAGCTTCCCTGTTGTTGAAATAGGGATCGTAGGCCACGATCTCTTTAAAGAAGGGCTTCATTTTTGCATAAAGATCCCTTGCAATGTTGCCGAAGCCCAGTAAACACAGAGTGCATTCTTTGATGCGCCTGATGGGCTGGATCCCGTTCATCTCAAAGGTGCCAGCGAGAAGCCGGTCACGGGCAATGGTCATTTTCCGCAGCCCGTTTAACAGATGAGCGGCAGCAGTGTTGGCAACCTCATCAATGCAGTAATCCGGAACATTTGCTACGTAGATGTGCTTTTCCGTGGCTGCCGCCACATCGATATTGTCCACGCCGATGGCATATCTGGCAATGACCTTGCACCGGGTCATGGCTTCGATCACTGTACGGTTGATCTGAGCAAATTGTACCATCAGGGCGTCACAGTCTCTGACATAGGGAATGATATCCTCGGGATTTTTCATGCCTCCGGATACAACCCTGGTCAGGTCTACGATTTCCAGATCATTGCCCAGAGAAGCATAAACAGAATTTTCCTGATCCTGATTTGCATAGTAATAATCCGTGATTACAAGCTTAAATTTGTTCATAGTATACCTGCTTTCTTTGCAATATGTAAAATGCCGTTAATGCTGAGACTGTCGATCTCCGTTTCATCAGTGATGGAAGAAATGGAAGCATCCGATATACGCTCCTTTAAAATATGCTCGTATAAACGGCAGCGCTTTTCCAACCCAATGAGCACGAAATTTCGGGAGGGCGCGTTTGTGAGGAGTTCCAGCTGGTTGAGTGCCAGCATATCTTCCGCGGCGATGAGCGTATCAAAAAACAGCAGGCGCTCGTACCATCTGGTATCGAGAAGTACGTCCAGAAAACGTGGAAACATCATGCCGCGCACAAGTCCGCCACGATTGATCCAGTCGTTGGCTGCTTTGATTACCGCAGGGTCAAAATAATCTGCCGGTTCTTCCTCTGTCTGTTTTTCCACCGATTTCCCAACGAAGGTCTGGGCCAGGATCGCTTCTCGAAGCTGGCCGCTTGCAGTGGTGAGAGAACCGAGGATCATACCGTTATCATCGATGGGAATAAATTTGGTATGGGAAGAGAGTACTACGGCTGTCACGGGAAGTCTTGTTCCCTTATCGATCAGGCCAACCATCTGTGTTTCCTCTCCACGCATAAAGTCGCAGTTTCCAACCGCTGTAAAGGGGTTATCGATTTTTTCAGGCATGGTATTTTTTATGCCTCTTACAAAATATACCGGAATATCATAATCTGTCAGGCGGACATTCCTGACCGGCTCCAGGCTTTTTGAGAGCAGTTCCGCGTCGCATGGAGCCATCAAATGTGGCAGCTCGCAAAGTCCGATTTCGGATGTGATCATGCCGGAGGAGAGAATCGCTTTGAATTGCGAAGGAGCAAAGCCAGATTCATGAATGGCCTTGTCCACGATTTCCCGCAGACCCTGCTCCAGACATGTGCGGGAGCCGGTAATGGATGTATTTCGCACGCCTACCTTTTTTGTGGCTTTTGCATATATTTTTCCGGTTTCATCTACAACATAGACGCGGGAATTGGTGGTCCCGCAGTCAATCGTTAAATAATACATAAAAACCTCCTGTAATTTGCTTTATAACTCTGCAACCATGGATATGGGCGCTGCCTCCAGGCCGGAAAAGCGCGGCGGGAATGCATAAATAGCCTTCGCGGGCTTTTCTGCCTGATACAACTTTTTCGTGTTAATATCCTCGAAGATAAGAAGTGTGCGCTCCGGATTCTCTTCATCCTGATCCAGCAGTGCGTGGTGCGCGGGGAAGCCCTCCTCCACGCCGGATACGGAACTGTCCACACTTAAGAAATCCATGGCAATGGCCTTAAGCTTCGGGCACTCCTTTCTCAGGTAGCGGGCCGCGTCCTCCCGGATGCAGGGGAAATCGTTGATAAATGCGGCGGGATCCTCACTGCGGAGATCTGCATACCCGGTGTAGAGAAGAAGAATATCGCATTCCTTAATCTGGCTGTCATAGGGGAGAAGGTCGGAGCGGGTAATGCGCTCACCCTTTTTCCTGGGAATATACAGAGCCAATGGATCTGTATAATAAAAATCCTCGATGGGGATTTCATCAATGCGTCTTCCATTTGCTGCAAAATGCGCGGGCGCGTCTACGTGAGAGCCGTTGTGCATATGGTGAGTGATCGTGGAAGCATTATTTGGATTGCCGCGGCTGACAGCAGCGTCCAGCACAACGGAATCGGTTGGGTTTGTAGGCCATTTCGGAGCTTCTGCTCCGAATACATAGCTGAGTTCTAATAACATAAATAACCTTCTTTCTGCAAATTAGAATGTTTCTTTGTTGATCCACAACCCAATGGCAGGGTTGGGGATAAAATAAATTTCCTCTCCGTCCTCCAGGGTCTGAAAACCGGGCTGGAGCCTTTTCGGATCATATTTTTTGATGGCATCCTGGATGGACATGACATTAAAGCCTACCGCTTTTACGCCTTCCATCATGGAGGGCTCCACGGCATAGGTCACGCGGAACCGTCCGTCCACGGAGCCATGGATCAGATGGGCGGCTGCGCCCATATTTTTTCGCAGATCTTCATTTTCCGGGTCGTTGAAAAGCTTCAGAATGTTCATACGCCCGCTGTATCCATATTTCTTTATCAGGGTGTTCACCAGATCATCCTCGCCGAAGGTTCGAAGTCCGGGGGCCAGGATGACCAGCTCTCCGCCGTCCTCGATGGCCATTCTGGTTCGGTAGATGGCTTTATTTGCTACCCATGTGCTTTTAAATTCATTGGGATCCATCCATGTCACACATTTTTTAAAGCCGTGAGGTACAAAGGTAATGTTTGTTTTCTGGGCCAGTGCGACGGCAGCATCCAGAGGCTCCCGTCCTTCGCCGATAAAGATGCCGTGCGTGCAGATCTTATGATCGGTCACAGTGCATACGGTAAGGACAAATAAAATGGGCCGGTGGGAAAGATAATGCTCGAAGCCGTAATCAAACAGCTCCCGGACAGGGGTATGATCCCGGCCGAGGATCCGTTCAAGGCCATAGATGGCGCCCACCATATGAGATTTATTGATCATATCGCTGCCGCCGGTTCCTACGAAGAGATTTTTGGACTGATTTGCCATACCTACAACCACATGGGGCACTACCTGACCAATGGAAAGGATCAGATCATAGGAAGGATCCATAACACGGCGATTAACTTCCACATTTATGGGCTCGGTCCAGAGGCCGTCTGTCTTTTCCGACAGAAATTCTCCGGGTACTTCGCCGAGCTTTACCACATCCGTACGCCAGTTGTGCACCAGGAATTCCTCATAAGGTATATCGCCAAACATTATGGAGGCTTCCTCCCGGGAAACGGGCATGTGCGTACCAATGGCAGGAAGAATATCTACCTGACAGCGCTGGTCCTTCAGAGCATGATAATATGTATTGGTGATCAGGCCGGCGTTGGAATGGTAGCGTGTAAAGTCCGGCGGGAGAAGGAGGACCTTATGGAGCTCGCGGCCCCGGATGGCTGTGAGCGCAGCCTCCCGGATGGCGGTTTCACTTAAGGCCTTTCCTTCCTCCCCGTAGACAAAATGCTTCATGTATTAATAGGTCCCGGTGCAGGGCTGTCCGGTATGGCAGGTGATGCCGCCGTCCACAGGCAGATTGACACCGTTGATGAAATTTGACTCTCTGGAAGCGAGGAATACCACGGCATTGGCTACTTCCACAGGGTCGGCGATATAATGAACGGGGTAAGCGTCCTTGAACAGGTCCTCGGAACCGGGGACACAGTCAAAAGTATGCTGTGCGATATCAGTGCGGATGATTCCCGGGCATACGGCGTTTACGCGGATGTTGCAGTCCGCATAGTCCAGAGCCATGGCTCTGGTGAGGTTTGTGATGGCGCCCTTGGCCGTATTGTAGGCGCACATGGCGAAATCCGCGCGGATACCGGATACGGAGGACATATTGATGATGCTTCCGTACCGGCCTTCCATCATTTGTGGAAGGAGATAATAGGAGGCGAGATAAACGCCCCGGACATCGGTGTTCATGATCCGATCCCATTCCTCGGGCTTTGTTTCATGGAGTTTTCCGGCCAGATGGATCCCTGCGTTGTTAAAGAGGATCTCACAGTTCCCGAAGGTGGCCTTTACATAGTCGGCCATGCCTTTTACCTCATCCTCCCTGCTGACATCGCAGGCAAAGAAGCGAACGTTTGCATCCAGGCCCTGTTCCCGGAGGTTGTCCATAATTCTGGCGCCTTTTTCCTTCCGGCGGCCGCAGAATACTACCTTGGCGCCTTCCTGTGCGAAACGGATCACGGTTGCCTCTCCGATGCCGGAGGTTGCGCCGGTAATGACGCTGACTTTATCTTTTAATCTCATAAAAGCATATCCTTTCTACTGTTTGTGCAAAATAAAAGCCTATTCTAACGATGCGATCATTTCAGCGGAGCTGGTAACTTCACCAAATTGGGGAAGAATGTATTTAATAGCAAATTCGTGCATTTCCTGTGTCCAGGATGCGCAACAGTCCTCTACGGTATGGATGTTGTAGCCGAGCTCAGAGCCGTAGCGGGCTGTGCTGTCCACAACGAAATTTGTTGCAACGCCGCAGAGATACAGATCAGTGATGCCCTTTGCGCGGAGGATCTGATCCAGTGTAGTATAGGAAAATGCGCTGGTATTGGTGTTGCGAATGATGATATCATTTTCCCCGGGTTTGATGATATCCGGATTTGCGGTTCCCCATGTATCGATCAGGAAGGAATTGGTTGTTCTGGAATCCGTGCAGATGGGAAGATTGTGATCGCCCAGCTCCGGATAGCCTTTGGAAAACATGTTGTTGATGTAGAAAACCTGAACTCCTTTTTCTCTTACGGCAGTCAGAGTATCACGGATGATTTCCAGAGTGCCTCTTCTTGTGATCTCTGCAAAAGAGCCGCAGTGATTGTAAAGCCCATTGGGATCTACGATATCGTTCTGACAATGCATGACTAAAATTGCACATTTTTTGGTATCCATAATCGTTCTCCTTTCATGTCTCTGTATGGGACAGCTATTGATATGTAATTACTATACTTTACGAATTTATAGGAAACGGCATTAGTTTTTTGCCGTTTATATAAAAATCAGATGGCCCCGATATCCGCATATGCCTGCTGCAGGGAGGCGCCGCTGGTAAGACGGCTTCGCACTTCGTTTTCCTTTTCGATGGTTGCCAGAGCAGCGTCGATGACATCCTCCACAATATCCTTCGGGATGATCACAACGCCGTCGATATCACCGAAAACATAATCGCCTGGGCAGATCGTTACACCATCGATGGTAACCGGGATCTGGCACTCATTGATCTCGCAGCGCCCCTTGGAGGTTCTTGGGTTCTTCCCCCGGAAGAACATCGGAAAGTTCATTTCATTTAAGGCCTTCATGTCGCGGGCATAGGCATCCAGAAGAACGCCGGCGCCCTTGCGCCCTCTGACAGCAGTTGCGAACAATTCGCCGAATACGGCGCAGTTGTAATTACCGCGGGTCACAAGAACGTAAATTTCATTTTCACCCAACTGATCAACGATCTTGCACTGTGCGGTCAGCGGATCCTCAGGCATGGAATAAACCTCGGTTCCGATGCTGGTAAAAGCAGGCCCGAAAATGACCGTATCGTCGTTCAGGCCGTGAATGGCATTGCTCAGGGACTGATTGCGGTAGCCCTTCTGATCCAGAACATCGCAGAGAATGCCCGCATAAAGCTTTTCCTTTAACATGTCGATCTGGTTTTCGTATTTCATGATATAAAATCCTCCTTGTTTGTTTTCTGTTAAAATTATCCGAAATATTCGTCGTAGGACAGACCTACATATTCGCCGATGCTGCGAAGCTCATCCACGGTTTTATCACTGACGGGAATGCCGTGCTCCATTTTATCCTTCTGAGATTCCATCTCTTTTTCGCCGTGTGTGTAAATACGGTCGCATCCGTCTGCCTTCGGGCTTTCACGCAGTTCCTGAAGAAGTACGGACATCCGGTTTTTGATTTCCTTTTTGTCTCCGAACATTCCATAATCAAGAGCAAGGAAGCCAAAAGAGGTATCTCCCATACCGCCGTTTTCCACGTGCGGGGAGGTGTGACCTCCAGATAAGATAGAAGTGCAGATCTCAGCAATAATTCCAAGGCCGTAGCCCTTATGAGAGGCAGTGTCCATGGAGAATCCGCCGATTGGGAAAATGCCGCCAAAAATTTTGGCGTTTATATTATCCAGTACATGCTGTGCGTCTGTGCAGGAAGCGCCATATTCATCAGCAGCCCATCCCTCCTTCAGAGGAAGCCCCCGTTTGTTGTAGATCTCGATCTTTCCACGGGGAACTACGGTAGTAGCCGCATCAAAGAGAAAATCATAGGGATCCGCAGGCATACAGAGAGCCAGCGGGCTGGTTCCCAGCATGGGCTGTTTGCCGAAAGTGGGAATGGCGATGGCCTCCGTGTTAGTGGAGCTGGCGCCCAGGAGATCCTCCCTGGCCGCCATTTTTGCATAATAGCCGGCGATTCCGTAGTGATTGCAGTTGCGTACAGTCACTGCGCCGAATCCATACTCCTTCGCCTTGGAAATTGCAAGCCGCATTGCTGTGGCGGCCGTTGTCTGACCCATTGTATGCGCACCCTCAATGACAGCGGAAAGCTTCGTTTCAAATACGATCTCCGGCTTCGCGTCGGGAGAAACGTGTTTTCTGATGAGAGAATTATGATAACGTATCATACGCTGTACGCCGTGGGATTCAATACCATAGAGATCCGCTGTCAGGATCACATCCACAATCTGTCGGCATTCTTCCCTGTTAAAGCCATGTTTTTCAAAAATTTTTTCACAATATGCGCGTGTTTTATCAACAGGCAAATTGCAGTAAGACATAAAAACACCTCCTTGAAAATCTTACTTGATGCTGCGATACCCTAATTATTAGAAAAACAGGCCGGAATGACAATTTAGTTTAAGACGAAAATATTTCAATTTGATTCGTTTTTGTTACAACCAAATTTGGAAATAGTTGTAAATGATTGACGAAGTTTGACGGATTTGCTAATGTTAAACAAGAAAAAAGGGGAAAGGGGATAGTATGGGCAAACAGACAAAAGTGGCAATGCTCGTCTGCCTTGCAGTTTTATTTACGCTTTATTTGCTGGGGCTGGAAGCCGGGAAAAATAATGTGGATAATTCCGAGCCTGTAAACGACAGAGAAAATGTACGGATCGGCTTTTCCATGGTGGAGAGCCAGTCACCCTGGTCAATTTCTCTAAATGACAGCATTTCGGAGGCGGTGATGATTTCGGGATATGAACTGGTTTATGAGGAGCCCGAAGAGTACACCAGCGAATGGCAGCTGGAAAGTATCAGGGAAATGCTCTATGACGGGCAGGTGGATTATCTGATCTACTTTCCGAGAGAGGATTCGATCATTCCCCAGATACTGGAGCTTGCGAAGGAAAAAGAGATTCCGGTGATCCTGTTTGCAGCAAACAGCTACAGGCAGGAACTGGAGGACGGTACTTTATATGATTATCGCGATAATTGTTCGGTAACGATTTTTATTGATTATACGAAGCAGGGAAGGCTGTGCGCGAAGGAATTGGCGGAGATCTACGGCGACGAAGAATGCCGCATCATTGAGATACGCGGTCCTCTGGACTCCAGCGTGACGATGGCAAGAATGGATGGTTTTCACCAGGAACTGAGAAAATATCCAAATATGAAGGTGGTTGAGAGCATCGATGGATCGGATGACCGTGTTTACAGCCAGCTTCAGATGTCGGAGCTGATCAGCAATCTGGGAGTTGGAAGCTTTCAGGCTATTTTTTCGTGCAGTGATGAGGATGGGCTGGGCGCTCAGCAGGCGCTGAAGGTGGCAGGATATAATCCAGGGCAGGATATCAGCATTGTTTCAGTAGGAGGAACGCAGGATGCCTTGAAGGCTATATTCTGCGGGGAATATAATGCTACCATTGAAAGTGGGAAGAATATGGGAGAGACAGCGATCGAATATGTAAAAAGGCTGGAGAGCGGTTATGATAAATCCCGGTTTGTCGTGATTCCTTACCGCATTTTTAATCAGAATACCAGTGAGTACTGGCTGACCAATGCACTTTATTATTAAGAGGAGGAGAAATGGTAAGGAAAAAAAGGAGCTTTTTCAGTTCCTCTATTACAAAACGTCTGCAGTTCTATTTCGTTCTGCTGATCATTGTTTTTATGATTATTATTCAGATTACTTCCCTGGCTTTTAATTCAAACAAAATGCGTGAGCTTATAGTTGATTCTACAGGAAATGAGATCACGGCCATAATTGCCAATATGGAGCAGATATTTACCCATGCTACGGCGGTATGTGACAGTATACAGAATAACCTGGCTTTTCAGGAACTGATGCGGACAGAATATGATACTCTTTCGGAATGTTTTTCTTCTGAACTGGAAGGAAACATGGAATTGAATATCATCAACAACGGCTTCAAGGAGTGGCTGGACGTGTATTTGATCGGAACAAACGGCCTGTGCTGCAAATCCAATTCCTACACCTTCCGGCACAGTGACTACTCCACAGACAGTTGGTTCCGGACCGCTCTTACGGGAACAGATAAATGGTATGGACTTCATGAGGAGAGCTATGTAGGACAGACCTATAACCGGAAATATATTGCTTACTGTAAGCCTTATGTGGATCTTGTAAACGGCAACATAAACGGGGCGATCATGGTGGAGATCAATGCGGCCACTTTCAGCCCGACTTTAAATACCAGAGCTACCAGCAACAGTTCATTTTTGCTCCTGGACGAGGAAGGGACTGTCATGTATCAGACGGAAGGCAGCGGATCGGACGAGATAACGGTACAAAAAACCGCAAAAGAGATCATCAGTACTCTGGATTTTCAGGAATCACTGAAGGATACGTCGACGGTCGATGTTCTGGAGGACTCATTGATCGTATTTCAGCAGTCGTCGGTAAACAACTGGATTCTGGTCTGCCTGATACCGGCTGCTTATCTTAATCAGCATCTGTGGAGCATGCTGGCGCTTTCGATTCTGCTGCTGTTGCTCATGCTCGCGGTGGCGATGGTGGTGGCGTCTGCTCTGGCAAAGTTTTTCACCAGACCAATCATAGAGATGAAAACGGCGATGAAAGGCGTGGAGCAGGGAGATCTGAGCATCCGGCTCCGGGTTGATGGCGAGGATGAAATGGCGAACCTGGCCCATCATTTTAACCTTATGATATCCAGGATACAGAAATTGGTGAATGAAATATATGAGCAGCAGAAAAAACTTCGCCAGTCGGAATTTAAAGCGCTGCAGGCGCAGATCAACCCACATTTTTTGTACAATTCACTGGATTCAATCGTGTGGCTGATGAGGATGCAGCAATATGACAGAAGCATCCATATGCTGCGGAGATTATCGCAGCTGTTCCGGCTGTCCCTGAGCAAAGGGAAGGAGATCATACCGGTGCGATCGGAAATGCAGCACCTTGATAATTATGTGGCTATTCAGGAAATACGATATAGTAAAAAATTCAAGGCGGAGATCAAAGTGGATGAAAGCCTTCTGGATTACACGACGCCGAAGCTGATTCTGCAGCCCCTTGTGGAAAACAGTATTTATCATGGTATTTCGCTGGAAAAGCCTTTTATCCATATCCGCATATGCCTGGAGGAGGCGGGGGATGATCTTTTATTTACCGTGGAGGACGACGGTATCGGCATGAATACGGAGACGCTGGAAAAGCTGCGGAAAACCGTTGAGCAGGGCATCGAAGCCCAATTGATGGATTCAATGCCGGAAACAGGAGGTTATGGCCTCCACAATATTAATGAGAGACTGAAAATTTATTATGGAAAAGAATATGGATTGTTCATAGATGCGGAGGAATGGAAGGGCACGAAAATATGTATCCGAATTCCGAAACAGGCAACAACGGAACCGGATATCCTCAAGTAAAGAGAGGAGGTATAGACATAATGTTTAAAGCGATTTTATGTGATGATGACGAGGTTATCGCGGAAGGCCTGGGGCGTTTTATTCCGTGGAAGGAGCTTGGAATTGAGCTGTGCGGCTGCTGTAACAACGGGGTGGCGGCGAAGGAGCTGCTGGATCAAGAGAATCCGGACATCCTGATCAGTGACGTCCGGATGCCTTTTATGGACGGGCTGGAGTTGACCCGGTATGCAATGGAAGTGAACCCGAATATTAAGGTTATCATCATCAGCGGTTACGATGATTTTAAGTATGCTCAGGAGGCAATCAGGCTGGGCGCCATGGATTATATACTGAAGCCTGTGGACGAGGAAGATCTTACGGGCAGGCTGAAAAAAGCAGTGGAAGACTGTCGTCTCTCGGAGCTCCAGAAAAAGATGGCATCGGATAATGAACAGCAGCAGAAAAAAGAGCAGATGCAATATCTGATTTTTGCCGGTCCCAATGCATTTGAAAAGCGGTATGGCAGAGAAGCCCTTGAACAAATATCGAACTGCGCGGGTATGGTGATGGCCGTATGCATCGATCATTTTGACCGGGCGGATGACTGCCTGTCGGAGGAGGAGCAGCAGGAGCTTGTCCGTGAGATGTTCCGCAGCATAGAATTGCAGTCAAGACTTTTTACGGTATTTGAAAAGAAGAAGGGGGAAGCGGTGGGCTATATTACCTCCAAGAATATGGGCGGTGTAGCATGGCTTCGAGATGAAACCGTTCGGAGGGTCAGGAGTATGTTCACAAGCGCCTGCCCTGGATGGAATCTGACCTTTGCTATGAGCAGCGTGCAGCCGCAGATACGGGATATCCGAAAACTGTATGACGAGGTCATGTTGGCGGTTCGGGAGCGCTTTGTATATCCGGCAGGCTCTGATATTTATTATGAGAAAATAAAATCTGACAAGAAATTGTCAAAAGAGGAATTCGATAATCTTCTGGCATTTTCTGAGCTGTCCGCATTGATCACTCAGGGAGACCGGAATAAGGTATGCCATGAAATCGACAATATTGAGAAACGGCTTTTACAGACCGGAGGCAAATCCTATTTGTTTGTGAGCGCCATGACTGGAAAGCTTTTTATGGAGTTGTTTCAGAATCTGCGGCAGTATGGAATCGAGGAAGATGAGATGGACGTTATGTCGGAATATCAGAAGATATCAAAGTGTCAGAGCGTGGAGACAATCATGGAAGGACTTAAGGATCTGACCATGAAGATCATGGGGCTTCTGGAGCAGAACAGGAAGAATTCCAGTATGAAAATGATCTCCGCGGCCAGGGCGTATATTGACGAGCATTATATGGATCATGCCTTATCTATGGATGATACGGCGAAATATGTCCATATGAGCCCGAGTTATTTCAGTGTTATCTTTAAGCGGGAAACGGGACTTTCCTTTACGGATTATCTGATCCGCTACAGGATCCGCAAGTCGCAGGAGCTGATGCGGAATACGGATCTGAAAATTTATGAGATCTCGGATCGGGTGGGATATGATACGGCAGCCTACTACAGCACCGCCTTTAAAAAAGAAACAGGGTATTCTCCGTCAGAATATAAGAAAATTTTTATTGATCAAAGCAAAGCGTGATTTTGAAAGAAAAGAAAATGAAAGTAAATGTACGAAAAGCCTTTCTCGTGATAAAAATATATTACAAACAAACGAGACGGATATCGGTGAGAGATATCAGTAGAGAAAGGAGAATAAAATAATGAAGAAACAATTAGTAATGCTTTTAACAGCGGCGGCGACAGTAGGTCTGACAGCGGTATCTGCTTTTGCGGGAGACGGATATACGGTAGCTCTGTGTAATAACTCTCTTGGCGAGACGTGGCGTGTGCAGATGGTGGCGGAGTTTGAGCAGGCTGCGGATCAGCTGATCGAAGAGGGTGTTCTGGATAAATACTATGTAACGAATGCAGACGCAGATCCTTCCAAGCAGATTTCTGATATGCAGGATCTGATCGCAAAGGGCGTTGACGGCATCCTCGTTGCTGTTGCAAATCCCACGGCGGTTGATTCCGCAATTGAAGAAGCAACTGAGGCGGGCATCAAGGTGGTTGCATTCAACCAGCTTTGCACTACGGATGAGGTCGTAGCGAAGGTAAATCAGTCAGATTATGATTTTGGACGCATCGGCGCTGAGTTCCTCGTGGAAAAATTAGGCGGCGAAGGAAAGATTATCGTTCTTCAGGGTGTTGCAGGTACTACCATCTGCCAGGGCCGTTGGGAAGGCGCAAAGGATGTATTTGATCAGTATCCAGGAATCGAGATCGTTGGCGAGGCTTATGGAAACTGGGACTATGCAGACGGTAAAGCAGCTACAGAATCGCTTCTGTCCGCAAATCCGGAGATCGATGGTGTATGGTCTCAGGGTGGCGCTATGACACAGGGCGCGATCGATGCTTTTGTTGCAGCCGGACGCCCGCTGGTTCCGATGTCCGGTGAGTCCGGAAATGGTTTCATGGCTTCCTGGCTGGAATATGAAGGGGTCGATGACTTTGATTCCGTAGCTCCTGTTTACGACTGTGCAATGTCTGTTGACGCGCTGAACGTTCTGATTGATGCCCTTGACGGCGAGGAAGTAGAATTTGATCAGAGCAGTATGTTCATGGATACGATCACAGCAGATAATATTGAAGAGTATTATCGTCCTGATCTTCCGGATTCCTACTGGGGCGGTTCCCGTCTGACGGAAGAAAATCTGAAAAAACTGTTCGAGCTTGAGTGATCAGAATGAATAAATGATATTTTTGCGAGCCTCTGGCGTTTGTCGGAGGCTTGCTTTCGGATATCAGAAAAAAACGAAAGGAGAACAGGAATGTCGGACTGCATTTTAAAAATGGAGCATATTACAAAACGTTTTTCCGGTGTCACGGCGCTTGACGATGTGTCCTTTATCTGTGAGAAAGGGAAAGTACATGTCCTGGCAGGGGAAAACGGTGCAGGGAAAAGTACGCTTCTGAAAATCCTGGCAGGAGTATACCCGCCTGACGAGGGAACGATTTATCTGCGCGGGGAACCGGTTCGGTTCCAGAGGCCTTCGGATTCCCAGAAGGCCGGTATTGCCATGGTTTTTCAGGAGCTGACACAAATTAATGAGCTGACGATTTTTGAGAATATATTTCTCGGGAAGGAGCACACAAAGGGCGGCATGATCGATAAAAAGGCCCAGTTGGAGCTCCTGAACCGGTGTATGAATAAGTACGGGCTGCAGATGAATCCCTCCACTATCGTGGATCATCTTTCCGTGGGACAGAAACAGCTGGCGGAGATCCTGAAGGTTCTGATCCGGGAGCCGGAGATCATCATTCTGGACGAGCCCACCTCCGCACTGGCGTCTGATGAGGTCCAGATTTTATTTAACATCGTGAAAAAATTAAAGGATGAAGGCAAGGCAGTGGTATTTATCAGTCACCGCATGGAGGAAATATTTGAGATCGGAGATGATATCACGGTCTTTAAGGATGGAAAATATATTGATACGACCCCTGTGTCCGAAACAAATGTGGATGATCTGATCTGCAAAATGGTCGGGAGGACTCTGGAGGACATTTTCCCGCCGCACAATGAATTAAATTCCAATGATATTATTTTTGAGGTGAAGGATTACAGCATCATACCGGAAGGGAAAAAAATCAATTTCCGTATTAAGGAAGGGGAGATTATCGGCATCGCAGGCCTTGCCGGGCACGGACAGACGGAGCTTATCAACTCCCTGGCGGGGCTGCATAAAAGATACTCCGGAGAGATCTTTATCCGTGATAAAAAGGTTAATGTTAAAAACAGTAAAAAAGCCGTTTCCAACGGTATCGCGCTGGTTCCCAGCGATCGTAAGCAGGAGGGGCTGATGCTGCTTCAGAGCATCCGGAGTAACATCGCCATCGGGAGTATAGATCGGAGGAAGAAATTCGGGCTGTTTATCGATCAGAAAGCGGAGAAAGATATGGTTGCCGCCTATCAGGACAAACTTCATATAAAAATGACCGGCATGAAGCAGGAAGCTGTGGAGCTTTCCGGCGGTAATCAGCAGAAGGTGGTCCTGGCAAAGGAACTGGCGATCAAACCGCAGGTGCTTCTGTTTGACGAGCCCACCAAGGGGATCGATGTGGGAAGTAAGCGTGAATTTTATTATATTATGCGTGAACTGGCCTCTCAGGGAACTGCAATCATCATGTATTCCAGCGATCTTATGGAGGTCATTGGTATGAGCGACCGGGTTCTGGTCATGTATGAGAATGATGTGACCGCCCAGTTGACAGATGAACAGATCAATGAAGAAACGATCATGCGCTTTGCCATGGGCGTTGAAGGCAGAGAGGAGGGACAGTCTGTATGAATGAGAAAAAGAAGCCAAATGTACTGCGTCTGAGAGGCGCGGACTTTTCATACCGCTATTTTCATCAGTGCTTTATTGTGGTATTTCTCCTGCTCATAATGATCGTTATGAGTATCGCATCGGATACATTCCGAACCGCATATAATTATGGAAACCTCATAAACAGCTGCTTTGGGCTGATGATGGCGGCTATGGGGCAGTTTCTTGTAATTTTAACAGCAGGAATCGATATTTCCGTAGGAAGTATGATCTCCCTGACAAACTGCGTATGTGCTTACATTATGACCGCGGTTCCCAGCGCCGGCGGCGCGGCGCTTGCAGTGATCGTTACGATCCTTACCGGTCTGATATGCGGCGCTCTTAACGGTTTGTTTGTTGCAAAGCTGAGGCTTCCGGCCATTATAGTGACCATTGCCACCTCCGCTATTTTTGCCGGAATTGCGCTGGTATTGATGCCGGCTCCGGGAGGAACGGCCTATAAACCCTTTTGCAAACTGCTGGCCTATAAGTTTTTTAATAAAAAGGTTCCCATTTCCTTTTTCCTGGCAGTTATCGTGATTGTGGCGCTGGTGATTTTGACAAATAAGACGTCCCTTGGCAAGGCCCTCCGCGCGGTAGGCGGAAGTGAAAGCGCCTCCTTTGGTACGGGCGTCAATGTTCTTAAGACAAAATTCATGGCGTATACCTTATGCGGCCTGTTCTGTGCTTTTGGAGGCCTGTTTCTGACTGCTCGCACAAGCTGCGGCGACGCCAATATCGGAAGTACTTATACGGTTTATTCTATCAGTGCAACGGTCGTAGGAGGGACACTGATGACAGGCGCCATGGGTGAGGCGTATGGAACAGCCTGTGGCGCGGTGATCATTTACCTTATCAATAATATTTTGAATATGCTTGATGTCAGCTCCTTTTATCAGTACGCCATCCAGGGACTGGTCCTGATCCTGGCCCTGATGATCGGAAGCTTTGAAATAAGGCGCAGAGAAGGCTAGGAGGGTAAGCAAGGTGAAAGAAAGCAGACTGAATTTCAGTTATTTAAAAAGTCATTTTAATGAGTATGCAGTTTATCTGTTTCTGGTATTGATACTGCTGCTGGCCAGATTATATTCTCCGACCTATCTTCAACTGACGCACATGATGGGCGTATTCCGTCTGGCCTCGTTTATGGGCATGGCAGCTATCGCGCAGACATTTGCCATCCTTTCCGGAGGAATTGATCTGTCCATACCGTACACTATTTCTTTTTCCTACATATTGGCAGCCCAGTATATGAATACGGAGGATGCAAATATACCAAAGGCGATCGTAGCATGCCTGGTCCTGGCCCTGATCGTGGGAGCTGTGAATGGATTCGGCGTGTGCATCATGAGAGTTCCGGCATTTATCATGACACTCGGTGTGGGAACGGTCATCCGCGGCGTGTATATGATCTGGACAAAGGGAGCGCCAAAGGGATATACGGCTCCGGGGATCAGCTACATTGCAAACCGAAGCCTGGGCCCGGTTCCCTGTATTGTAATCGTATGGTTTATTCTGGCGGCTATTGCCATCATTGTGCTTCGTTTTACACCATATGGACGCAAAATATATGCGGTGGGAAGCAATGAGAGAACGGCGCTGTTTTCCGGCATCAATACAAAGGCGGTTATTTTCAGCGTCTATATCATATCAGCGTTGATGGCATGCGTCACGGGCTTCTTTTTGATTGGCTATACTGGCGAAAGCTATCTGGATGCAGGCGCAAGCTATGATACGGCGGTGATCGCCGCGGTTATCATTGGCGGAACCTCCATAAATGGAGGAAAGGGCGGTTATCTGGGATCTGCTGCTGGAGCGCTGATCATGATTGTGTTTACGGATTTTCTTCAGATTGTGCGTATGGCTGAGGGGCTGCGGCAGGTAGGCCAGGGTGTACTGATCCTGCTGTTGATTCTTCTTTATGCCCGTGAACGGGAGGTTCGTGTTTAAAAATCAGGAGGTTACTATGAGAATTATTGATATTTCAAGACCACATCAGACGGCGCCGAAATATCCGACGGCTCCGGAAACGGTGTTTACGCAGGTGGATTTTATAGCAAAGGGCTGTGACAGCAATTTTACACTTTTATCCACAAATACCCATGCTGGTACACATGTGGATGCAAAGCGACATTTTGTGGATGGCGCCGCCGGTATCGGCGAAATGGATCTGAATATTTACTATGGCCCGTGCCGGGTGATTTCCTTCAGGGAAAACTGCATCTTATCAAGAGAGGATTTCGAGGGAAAGCTGGACGGAGTCAGCCGGGTGGCTATACATGGAGGAGGATTCACTTATCTGGATAAAAGCGCGGCAGAATATCTGGTGGAATCGAAGGTTAAATGTCTGGTGACGGACGGATGGAGTCCGGCTCCTTTAGACAATGAAAAGGAAATCCACAGAACTCTCCTTGAAGCGGATGTTGGAATTGTGGAAAATGTGGTGTTGGATGGAGTAAAAGACGGTGATTATGAGCTGATTGCCTTTCCTGTGAATTATGGCGCCTGTGACGGCGCGCCTGCCAGAGCGATATTGATTGAACGGTGATCTGTAAGCCGGGAGCTGTGATGAGTACACAGCCCCGGCTTTATCAATTCTCTCAGGCAGACTATATTTTCTTTTCATCAGCCCGCATGAGGGTTATAGCTGTCCGTCGGGGCGCATATACTGCTATGAGAGCATTTCAGGAGTTTTCTATGTATTCATACGGAACCGGAAATATACATGCGCAGCAGGAGAATGTGGATCGGGGGAACCTGCAGATCACTGTGCGTTCCAGAAGTGACAATCGCCCGGTGGAAAATGCGGTTGTCCGGATTTCATATACCGGGGAGCCGGACAGCGCCATCGAGGAGGTGCAGACGGATTCATCAGGCCGGACACCGGTGCTGGAGATGCGCACACCGCCATTGGAGTACAGCCTGAATGAGAAAGAGGAGGCGCAGCCTTATGCAGAATATACGATTCAGGTTCAGGCTGAGGGCTATGAGCCGGAGGAGGTCGCGGGAACCGAAGTGCTTCCGCAGGTGCTGGCACAGCAGCCTGTGCAGCTTACCGCCCGGGAGCCGGGAGATAACGATTTCGGAAGAATTGTCATAGGCCCGCATACGCTATTTGGGGTGTATCCTCCGAAAATCGAAGAGGCGGAGGTTAAGCCGGTAAATGAGACGGGGGAGATCGTTTTAAGCCGTGTAGTCATTCCGGAATTCATTGTCGTTCATGACGGGCCCGTGGGGGATAACAGCGCCCAGAATTATTATGTCCGCTACCGGGATTACATTAAGAATGTGGCAAGCAGTGAAATTTATGCCACCTGGCCGGACGATACCATCCGGGCCAACGTGCTGGCCATCATGTCTTTTACGCTGAACCGTGTTTATACGGAGTGGTACCGGAATAAAGGCTACGATTTTACCATCACCTCCTCCACGGCATATGATCATAAGTGGATCAACGGGCGGAATGTTTTTGACAGTATTTCCGCCATTGTGGATGAGCTGTTTGAAAATTATCTGTCCAGGCCAAATGTACGCCAGCCTATTCTTACACAGTATTGTGACGGAAGACAGGTGCAGTGCAGGGACCGGGGCTGGATGACTCAGTGGGGCAGTAAGGCGCTGGGGGATCAGGGATATTCCGCAATAGAGATCCTGCGGAACTACTATGGAAACGATATGTATATTAATGTCGCGGAGGCCGTTTCGGGGATTCCTGCATCCTGGCCGGGATATACGCTGGATGTAGGAAGCAGCGGGGATAAGGTTCTTCAGATCCAGGAGCAGCTAAATACCATCAGCGAGGCGTATCCGGCTCTGCCGGCGATCGTGGCGGACGGAATATACGGTCCCCTGACAAAGGAGGCCGTGCGGAAATTTCAGGACATTTTCGGTCTGCCGGAGACAGGGATCGTGGATTATTCCACCTGGTATAAAATTCAGGAGATCTACGTGGGCGTCAGCCGGATAGCGGAGCTGTCCTGAGGGGATAGCGGAATATTCAGGAGGCCCCTCGGACTTCCTGCATTGATGAGAATATAGATATCAGGATCACGGTCGGGCAGGATCATCAAACAGATACTGCCCGGCATTTCTGCGCTTCAGTACAGGCTGGCGCTGAAAAAGCGTGGCAAGTAATAATTTGAAAAAAGTGTGTCAAGCAAAAATGAAAAAAGTGTTGACTTTCGGTGATGCATTTGATATACTAGCAACTGTCGCGAGGGGATAAAGATGAAACATTCCCATGTAATGCGATATGCGGAAGTGTCGGAACTGGCAGACGAGCAAGACTAAGGATCTTGTGAGCATTGCGCTCGTGTGGGTTCAAGTCCCATCTTCCGCATTTAGAATCCCTTGATTTCAAGGTTTTTTTAATTGTCGAAAAAGATTTGACATTTGCGGAGGAAGGGTCTATACTTAAAGACCTCCTTGTTAGGTAAGTAAGGAAGACAAAAAATCGAAACGGATCAAGTGAAAACAAAGCGTGTTTTTTAAAAGGGAAACAGGTGTAAATCCTGTGCAATGCCGTTGCTGTGAAGGCGAATGTCCGGCTATATGTCACTGAGAAATTGGGAAGACTGTCGGATGTGATGATACCTGAGCCAGAAGACCTGCTTGATGCGGAGGTGTTTTTCAGATTGCGGGTCATAGTCTGGAAGCAGAACGGTGTGCGTATCCCGGGAATCGCACGCCTCTTAGTGTATGCCTGCATTTTGTAGACATACATTTTTTATTGTCACAATCTCAATTTTTACAAAACAATCACATTTTTTTACGAGGAGGAATGTTCTATGATGCACAAAAAACTGACACTTTGTCTGGCTGTTCTGGGATGCCTGGCTTCACTGGCTGTCCCGTCATTTGTTATGGCTGCAGACGATACCATTGTAATTGGAAATACAAAGGTAATTGATGTGGTTGACCCGACCCATAACGGAAGTAATGCATGGTCCCTTACAGCAGACGGAATCAGCGAGACTATCTTTATGCAGGACAGAGAAGGAAATCTTGTTTCACGCATTGCGGATTCCATTGAGCAGAAGGATGAGCTGACATGGGAAATGACATTAAAAGACGGCATAAAATTCTCAGACGGTACCGATGTGGATGCTCAGGCACTGTGTGATTCCATGAATTCCATTATGGAAAACAATGAAATGGCAAGCACATCCGCCGGAGTGATTACCTTCATGCCTGTAGATGAAAAAACAGTCGAACTGGTATCTGAAAGAGAGACAACGGTTATGCCCTCCGTTCTTTGCGAGTACAGTATGGTAATCTGCAAGGATACCGGTGATTCTAGTTACGTATTTACCGGCCCTTATGCCATAGAGAATATGGATCCGGGAGTAGAGCTGGATCTTATTCCGAATGAGTATTACGATGACCGGGCAGCAGAGCGTTCGAATGTGGTGATCAAGGCGTTTGGAGATACCGCCACAATGCAGCAGGCCTTCGAAAGCGGAGAAATTGACCTTGCCTTCACCATCACACCTGAAACAAAGGGTATTCTGGAGGGAGAAGGCTACAGCACAAAAACCTTTGATGCCGGTTATCAGTATTTTATGGTGCTCAACAGAAAGGAAAATGAAACTCTTTCCGATCTGAAGCTCCGTCAGGCGATCAATGTGGCCGTAAACCGCGAAGATATGGTGACCGCATTGAAGGGCGGAAGAGTGGCAAATGGATTCTTTGCACAGTACTACAGCTTCGCTGGTGAGGTGGAAGAAAAATACGATCCGGAAGAGGCGAAAGCGCTTCTTGAAGAAGCAGGATATACCGATACAGACGGCGACGGCTTTGTAGATAAGGACGGCGAAAAGCTTACCTTAAAGCTTGTCACCTATCCGTCCCGCCCGGATCTTTCCATTCTGATGCAGCTGGTTGTTTCCGAGCTCAATGAGATCGGCATTGATACAACGACAGAAATAACCGACAGCATCGCAAACTATGTAAAAACAGAACCCTTTGACATCGCCTTCTGGGCTCAGCACACCTGCCCCACAGGAGAGCCGACCTATTCCTTAAGCCAGTTCTTCCGCACCGGAGCTGCTTATAATAATAATGAATACAGCAATGAGGAGGTAGACAGCCTTCTTGACCAGATGGGTACGCTTCCGGCCGGCGATGAAAAGGATCAGCTTGCAAAACAGGTTCAGCAGATTGTAAGTGAGGATCTTCCGGTCATCTATCTGGTAGACCCCCAGTGGCACATTGCCGTATCTGACAAAACAGCAGATTATGAACCTTACAATGGGGACTATTATGTAGTCAATGCAGAGCTTGGACTGAACTAAAAAATGAAAAAATTTATTTTATTTCTTATGAAATGGATCCTGATCTTCTTTGCAGGATCCATTCTGATATTTGTAGTGGTAAGGCTGATGCCGACCAGTCCGGTGGACCATTATCTCACCAGTATGAGTCTGCCGCTTACAGATGAAAACAGAGAAATCATTGCGAAAAGTATGGGATTGGATCGTTCTCTGTACGAACAGTACATTACATGGATCTCCAGCTTTATCCGGGGAGACTGGGGGCAGTCCCTGGTCTCCAGAATGGATATTCGTCAGGAATTTATGGCAAAAATGCCCTATTCCTTTGGAATCGGAATGGGCGGCATTCTGGCGGGCGCCGTCATAGCCTATTTTCTTGGCTTTGGAGCAGCGCTGCACCGCCAGGGCTTCTGTGACCGGTTCAGCTCCGGCCTTTCTGTTATCACCCAGTCTGTTCCGGGCTTTATTTTGGCGATCCTGATCATTTATTTCTTTGGCGTAAAGCTGAAGGCTGTAAAATTCTTCACCGGTGACGGAAAGTTCAGCCTGATCACTGTGATCGGTATTATGGCGCTGTACCGCATCGGGCCGTGGTCCAGAGTTGTAAGAAATGCCTTCCGTGAAGAGATGAATAAAAGCTATGTGCGCTTTTCCATCTCACGGGGCATTCCAAAGAAAAAGGTATTGTTTTTTCACACCTGCAAGCCGGTATTATGCAGTCTGATCTCGGCGGTTATGTCCGATTTTGCAGCAGTTTTCGGCGCGAGCTCCGTTCTGGAATTTGCTTTTACCATTCCGGGATTAAGCTATTTTCTGGTGCGCTGTATGCAAAGCAGCGATTATAATGTGATCCAGTCCTATATTCTGGTGGTGATCATCTGGATGTTTCTGGTGCACCTGGTACTGAATATATTGCTGGAAATACTGGATGTCAGGAGGCGAAAAGATTGAAAAAAGTGATCCGACTGCCGGCAATTCTGCTGGTGTTATTTATCCTTTTTCTGCTGTTTGCACCCCGGGGAAATTATCTGAAGACCGATATCATCAATACCTTTTCGGCGCCTTCTGCGGAGCATTGGATGGGGACGGACAATCTGGGACGTGATGTATACTCCCTGCTTCTGGCCGGGGGTACGAGGACCCTTGAGGTTGTGGCCCTTGCCACGATCATTTCCTTTGTATCCGGAAGTATACTGGGTATGGCTGCCGGCTATTACGGGGGAGTCCTCGGAAGCGTAATACAGTTTATATCCGATTTTAGCCTGGTGATCCCTTCCTTTATCGTGGCGTTGACCTTGTCGGCTCTGTTTGGTTTCAATATTTTTATGGCAGGTCTGGTTTTTGGAATCGGACAGATGGGGGAATATGTGAATCAGGCCTTTATTCTTACCAGGGGACTGAAAAGCCAGGAATTTATTGACGCAGAATTGGTGCTGGGCCTTAGCCGAAGACGCATCATTCTTTTTCATATACTTCCCAACATCTGCCGGCAGCTTTTCGTATTTATGGGAAACAAGGCCGCAAATGTGGTAAATATGTATGCGGGCCTAGCTTTTATCGGCCTTGGAACAGACATCACCAATCCGGATTGGGGAACCCTGCTCTATCAGTACCGTTCCTATCTGACAACCTATCCCCTGTTGGTGATCTGGCCCGCATTGTTTATTGCATTTCTGACCATTTGCCTGCATACAACATTTGATTCCTCCCGGATAGAGAAAGGAGATCTGACCCTGTATGACTGAAAGAAATCCCATATTAAAGATAGAGAACCTGAATCTCAGGATGGTAAAAGGAAAAACGGAAAAAACAATCCTGCAGGATATCAATCTGGAAATAATGGAGCAGGAACGGTGGGCCATAGCAGGGGAGTCTGGCGCGGGAAAAAGCATGACCATGTACGCCCTTACTTCCCTTCTTCCGGAAAAAAACACCGTAATCTCAGGGAGAATTTTATACAGGGAAAAGGATGGAAGCTATACGGATATTCTGAAGCTCCCCTTTCAGAAACGCACCGAGTACTGCTCCGGAAAGGTATCCCTTATTTTTCAGGATTCCATCAATGCCCTGAATCCCTTTGAACGGATCAGGACGCAGTGGGGGGAAACGGTGCGGCTTCATCATCCCGAGTTCAAAAAGCGGGATATCGATACGCATATTACGAACCGCCTAGAGTTATTCGGAATCACGGATCCGGATGCGGCAAAAAAATATCCCCACCAGCTTTCCGGGGGAATGAAACAGCGGATCGCCATTGCAATGGCCCTGGAATCGGAGTCTGATTTTTTGATCGCGGATGAGCCAACCACCTCCCTGGATGCGGTAAACCAGAGAAATATTGTAAATTTTATCGAGAATCTGTGCCTGCAGCGGAAGCTGACCCTGCTGTATATCAGTCATAATCTGGCTTTGCTGGATGAAATCTGTACCCATGCGGCCATATTAAAGGACGGGAAAATAATTGAAAAGGGAAGCAGAGAACAGGTATTTCACGCGCCGGTCCACGATTATACCAGAACGCTGATCAGAGAGACAAGGGAGCTTGGATATGAGAAATAGTGATCAAAATCTACTTCAGGTAAGTCATCTTACCAAGGATTTTCAGAAGAAAAAGAGATTCTGGCAAAATGAAGAATACTTTACGGCAGTGAAAGACGTCAGCTTTTCCATCCGGGAGGGGGAAATCGCGGGACTTCTCGGTGAATCCGGATGCGGTAAATCCACACTGGCAAAAATGATCCTGGGCCTTTTAAAACCCACCTCAGGGACCATCTGCTATAAAGGAAGAGAGATCCAGAATCTGTCAGATTCACAATATAAGCCATACCGCCGGGAGATTCAGATGATCTTTCAGAATCCTTTCGGCTGCCTTGATCCAAGAATACAGATCAAACAGCAGCTTCTGGAGCCTCTGAAAATTTGGAAGATTGGGGTCAACAGCGACCAGCGGCTTCAGATGATCGAGGATATGTGTACAGAATGCGGACTAACCCTTGACTGTCTGGAAAAAAAGCCAGGAGAATTCTCCGGAGGACAGCTGCAGAGGATCGCAATCGTCCGCGCACTTTTATTGAACCCTAAATTTTTGATCGCAGATGAAATTGTCTCTGCGCTGGATGTACCTGTTCAGAATCAGATCCTTCAGCTTCTGCTGGATATGCGCAAAAAACATGGCCTTACTCTTTTGTTTATCACTCACGATATTTCTGTTATGCGCAAAATGGCAGACCGGATTCTGGTAATGAAGGACAGCCGGATCATAGATTGTGGAGCTTATCAGCAGCTTCTTGACAAAAAAGAAAATACCTATATCCATGAACTGGCGGAGGCATCCTTTACATTTCATTCATAAGTAAACCGCAGGAGCCCCACACAGTTTTAACATATTTTTCATCCTATTCAAATTTCAGTATGGTTTTCATTTTGCACAGATAGTAGATGATGCCCGTGGCGTCTGCCAAAAACCAGCCAATGGGAATGGACCACCAGATGCCGGTCACACCTACGGCGGGGAAGGCTGAGAGTATGTAGGCCAATGCTACCCGGGTACCGAGGGAGATCACTGTGAGCACCACGGACATGCCCGGCTTTTCCAGAGCGCGGTACAGGCCGTACAGAAGAAACAGGCAGCCGATACCGCAGTAAAAGGCCCCCTCTATATGGAGGTAGCGGATTCCCACGGCGATGATTCCGGCTTCATTGTTTTCCACGAACAATCCCATTAACGGACGTGCAAAGATCCAGACTAGGGCGGATATGAGAAGGCAGAAACAAAGGGAGGAGAGTACGGCGCCCTTTATGCCTTTTTCAATCCGTCCCTTTTCTTTTGCCCCGTAGTTCTGAGCAATGAATGTGGAAAAGGCATTGCCGAAATCCTGCACGGGCATGTAGGCGAAGGCATCAATTTTTACTGCTGCGGCGAAGGCGGCCATGATGGAGGCGCCGAAGCTGTTTACCAGCCCCTGCACCATGAGGATGCCAAGATTCATCACGGACTGCTGGATGCAGGTCATGATGGAAAAGCCGGCTATCTCTTTTATGCAGCACCACCGGACATGGCGGTATTTTTTTATTCCCCGGAGCTGGGGACATCGGGCGGCGGTATAGATAGCGATCCCGATCCCGGATATGTACTGGGAGATGACGGTGGCCTCCGCTGCGCCAGATACGCCGCGGGTGAGCACCAGCACGAAAACAAGGTCCAGGACAATGTTTAATCCTGCGGAAAGAGCCAGAAAATACAAGGGGACGACCGAGTCGCCGATGGCCCGCAGGAAGGAAGCGAAATAGTTATAGAGAAAGGTAGCCGCGATTCCGAAAAAGATCACAAACAGGTATTGCCGCATGAGCCCCCACACCTCGGAGGGAACCCTTAAAAAAATGCGGATTCCGTTCAGACAGGAAAAGGAGATGATCATTAAAAGGAGCGTAAAGCCCGCGATCAGTGAAAAGGAGGCGCAGACGCCCTCTTTAAGTCCCGCCTCGTCCCGCTGGCCGAAACGGATGGAAAATACCGTTCCGCTTCCCATGCAAAGTCCCAGAAGGATGGAGGTCAAAAAAGTCATTAAGGTAAAAGAGGAGCCCACAGCAGCTAATGCATTGGCTCCGAGAAACTTTCCCACAATTAAAGTATCTGCAATATTATAACACTGCTGCAGCAGATTCCCCAGGATCATAGGGACGGCAAAACGCAGCATGGAGCCCATCACAGGCCCTCTGGTCAGATCCGTGTTCATTGTTCCACATCCATTCCCAAAATATTCCGTAACGATTATAGCAGGCAGACAGGCATAAGTCAATTTTGCCTGATTTACGAATTTTCTGCATGGAGTTTCTGAAAAAAAGAGGAATTTGAAAAATCGTGTAGAATATAAATAATAAGAGGTATTTTATGTAGCCGGGTCAGTATCCCCATCAGGAGGAAGTACATATGAATATCAGGGAAAGCATGGAAGAAAGGGAACTGGAGCTGCTCAGTCCGTATGCTTCATACAGCGTTCACTCCCGGGGCAGGGATAAGCCGGAGGAGGAGTGCGATATCCGGACTGTTTATCAGCGCGACCGTGACCGGATTCTCCATTCGAAATCCTTCCGGCGTCTAAAGGACAAGACGCAGGTATTTCTGGCCCCCCAGGGAGATCATTACCGGAACCGTCTCACCCACACACTGGAGGTTTCTCAGATCGCCAGAACCATTGCCAAAGCATTGCGGCTGAACGAGGATCTGGTGGAGGCCATTGCCCTGGGGCATGACCTGGGTCATACGCCCTTTGGTCATGCGGGTGAGCGTGCGCTGGATGAAATCAATCCGGACGGTTTTGCACATTATAAACAGAGTGTCCGTGTGGTGGAGCTTCTTGAGAAGGACGGGGAAGGACTGAATCTTACCTGGGAGGTGCGTGACGGCATCCTGAATCACCGCACCAGCGGAAAACCCTCTACCCTGGAGGGACAGGTGGTGCGTTTTTCGGACAAGCTGGCGTATATTCATCACGATATGGATGACGCGCAGCGGGGCGGCATAATCACAGAGGACGATATTCCGGTCACTCTTCGTATGCTGCTTGGATATACGACAAGAGAACGCCTGAATACCTTTGTCCATGATATTATTGAGAACAGCATGGACAGAGATGAAATACATATGTCGGCGGAAATACAGGAGGGGCTTATGGATCTGCGGTCGATCATGTTTCGCAGTGTTTACAGAAACCCCAGGGCAAAGAATGAAGAACACAAGGCCGAGAAGATGGTAAAGGAGTTATACGAGCATTATATAGAGCACCCGGAGGCCATGTCCAGAGAGTATGTGGAGCTGGTTTCCCTGCGTGGAGAAAAGAAATCTCAGGCAGTCTGCGATTATCTGTCAGGAATGACAGATCAGTATTGTATGGACAAGTTCCGTGAAATATATATACCGCGAGCCTGGGAGGTTTATTAAAAGATTGAAGGAGGAGCATACATGCGGTATTCAGACGATATCATTGAAGAAGTACGAATGAAAAATGATATTGTAGATGTAATATCCCAATATGTAAAGCTGACCAGAAAAGGCGGTTCCTATTTTGGGCTGTGTCCTTTTCACAATGAAAAAACAGGGTCCTTTTCCGTGTCCCGATCCAGACAGATGTATTACTGCTTCGGATGCGGTGCGGGAGGGAATGTATTTACTTTTATTATGGAGTACGAGAATTTTACCTTCAGCGAGGCTTTGAAGTATCTGGCGGACAGGGCGGGGGTGGAGCTCCCGAAGATCGAGTACTCAAAGGAAGCCCGGGAAAAGGCCGAGAGAAGGGCTGCGCTTCTGGAAATCAACAAGCAGGCGGCCCGGTATTTTTACTACCAGCTGCGGCGGGAAAACGGGAAAAAAGCCTGGCAGTATCTGACAGACAGGGGACTTACGGAAGAGACGATCCGGAAATTTGGCCTGGGTTATTCGGACAAGTACAGCGACGATCTGTATAAGTTTTTGAAGTCAAAAAATTACAGCGACGAGCTGCTGAGGGAGTCCGGCCTTTTTAATGCGGATGAGCGGCATGGTATGTACGATAAGTTCTGGAACCGTGTTATTTTTCCGATCATGGATGTGAATAACCGGGTGATCGGCTTCGGAGGGAGGGTCATGGGCGATGCAAAGCCGAAATACCTGAATTCTCCGGAAACGAAGATCTTTGACAAAAGCCGCAATCTGTACGGCCTGAATATGGCCAGGACCACAAGAAAAAATTATATGATCCTCTGTGAGGGATATATGGATGTGATCACCATGCATCAGGCAGGCTTCACAAATGCTGTGGCGTCTCTTGGAACGGCGCTGACATCGGGCCATGCCAGCCTTTTGAAGCGTTATACCCAGGAGGTTCTGCTTTTATATGACAGCGATGAAGCCGGAATCCGGGCGGCGCTCCGGGGCATTCCTATTTTGCGGGAGGCGGGTGTGAATTCCCGGGTGGTAAGCCTGAAACCCTATAAGGATCCGGATGAGTTCATTAAGAACATGGGAGGAGAGGCCTTTGAGGAGCGCCTTTCACAGGCTATGGACAGCTTCATGTTCAGGGTAACCATTGCGGAGGGACAGTATTCCATGGAGGAGCCACAGGGACAGAACCGGTTCTTTGAACAGTGTGCCGATATGCTGCTGGAGCTGGAGGACGAGCTGGAACGGAATTTATACATAGAAGCGATCGTGAAGCAGTACCGGAGCCGCTGCGGCATTACTTCTGAGGATCTTCAAAAACGAGTGAAGACCCAGGCTCTGAAGGGGACGCGGGCAGAGCAGAGGATCCGGCCGCGAAGCCCCGCTCCGGAAAAGCGTAAAAAGGAGACTGCGGCAGATATGGCCCAGAAGCTGATGCTCACGTGGCTGGTCAGTTATCCGGATATATTTGATGCGGTTTCCCAATATTTAAGCCCCTCTGATTTTGTGGCGCCGCTTTATCGGAAGGTAGCGGAGCTGCTGTTTGAGCAGCACAGAGAGGGTGAGATAAATCCTGCCCGTCTTTTAAATGCATTTACGGACAGTGAGGAACAGGGGGAGGTTTCTTCCCTGTTCCATGCTGAGATCCATCTGGAAACACCTCAGGAGCAGGACAGGGCCTTTTCCGATGCGCTGCTGCGCATCAAGGAGGAGAGCCTTGCGGAGAAGAACCGTACCTGGGACCCCTCGGACATGCAGGGACTACAGGAATTGATCAGAGCAAAAAAAGAGCTGGAGGCTCTTGGCCGAAAGCGCCGGGAACTGCATATTTCTTTTGAATAAGGATAGAATATAAACACTATATGGAGGGATAGAGTACCTATGGAAATGAATATGGGTAAATTCAGTGAGAAACTGGTAGAGCTTCTGGAGCTGGCAAAAAAGAAAAAAAACGTTCTGGAATATCAGGAGATCAATGACTTCTTTAAGGATCAGCCCCTGCAGGTGGACCAGATGGAAAAGGTGTTTGATTTCCTGGAAACCAGCGGTATTGACGTCCTCCGCATCGCGGAGAACTCGGATGACCTGCTGCTGGATGATGAGGTGGACATTGATAAGCTGGATGATGAGGATGAGGTGGAACTGGATAAGATCGATCTTTCTGTCCCGGAGGGCGTCAGCATTGAGGATCCCGTGAGAATGTATCTGAAGGAGATTGGGAAGGTGAGCCTTCTCACTGCGGAGGAGGAAATTGAACTGGCAAAGAGAATGGAATCGGGGGATGAGGATGCAAAAAAGCGCCTGGCTGAGGCGAATCTTCGTCTTGTTGTCAGTATTGCCAAGCGCTATGTGGGCCGCGGCATGCTGTTTTTGGACCTGATCCAGGAGGGTAATCTGGGGCTGATCAAGGCAGTGGAGAAATTTGATTACCGGAAGGGCTATAAATTCAGCACCTATGCTACCTGGTGGATCCGCCAGGCGATCACAAGGGCCATCGCGGACCAGGCAAGGACGATCCGTATTCCGGTTCATATGGTGGAGACCATCAATAAGCTGATTCGGGTTTCCCGTCAGCTTCTTCAGGAGCTTGGCCGGGAGCCCACGCCGGAGGAGATCGCGGAGGAAATGGACATGTCCGTAGAGCGCGTTCGGGAAATCCTGAAAATTTCTCAGGAGCCTGTTTCTCTGGAAACCCCCATTGGAGAGGAGGAGGACAGCCATCTGGGAGATTTTATTCAGGATGATAATGTGCCGGTGCCTGCCGATGCGGCTGCTTTTACGCTTTTGAAGGAGCAGCTGATTGAGGTTTTGGGTACTCTGACAGAAAGAGAACAGAAGGTGCTCCGTCTCCGCTTTGGGCTGGATGACGGACGCGCCCGTACCCTGGAGGAAGTGGGAAAGGAATTTAACGTCACCAGAGAGCGTATCCGTCAGATCGAGGCGAAGGCTCTGCGCAAGCTCCGCCATCCAAGCCGCAGCCGCAAGCTGAAGGACTATCTGGATTAAGGAGCGGCCCATGCAGTTATCAAAAAGACTTGCTGCCATTGGGGAGATGGTGACAGAAGGGAACCGGCTGGTAGATGTGGGCTGTGATCATGGATATCTGCCGGTGTACCTGGTATTGAATAAAAGGATTCCGGGCGCCATTGCCATGGATGTCAGAGAAGGCCCTTTATCCAGGGCCAGAGAGCATATCCGGCAGTATGGACTGGAAGAATACATAGAAACGAGGCTTTCCGACGGACTGGAAAAGCTTATGCCCGGGGAGGGTGATACTCTGGTGATTGCAGGCATGGGAGGCCCTTTGATGGAGCGTATTTTAAGTGAGGGAAAGGCGGCGCTTTCCGGGTTTTCGGAGGTGATCGCACAGCCCCAGTCTGATATCCCTCATTTCCGCCGTTTTATCCTGGCGGCGGGCTTTGAAATCGTTCAGGAAGATATGATCCTGGAGGACGGGAAATTTTATCCTATGATGAAGGTCGTGCAGATGAAGGGAAAAGAAGGGAAGCCCTATACTCCGGAGGAGGAGGCTTTTGGCCGGCTCCTGTTAAGAGCGGAAAATCCCGTGCTGAGAAAATACCTGGAACGGGAGCTGCGCATTCGCAACAGCATACTGGATAAGCTGGGAAATGCCCAAAAGGGAACTGCCCCGGAGAGGGTCAGAGAAATAGAGGAGGAAATGCAGTTGATCACAGCTGCTCTTGCATATTATGAAGGTTAAAGAACTGACAGAATGGCTGGATCAGGAATATCCGGCCGCTGCTGCGGAAGAATGGGACAATGTGGGACTTTTGGTGGGAGACGACGAGCGGGAGGTAAGTCATGTGTTCCTGGCGCTGGACCTGACGGAGGCTGTTTTGAAGGAAGCGGAGGATGCCGGCGCGGATATGATCATCACCCATCATCCCATGATCTTCAGCGGGATCAAAAAAATTAATAACCATACCTTTACCGGGCGGCGGATTCTTTCCCTGATCCGGAGTGACATTCAGTATTATGCCATGCACACGAATTATGACATACTGGGGATGGCGGAGCTCAGCGCGGATTATCTGAAGCTCAGGGACAGGGAAATTCTGACGGTTACGGACAGCGACGACAGACAGGGCCTGGGAAGGACCGGAATGCTGCCCGGGACAATGACGCTGAGAGAGTGCGCCATTTTTGTAAAGGAGGCTTTCCGGCTCAACGATGTAAAGGTGTACGGCGATCTCGATACGGAGGTTACAAAGGCCGCCATCTGTACCGGCAGTGGGAAGAGCCTTTTAGAGGATGTACTTGCCGCGGGCTGTGATGTGTATGTGACCGGAGATATCGATCATCATACGGGGATCGATGCGGTGGCGGAAGGCCTGATGGTGATCGACGCCGGACATTATGGTACGGAATATATTTTTATGGAGGCTATGAAGAAACGGCTGGAAAATGCATTTCCGGAAATGAAGATTTCATGCGCGGAGATCGTCAGCCCATATACTATATTGTGACAGTTCATAAGGATTTGGAAAGGAGTGATCCTGTGGAACAGGAAACAGTGCGGGTAACCATAGCGGGAGAGAGCAGAGAGTATCCGGCGGGCACGACTTATGCGGAGATCGTGAAGGAGTATGAGGGGACGACCGCGTTTCCCATCATACTGGTGACTGTGAACGGTAAGCTCCGGGAGCTGCACAAGCGTTTAAAAGAGGATTGTACAATCGGATTCATTACCACCAGGGACGGTATTGGACATAAGACATATAAGAGAAGCGCCAGTCTTATCCTTATAAAAGCCATTCGGGATGTGGCCGGGCAGGACAGTATGGATAAAGTGGTGATCCATTATTCCATCGGCTCAGGCTATTATTTTACGATGGACGGCTTTGAAGGATTGAATGAGGAGTTTCTTTGTCAGGTGAAGGCCAGGATGCGGGAGATCGTGGACGCCTGTACGCCCATTCTGAAAAGGAGCGTGGGTACGGATGAGGCCATTGCCCTGTTTCACAGGCAGCATATGTATGATAAGGAGCGGCTGTTCCGCTACCGCCGTGTTTCTCGGGTAAATCTGTACAGTATTGATGATTATGAGGATTATTTCTACGGGTTCATGGCCCATCATGCGGGATATGTGAAATACTTTGATCTGAAGCTTTATGATGAGGGCTTTGTGCTGGAACTGCCGGAAATCGACCGGCCGGATGTGATTCCGCCCTTCAGTCCGGAGGAAAAGATTTTCCGGGTGCAGAAGGAGACTGAGGAATGGCTCGAAAAGATGGATATCTCCTATGTGGGCGATCTGAATGACCGCATTACCAGGGATGGGATCGGAAATATTCTTTTGGTCCAGGAGGCCTTGCAGGAGGCGAAGATATCCAATATTGCCCGGCAGATCGTGGAGGCGGGAAATAAAAAATTCGTCATGATCGCGGGCCCCTCGTCATCGGGAAAGACCACCTTTTCACACAGACTTTCCATTCAGCTGACGGCTCATGGAATGAAGCCTCATCCTATTGCAGTGGATAATTATTTTGTGAATCGTGTGGATACGCCTCTGGATGAAAACGGAGAAAAAAATTATGAGTGTCTGGAGGCTATTGACGTAAAGCAGTTTAATGAGGATATGCTGGCGCTGCTCCGGGGCGAAAGGGTGGAGCTTCCGGCCTATAATTTTAAGACGGGGATACGGGAATACCGGGGCGATTTTCTCCGGCTGGGCGAGGAAGACATTCTGGTCATAGAGGGGATTCATGGCCTGAATGATCGGCTGAGTTATGCGCTTCCAAAGAAGAGCAAGTTTAAGATCTATATCAGCGCTCTTACGCAGCTGAATATTGATAAGCATAACCGGATCCCGACTACGGACGGGCGTCTGATCCGCCGGATCGTCAGAGATGCAAGGACCAGAGGCATCTCCGCAAAGGAGACTATCGCTCGGTGGCCCTCTGTGCGGAGAGGTGAGGAGGAGAATATATTCCCGTTCCAGGAGGAAGCGGACGTAATGTTTAATTCCGCCCTTGTTTATGAGCTGGCATGTCTTAAGCTCTACGCGGAGCCGCTCTTATTCGGTATTGAGAAAAGTGAGCCGGAGTATGTGGAGGCGAAGCGTCTTCTGAAATTCTTTGATTATTTTGTGGCCGTCCCCAGTGAGAGTATTCCCTTTAATTCGATTTTGCGTGAATTCGTGGGCGGAAGCTGTTTTCACGTATAGCGGCTATGTGTCCAGGCGGCTGCGGACACATACATAAATATGGTTGTAATACACTCACATAAAACAAACATTAAAACCGAGAGGGGGATTTTAAATGAGTGGAACAACTGAAAAAAAGAAGCTGTCACTGACAACATGGATTTTTGTCGCACTGGTACTGGGCGTGATTGCCGGTCTTTTGCTTCAGGTAAATCCGGATGTGGCAGATAACTACATCAAGCCTTTTGGCACCATTTTTCTGAATCTGATCAAGATGGTGGTGGTTCCGGTAGTGCTGCTCTCCATTATGCAGGGTATTATTTCTCTGCAGGATGTGCGCAAGGTGGGATCCATCGGCGCGAAAACCGTTATTTTTTATCTTTGCACCACTGCTTTTGCAGTAACTCTGGGTCTGATTTTTGCAAATCTTCTGAATGTAGGCGGCGGCTATAATATCGCTACGGAGGATCTGGTCTATGAAGCGACCGAGGCGCCAAGCTTCATGACAACGTTGGTAAATATTTTTCCCTCCAACGCGATCCAGCCGTTGGCTGATGCCACTATGCTTCAGGTTATCGTGATCGCTCTGTTCTTTGGCTTTGGCATTATTCTTGCAGGAGAGAAGGGGAAAGCAGCCAAGGATGTTGTTGACAGCTTTTCGGAAGTAAGCTTTAAGGTTATGGGCATGATCATCAGATTATCGCCTGTCGGTGTATTTGCTTTGATCTGCCCGGTTGTTGCCAGCAATGGCCCGCAGGTTCTCCTTCCGCTTTTGAAGGTAATCCTGGTGGCTTATCTGACCTATATTATACATATGGTCCTAGTATATTCTTCTTCTGTGAAGGTGATCTCGGGCATGAACCCCATTACGTTTTTCAAGGGTATGAGCCAGGCCATGATCTTTGCTTTTTCCAGCGCCAGCAGTGTAGGCGCCCTTCCCTTTAATCTGGAGTGTACGCAGAAGCTGGGCGCGCGCAAGGAGATCGCAAGCTTTGTGCTTCCCCTTGGCGCAACCATCAACATGGACGGAACGGCTATTTATCAGGGCGTCTGCGCGATTTTTATCGGCCAGATTTTTGGTGTTGACCTGAGCGTTTCCCAGCAGATTACTATTATTCTTACCGCAACGCTGGCTTCTATCGGAACCGCCGGTGTTCCGGGCTCCGGTATGATCATGCTCGCCATGGTTCTGGAGAGCGTAGGCCTTCCGGTGGAGGGTATTGCGCTCGTGGCAGGTATCGACCGTATTCTGGATATGGGCCGTACCTGCGTCAATATCACCGGTGATGCGGCCTGCACTATCTGTGTGGACGCGATGGAGAAAAAGAAAGAGGCGCGCCGGGGAGCGAAGGCGTAAGATAAAAATTTACGGTGCCCTTTGGGATGATACGTGGATTTTTCTTTACTTGCGAAGAAAAATATGATAGAATCTGAGAGCAAGTCGGCCAGGTGATCGCGGCTGTACGGACGAAAGGGTGCAGACGAGGAAAGTCCGGGCTTCGCAGGGCAGGATGCCGGATAACGTCCGGTGGAGGTGACTCCCAGGCCAGTGCAACAGAAATAAACCGCCCTCTTCGGAGGGTAAGGGTGGAAAGGCAGTGTAAGAGACTACCGCCTGGCTGGTAACAGACAGGGCACATGTAAACTCCATTCGAAGCAAGACCGAAACGAAAGCGATACGGCTGCCCGTCGTGCTTTCAGGTGGGTCGCTGGAGCCTTTCGGCGACGAAAGGCCTAGATAGATGATCACCCAATGACATAACCCGGCTTATCGGACGGCTTGCACATATCAGAAAAACAGGACAGGCATCGGCAGGAAGCTTTTTAAATCCTGCCGATGCCTGCATTTTATTTATTGCGTTTGCCGCTGTATTTCTCCTCGCAGTATTTGCAGCGATAGATCTCTTTTTCCGGGTCGGACAGAACAAAAACATGATCCAGACCCTGCTCGATGGAGGTGATGCAGCGGGGGTTTCTGCATTTAATAACATTTACGATCTGTTTCGGGAGCCTCAGCTCCTTTTTCTCCACGATCTTTTCATCCTTAATGATGTTCACGGTGATATTGTGATCAATGAAGCCGACGATCTCCAGATCCAGCTTCTCTAAGGGACATTCCACCTTAATGATATCTTTTTTACCCATTTTATTGCTGCGGGCGTTCATAATGATCGCCACAGTACAATCCAGCTTATCCAGTTTCAGATCGTGATAGATGGTCATGGCTTTTCCGGCCTTGATGTGATCCAGAACATAGCCTTCATGAAGCGCACCGACATTTAACATGATACATTCACCTCCAATAATGTGAGAATCAGGGCCATACGGACATAAACGCCGTATTGTGCCTGCCTAAAATAAGCGGCTCTCGGGTCGTCGTCCACCTCCACGGAAATTTCATTCACTCTTGGAAGAGGGTGCAGGATATACATATCATCCCTTGCAAACTGCATTTTCTGTTTGTCCAGTATGTAGAAATCTTTCATGCGGACATAATCCTCTTCGTTAAAGAAACGTTCCTTCTGTACGCGGGTCATGTACAGAATATCCAGATTGGGCATTGCATCCTCCAGACGTTCTACCTCATGGAATTTTACATGATTACGGTTCAGAACATCCTCGCGGATATAGCTGGGAATACGCAGTTCCTCCGGCGAGATCAGAATAAACTCCACATTCTCGTAACGAACCAGCGCCTCTATCAGTGAATGGACGGTGCGGCCAAATTTCAGGTCGCCGCACAGACCAATGGTAATATTGTTCAGGCGCCCTTTTAAGGAACGGATTGTAAGAAGATCGGTGAGGGTTTGTGTGGGATGCTGGTGACCGCCGTCACCTGCGTTGATCACGGGAATGGCTGATGCCATGGAAGCTACTAGGGGAGCGCCCTCTTTGGGGTGGCGCATGGCAATGATATCTGCATAGCAGGATGTAACACGAACTGTATCAGCGACGCTTTCGCCTTTCGTGGCGGAGCTGGAATCGGCAGTGGAGAAGCCTAAAACCTTACCTCCGAGATTCATCATGGCCGCTTCAAAGCTTAAACGGGTACGCGTGCTGGGTTCATAAAAAAGCGTTGCCAGTCGTTTGCCGTCACAGGTATGTGCATATTTTTCGGGATTTTTCTCAATATCACCGGCAAGATCCAGCAGCCTGTCCAGTTCTTTTACGGAGAAATCCAATGGGCTCATTAAATGTCTCATATCACACCTCCATTTTCTGTAACAAAAATTTTCCACCACTCATCATATAATACGCAGACGCTTTTTTCAAGAAGATTTCGTAAGTATTTTTTCAAAAAAAAGGCCGGCCGCAAACCAGAGCGGCGCATAGTCCAGACGGATGATTCCATTATATTGAAAAGGAGTCTGACTGTAATCCCAGGGGCACATGCCAAAATGCTTTAAAATGCTGCCGGTTGAATATTCCGCTGCATAGATTCCCGTGGTGTACAGACAACCGCGGAAAAAGGTGGGAAGAGATGAGATTTTTTGATAGACAGGCTTAATAAGGGCAGCGCATCCGTAAATTGGAAACATCAGAAGAGATGTTCTTCCCATCATAGTGGGCTCTCCCGAGAAAAGGGCATGACAGCCGGTCCACAGTACTTCCATGCACCAGCCGATGGAACCGCAAATAAAAAAGTTTCTTTTGTTCATAAAGCCTCCTCCTGATGACAGTTAAATGAAATTTAGTCATCTGCTATTATTGACTTTACTTGAAAAAAACATACGTCAATGGTATGATGATATGCGAAATGAAATAAAAAGAGTTCGTGAAGCAAGAGGATAGAATTATGGTGGATTTACAGGAATGCCGCAGAGAGATCGACGGGATCGATGATGAGATACTCAGATTGTTTGAGCGAAGAATGAAGGTCTGCGAGGATGTTGCGGAGTATAAGATAAAAACCGGGAAAAAGGTACTTGATCCTGAGCGTGAAGCCGCGAAGCTCACTGTGCTTATGAATAAGGCTGACAGCGAGTTTAACGGCCTTGGCGTCCGGGAGGTTTTCAGACAGATGATGGCTATCAGCAGGAAGCGGCAGTATCAGCTTCTCACCGAGCATGGCGTGGAGGAAGAAAATGAATACCGTATGGTAGAAAGCCTGCCGCTTTCCGGAGTGCGAGTGGTATTCCAGGGCGTGGAGGGCGCGTACAGCTATGCCGCCATGCGGGCTCACTTTCAGGAAAATATAGACAGCTATCATGTGAAGACCTGGCGGGACGCCATGGAAGAGGTGGAGTCCGGCAGGGCGGATTATGCGGTACTTCCCATTGAAAACTCCACGGCGGGAATTGTGACGGATATTTACGATCTTCTGACAGAATATAAACTGTATATTGTTGGTGAGGAGATCATCCGTGCGGATCATGTACTGCTGGGACTGCCGGGAGCTTCCCTGAAAGAGATCAGGACGGTCTGCTCACATCCGCAGGCTTTGTCGCAGTGCCGGAAATTTCTGGAAAAGCATGAGGAGTGGGAGATTACGAAGACAGAAAATACGGCGGGTGCGGCCATGAAGGTGTCCGAGGAGAGGAAGCTGACTCAGGCCGCCATCGCCAGCCGTGAGGCGGGGGAATTATATGGACTGAAGATCCTGGCGGAGAATATCTGTCACAATGATGGAAACGTAACCCGTTTTATTATTGTGGGAAGCCGCCCGGTTTACGAAAAAGCAGCGGGGAAGCTCAGCGTCTGCTTCGAGCTTCCCCACGCCAGCGGAACTCTGTACAATATGCTGTCCCATTTTATATATAATGGGCTGAATATGACAAAAATAGAGTCCCGTCCCATCGCGGGGAAAACCTGGGAGTACCGCTTTTTCGTGGATTTTGAGGGAAATCTTAGGGAGAGCGCGGTAAAGTGCGCGCTCCGGGGACTGGAAGCCGAGGCGAACCGGCTGCGTATTCTGGGAAATTATAGAGTTACGGAAACGTGACCGGGGAAATATGGGATAGATTCAGGGAGGAATGACGATGACAGGAGTACAGGAGTGCGTCCTTTACCGGGATTTTCAGCAGGGAGAGATTTTAAAGGATATGACGGATCTTATGGAAGCGCTGGAAATTTCCGGAACCGACGCAATGGCTTATAAGGATATCTTTTACCGATGTGTGAACGGGCTGGTGGAGATGGCGGGGGCCTATGGCTTTTCCGGTAATCTCTGGCATAATTACCTCACCTTTTTGCTGGTGAACCATGAAAATGCTTTCAGCATGGCCAGTGAAATACGGGGACCTGTGAAGGGCAGCATCAACCATATGGCGATGCATGATTTTGCCATATTTAAAGAATTGTATGATTTTGATCTGAATAAATTCGACCAGGTGTTTCACACTTCCTGCTGTCATGTGCTCAGCAGGTATGAAGACACCGGAGATCATGGGAGGATGTTTAATTCCCGGATTCGGGACCGCATTTTGAGCATGAGCCGTACCCTCGCCGAAGCTTCGACCACGGAGGAATTTATGGAGGACATGGTGCGGTTTTATAAGGATTTCGGAGTGGGGAAGCTCGGCCTGCACAAGGCGTTTCGCATTGAGCATGATCAGGAAGGGCAGGTGGTCATCGCGCCTATTACCCGGATCGCCCATGTTCATCTGGACGATCTGGTGGGATATGAGATCCCGAAGCGGAAGCTCATCGAAAATACGGAGGCCTTTGTAAAGGGCAAAAAGGCCAATAACTGTCTGCTTTTCGGTGATGCGGGCACTGGAAAATCCTCCAGCATCAAGGGCATTTTGAATCAGTACTATGACCGGGGGCTGCGCATCATTGAGGTTTATAAGCATCAGCTTCGGGATTTAAATGATGTGATCGCCCAGATCAAAAACCGGAATTACAAATTTATTATCTATATGGATGATCTGTCATTTGAGGAATTTGAGACGGAATATAAATATTTGAAGGCGATCATCGAGGGCGGACTTGAGAAAAAACCGGATAATATTCTCATTTATGCTACCAGCAACCGCCGCCATCTGGTGCGGGAACGTTCCGGCGACAAGCTGGAGCTTATGGATGACGATGATCTGCATTCCTCGGATACGGTTCAGGAAAAGCTCTCGCTGGTATACCGGTTCGGGGTGCGTATTTATTTTGGGGCTCCTGATAAAAAGGAATTCCAGAATATCGTCCGGGTCCTGGCAGAACGCCAGGGTATTCGGATGCCTGAAGAGGAGCTTCTTCTGGAGGCGAATAAATGGGAGCTTTCCCATGGCGGCTTTACCGGAAGGACCGCGCAGCAGTTTATTGATTATCTGTCGGGAAAAGAAGAATGATGATATCAGATTAATGATCAGAAGGAGAGAAGAATATGGCAGTGACGACCTTTGCAGCCATTGATATTGGTTCCTATGAAGTCAGTATGAAAATATTTGAATTTTCCAGAAAAAACGGCTTTCGGGAGCTGAATTATGTGCGGTACCCTCTGCAGCTTGGAAATGAAGCATATACCGAGAGGCGTCTGACCAGGGAAACGGTGGATGATCTTTGCGGGATCCTGGGAGATTTCGGAAGGATTATGAAGGAGTATGGGACGGAAAGCTACAGAGCCTGTGCCACCAGCGCATTCCGGGAGCTGGATAATCCCATCATCATCATTGAGCAGATTTATCAGAGGACCGGTATCCGTGTGGAAATACTGAGCAATGCGGAGCAGCATTTTCTGGGATATAAATCCATTGCGTCCATTGAGGCCGGTTTTAAGAAAATGATCCAGAAGGGGACGGCCATTCTGGATGTGGGCGGCGGAAGCCTGCAGGTTTCTCTTTTTGATAAGGATGCTCTGGTGAGTACCCAGAGCTTAAAGATGGGAAGTCTCCGTATCCGTGAACGCCTGAAGGACCTGGAACGGGGAAGCCGTCATTATGATCAGTTGATCCAGGAGTTTATCCGCAATGATCTGACTGCCTTTCAGCGCCTGTTTTTAAAGGACCGGGATATTAAAAATGTGATTCTTATGGGGGATTTCCTGACGGATACCATTTTCCGGGAACAGATCAGGGATCGGATCATTACCAGATCGGAGTTTTCCGCCCGATATGAGGAGACGGTCAATAAGACCGAGCAGATACTTGCGGAGGAAATGGAGATCGACACGGAGTATGCTTCTCTGGTCGTTCCCACGATGGTCATCTGCAAAAGCTTCCTCGATATTTTTAACGCGGAGTCCCTGTGGGTCCCCGGCGTTTCGCTGCCGGACGGTCTGGCCTATGATTACGGCGAGAAAAAAAAGTTTATTAAGAGTGTACACAACTTTGAAAATGATATCCTTGTGGCGGCCAGAAATATTGCCAAGCGTTATTCCAGCGGGAAGAGCCATATACAGGGGACCACAGATCTGGCGCTGGCGATTTTTGACAGTATGAAGAAGATCCACGGTATGGGAGCGCGGGAGAGGCTGCTTTTACAGATCGCCGTACAGCTTCATGACTGCGGAAAATATATCAGCCTGGGGGATGTGGCAGAGTGCTCCTACCGTATCATCATGGCCACGGAAATTATCGGTCTTTCTACGGAAGAACGGAAGATTATCGCCAGCGCCGTGCGTTACAATTCCAGTGAATTTGTAAATTATGAGGATAATGACAGCGAGTCTGTGGTGGACAGGGAGCGTTATCTGCTCATAGCCAAGCTTACGGCGATTCTGCGTCTGGCCAATGCCATGGACAGAAGCCATTACCAGAAGGTGCAGGATCTGAAAGCAGTGCTTAAAGACCGGGAGCTTCAGCTGGTGATCGATTCCAGCAGGGACATTTCCCTGGAGCTTGGGCTGTTAAAGGAAAAAGTGGAATTTTTTGAAGAGGTCTTTGGCATTCGGCTCGTGTTGAGACGGAAACGGAAAATGTAGTGGAGGATGAGGATATGGATTTAAAGAAATTTGAGAAACCGGAATATTATGTAAACAGAGAGCTGAGCTGGCTCAGGTTTGACGAGCGGGTTTTAAGCGAGGCCAGAGATAAAAGCCTGCCGCTTTTTGAAAGGCTGAAATTTTTAAGCATTACCTCCTCCAATCTTGATGAATTTTTTATGGTGCGCGTGGCCTCTCTGAAGGATCAAGTGCATGCGGGCTACGAAAAAACAGATATCGCAGGTCTTACTCCCAGGGAACAGCTTCGTGAGATCAGCGCCCGGACACACGATCTGGTGCATGTGCAGTACAATACCTATAACCGGTCTGTTTTGCCGGCTCTGGAAAAAGCGGGACTTCACATTATTACGGAGCATGAGAATCTGACAAAGAAGCAGCAGGTGTTTGTGGATGATTATTTTGAGGACAATGTATATCCTGTCCTGACGCCCATGGCGATGGACTCTTCCAGGCCTTTCCCGCTGATCCGGAACAAATCCCTGAATATCGGCGCGCTGATATCAAAGAAGGATAAGAAGAAGGGAAAAGAGATCCTTGATTTCGCAACGGTGCAGGTGCCCTCCGTCCTGCCAAGGGTGGTGGAGCTTCCAGCTGAGAAGGAAGGGGATCGCTCCGTGATCCTTTTGGAGGAGATCATTGAGAGAAATATCGGCAGGCTGTTCCAGGGCAATGCTGTGGTCTGCGCCCATCCTTACCGTATTATGCGAAATGCGGACCTTACCATCGATGAGGATGAGGCGGAGGATCTTCTGGTGGAAATTCAGAAGCAGCTGAAAAAGCGCCAGTGGGGAGAGGTGATCCGGCTGGAAGCGGAAGAGAAAATGGATAAACGTCTCCTTAAGATTCTGAAGACAGAATTTGATATTAAGAGTGAGGATATCTATGCGATCAACGGCCCTCTGGATTTGACGATGCTGATGAAGGTGTACGGCATGGAGGGCTTTGAGCAGTATAAAACACCGAAATATGAACCTGCTCCCGTGGCCCGTTTTCAGAATGATAAGGATATTTTCCAGGTTATCCGCGAGGGCGACGTATTTTTACATCATCCGTATATGAGCTTTGATCCGGTGGTTGATTTTGTCCGGCAGGCGGCAAAGGACCCGGATGTTCTGGCTATCAAGCAGACTCTGTACCGCGTCAGCGGTCATTCGCCTATCATTGCCGCGCTGGCCCAGGCTGCGGAAAACGGCAAGCAGGTCAGTGTCCTGGTGGAATTAAAGGCGCGTTTTGATGAAGAAAATAACATTGTGTGGGCGAAGAAGCTGGAGAAGGCAGGCTGCCATGTAATTTATGGCCTTGTGGGCCTGAAAACCCACAGCAAGATCACACTGGTGGTCCGGCGTGAAGAGACGGGCATCCGCCGGTATGTTCACGTGGCAACGGGCAATTATAATGATTCCACTGCGAAGCTTTATACGGACTGCGGTATTTTTACCTGTGACGAGCATTTTGGCGAGGATGCCACGGCGGCATTTAATATGCTTTCCGGTTATTCTGAGCCAAAGAGATGGAACAGACTGATCGTGGCGCCCATCTGGATGAAGGATCGCTTCCTGAAAATGATCGAGCGTGAGGCGGAAAACGCGAAAAAGGGCATTCCGGGTCATATTATGGCAAAAATGAATTCCCTGTGCGATCCCGTGGTGATGGCGGCGCTTTATTATGCGTCCTCCTGCGGCGTGAAGATTGAGCTCCTTGTGCGGGGCATCTGCTGCCTTAAGGTGGGAATCCCGGGCGTAAGCGAGAATATTCATGTGCGTTCGATCGTCGGTGATTTTCTGGAGCACAGCCGTATTTTTTATTTCTATAATGCAGGTCATGAAGAAATATATATGGGAAGTGCGGACTGGATGCCGAGAAATCTGGACCGCCGTGTGGAGATCGTCTTCCCTGTGGAGGATGAGGAGATCAAAGGGGAGATCATGCATATTCTTGATCTGGAGTTCAGAGATAATGTAAAGGCCCATCTGCTTCAGCCGGACGGAACATATGAGAAGCAGGATAAGCGGGGCAAGGCGCTTGTAAATTCTCAGATGGAGTTTTGTGCGGAGGCAAAGGAAAAGGCAAAAAATGCAAAGAAGGCTTCTAAGGAAAAAACGCGCGTGTTTATTCCCGCGGAGCCTGTGGAAGAATAGAGCGCTTATCTGCGGCTGCCCGCCGGAAAGGCGGCGGACAGCCGCAGATGAAAAAAGTAAAAAAAGCAGCAGTAAAAAAATAGAAAAAGTACTTGCATATTTTGAAAAAGTATTATATACTAAGCAAGTCGGTTGGGACAAGGCCAGTTGGTCAAGGGGTTAAGACGCCGCCCTCTCACGGCGGAAACACGGGTTCGATTCCCGTACTGGCTGCTAAAAATCCTTGAGAATTTCAGGGGTTTATTTATCTTTCAAAACAATTCTTATATCTAACATATTTCTTATTATGCGTGGCGCAATTCTTTTCTTTCTTTACTAGCTGATCGTTTCTGCTTATTGTTCATATCGTTGATTTTATTCTTAAGACGCTCAAAAGGCACATTGAAAAATGAATAGTGACTTTACGTTTTATATATGGTATAATGTCTGTATCTTAAAAGGAGGAGGTACATCACATGACTGACGATGAAAAATTTGATTTGATTTTGTCCAAGATGCAGAATATAGAATCAGATATGCAGAGTATGAAATCAGATATGCAGA
>CAZGTY010000013.1:5946-53859 GCA_964528895.1 uncultured Blautia sp. | reverse complement strand
ATTATAGCATAAAATATAGGGGTTTACCAGACTAAATAAAACTAATAAGAAAGAAAAAAAGAATCTAAATGTAACTGTTCAGGCCGTCCTTTGCGCTTGCTTTAAAGGACGTAAGAAATCGCAGCGGTTCAGAAGAATCCGGCTCCTTCGCCGCGTTTACACATAAAAAACCGCACCTGCATATACGCAAGTACGATTTTCTCTCATTCGGCATTCTCAAACAGTTCTCCGTCCACAATCCGCACGATCCGCTTCGCATTCTGGGCCACGTTCAGATCATGCGTAATCATGACGATCGTATTTCCCATCTCATTCAGCCTGTGAAACAGCCGGAGTACGTCCTTGCCGCTGTTCTGGTCAAGCGCCCCTGTCGGCTCGTCCGCCAGAAGGATGGACGGTTCACCTACCAGTGCACGCGCGATCGCAACACGCTGCTGTTGCCCTCCGGAAAGCTCACGTGGCTTATGACTGACTCTGGTATCGAGTCCGAGCAAGTGGATCGTATCGCTGCTCACTTCCTCCGCCTCACGCAGCGTCATCCCCCTCACCAGCAGGGGCATGACAATATTCTGCAGCACGTTGTAAGTAGGAATTAAATGATACTTCTGGAAAATAAATCCGATCTTCTCATTTCGGATCTTCGTGAGCTGGCGTTCCTGCGTCTCATGAATCGGAATGCCGTCCAGATAATAAGTTCCCTCATCCGCCTTATCCATACACCCGATCACATTCATCAGCGTACTTTTGCCTGAGCCGGAGGGCCCAAGTATTGCCAGAAATTCCCCTTGCTCCACGCTCAGATCGACGTTCTTCAGGACATGAAGCCTCGAGTCTCCCACCGTATAATACTTATTGATACCGCTTATCTGAATCGTCTTTTTCATCCTGTCTTAGCTGGCCTCCACGCTATTTAACCACATCTCAACAATCACTTCATCGCCTTTCTCATTTTCCTGAAACAGAACCTCGAGCTCATCGCCCTCCTCCAGAATCGAAAAGGTCTTCTGTTCTCCTGTATCCGTATGGACTACCACCGCCACGGGAAGATAGACCGTCGTCGTTTCCTGGTTTCCCTGGTTCATCTGGCTCAGATCAAATGTTCCCTCTCCCATCCGGTCCGGATCAAAATCCCCGCCTCCCATCTGGCTCGGATCACGCCCTCCGCCTTCCATCTGGCCCGAATCACGCCCTCCGCCTTCTATCTGGCCCGAATCACGGCTTCCGCCTCCCATCTGACTTGGATCAAAATCCGGTTTTCCCGCCGCGTCGGCTTCATCCAATGAGGATTTTTCTGTTTCCGTTTCCGTATCCTGTACATCTGTGCCGCCCTCTGTTTCCACTTTCGTATCCTCTACATCTGCGCCGCCCTCTGTTTCCACTTTCGTATCCTCTACATCTGCGCCGCCCTTTGTTTCAGCTTTCGTATCTTCCTCATCTGCGCCGCGGTCTGTTTCTTTTTTCGTATCTTCCTCATCTGCGCCGCCCTCTGTTTCTTCTTCCGTATCCTGCTCCACCTCATAATAGGTGAGCTCGTTTCCCGTAATTGATACGACCCGAATTACTGCTTTCCTCTGTCCCTCCTGCAATTCATCTGTCTCATCATCCTGCGCAAACGCGCCTGTCGGCATGAACGCCAGCGCCAACACTATCACACAAAGGATTCCTGATAACCTGATCCCTCTTCTCATTTTCTCCGACCTCCAATAGTTTTACGTGTCTACTCCTCGCTCAGTGCCTCGACTGGTTCCAGACGCGACGCCTTCCATGCAGGATATATTCCAAAAACAGTCCCTGTCAATACCGCAAAGCCCACAGCCGCCGCACATGCGAATACCGTCACTTCAATTCTCACATCAAACTGTTCCACAACAGGTATCAGCGCAAAACTCAGAGCCACGCCAAGTACACCTCCAATACTGCTGATTGCCGCAGATTCAAACAGGAATTCCGCCAGGATTTCCGCCCTTGGCATACCGATCGCCTTCAAAATACCGATTTCATTGGTCCGCTCTTTGACAGAGACAAACAGAACGTTCATAATACCGATTCCACCTATCAGGAAAACGATCACAGCCATCGCAGACAGCAGCATTGTCAGCGTTCTGTTTGAGGACTGCGCCGCCTGCATTTTGCTTCCGGAGTCCGAAAAGGTGAATTCAGCATTTACGTAATTCTCCTCCAATACCGTTTTCACATCCGCAATAACAGAATCCAGGACATTCACATCCTCAGCAACAACAGTAAGCACCGGACTGATCTGCTCGCCGGTCACATACTTAATGCCCGTTTCATATGGGATAAAGATCGTAGAATCCGGACTGATACCGGATGCCACTGTCGATGTCTGTTCCAATACGCCTGCAACAATATACGCTCTCTCTTCTATATATAGTGTACTTCCCGTAATTTCTTCCTCGCCGTCAAAAAGCTCCTTCGCCGCCGTTGAACCAAGTACGCATACCTTGCTCTTTGCATCGTCATCCTCTTCCATAATAAAGGAACCCTCCGACATCGCAAGCCTGCTCACCTCTTCATAGCTTTCCTTCACGCCGGCTACCGTGTATGTCTGTGCCGAAGTCAGATTTCCGCCCTCAACAGAAGCCCTTGTGCTGTAGGAGATCGTTGCGCCTGTGATACCTGAAACATACCGCTCTATATCCTCCACGTCGCTCTGTGTCAGTATGATCTCTTCCTGATTCATGCGATCAGCAACCATGCTGGTTTCAGTCTCTGTCTCCGTATCTGCAGAATCAGCGTCATCTTCCCCGCTCTCCTGTGCTCTGCTGTCAGAGGCTGCATCTTCTCCGTCCTGTTCCGGCATCGTTTCCATCCCAGAATCTTCATTTCCTCTCCTCCCGCCTTCCGGCATAGATCTGCCACCCGCATTGCCCTCTCCTGTATTCTCTCCGTCTGCGGAGTTATCGCCCGGCATCCCGCCGCCCGGAAAACTATCGCCCGCACTTTCCCCGTCCGACGATCCGCTTTCCCGCATCCCGCCGCCCGAAAAGCTGCCGCCCGTGCTATTTCCATTCGGTGATTCGCCCGAACCTCCTCCTCCGAAGGAACCGCCAAACATGTTCCCAAACATTTCCCCGATTCCTCCGAAGGAAAACCCGCCTCCCTGGCCGACGCTCTCTTCTCCCGCATAATCGTAGCTCACATCGATCGCTCCTGCATTGAGCTGCGCAAACTGCTCCGCTACATCCATCTGACCGCCGCGCCCAATGCCGATCACAAGGACGATTGTCGCCGCACCCGCTACAATGCCGATCGAAGTCATGACAGTTTTGAACTTATTCTGATTGATATTCAGCGCTACCAGCCTTAAAAGCTCCAGGGCTCTCATTGCGTCACCTGACTTTCTATCAGCACGGTCTGCCCTTCCTCCAAGCCGGACTCCACCGCAACCGATTTTCCATTAGAAAATCCTGTCGTGATATCCGTTTCCTGAATCGTTCCATCCTCGTTCAATACCCTGACCCATGAGCGCGTACCATCCAGATGGACCGCACGGTTTGAAATATAGAGAGTATCGTCCACTGTTTTCCCCGCAATGCTGACTTCCCCGGTCATTCCTGCATAAACTTTATCCACATTCCCGGACAGCTTTGCCGTCACATCATAATTTACCGTTGAAGAACCTGACGAAGACGTCGTTGCAATATCCGTCACCGTTGCCTCAAAGGGCTCTCCTTCATACGCGGTCAGATAAACCGTCACCGCATCTCCGACCGCAATTCCCGCAATATCCTCCTGAGATACCGATACTGTCATTGTCACACTTTCCGCGTCGGTACAGGTCATAATCGCCGCATTATTCGTAATGGTATCGCCTGCGGCATACGCAGTCTCTGACACTGTGCCCGAATATTCCGAACGGACGATGCCGTCCCCGATCTGCTCTTCAAATTCATTCAGATTCTCCTCACACTCTTCCAGCGTGTCCTTCGCATCGTTCAGATCATCCTCCAGACCATTTGTGTCAATTTCATAAAGCTGGTCCGCATATTTATAATTCGTCATTGCATTATCATATGTCTGCTTTGCCTCGACGGAACCTGTGGTCAGGTTGTTCTGTGCAAGCTTCAGCTCGGCCTCAAGCTCCTCCAGCTCATCCTCATCGTCCTCATCCTCGATCTGTTCCTCCAGATCGGCAATCTTTTCTTCCAAGCTTGTGATCGTTGCATTGTATGTTTCTTCAGCGGTCTCACCCTCAGCAAGATACATCTGGTATGTGTAATCTGCCTCAGCCTGTTTTATCTCCACATTGATCTCCTCCTGCGAGACAAGAAGCCGCGCAGATGCAACCGCAGCCTCAAGCTCCCCGCGATAATCCTCTATGCTCTCATCCGTAATCTTCAGGATCGGATCGCCTTCGCTGATTTCCTGCCCGGAAGAGACATACACCTCTTCTACCTCAAGGGATGTTTCCTCTCCGTCAGACGATGAGCTTCCGGAAGAGCTTCCGCCGGCTCCCGAGAGATTGGACATTGACATCGCCCCCGTTGTCCCTGCATTACCCTGTCCCGAAGAAAAGGAACCGGATGATGAATTGGAATCCGAGCCTGAAGAATCCGTCGATACCTCTGTTACTTCAGCCACCTCAAAAATCTGCTCCATCGTACCATAGGCAATCGTCCCGCTTTCCTGTATCCCGGTGGAAACAGTGCCCCGGCGGACGATCTCTTTCTTATAAGCGTCGGATGCGGAAGAATTCTGCTGTTCCCTGTTCTGATAAAACGCATATGCTCCGCAGCCAGCCACAGCCAGCGCTAAAACCGTCAAAAGAAGCTTCCGTCCCATATGCCGCGATTTCCCTTTACTCATTTTGATCCTCCTTCAGGCCTTCTTCATCCATGCCGGTCCTGACGGTCGCCGCTGTCCCTGCCGTAAGCCGCCCGTCTTCATTATCCATCGATACGGTCACTTCATAGTTTACTACTGTCCTTGAGGTCCCTTCCTGTGCTTCCAGGGATTTTTGCGTAATGGTTCCCGTCCGGCTGCGCGTTCCGGAAAGCACAATTTCCACAGTCTCGCCTACCGTCAGCAGCGCAATCTCTTCCTGTGGTACGGAAATCGTCACCGTCACCACATCCGTATCATAAAAGCTCAAAAGAGGATTTATACTGCTCAGAACATCGTCCGCCTCATAATTCACGGCTGCGACAGTCCCGCTCTGCGCCGCGGTCACAATCCCGTCCGTCATGGCTTCCAGCGTCTGTTTTCTCTCTTCAAGCGCCGTCTTCGTATCCAGCGCCTCTGCGAGAGTATCTTCCCATTCCTGCAGCTCCTGCTCATAGGTGATTTCGGCAAGCTTCCCCGCAAGGACAGAAGAATCATACGTATACTGGATCTTCAGCTCCGTAGCCTTTTCATTTCGGGTCAGCTCTTCGTACTGTTCCACGACCGTATCCATTGAGTCCTCAAGCTGGTCGATCAGCTCCTGCGCACTGTCGCTGTCAGAAGGCTCCTGTTCCAGCATACTCTCAATCTGCGACAGATCATATGTATCTCCAAACAGACTGATATCCTCCTCCGTCAGATTCAGCTCCGCCATCGACATGGAGCCTCCACCCGTCCCGTTATTTGCCGTTCCCGACATACCGCTTGATGCTCCCGCGCTTCCTCCCGACGCAGCGCCGGAGGACGCGGAACCTCCCGACGAGCCGGATGAACCGGACATGCCCGACAAACCGGAGGCATCGGACGAACCGGATTTATCGGACGCGCTGGATTTATCAGACGTGCCGTCGCCGGACGCCGTATCCGACGACTGTATATCGCTATCGCCAGACGCCGTGTCAGAAGGCTTCATACTATTTTCACCGGATTCTGCATCGGAAGAAACGGAATCCTCTGATTCGTTCCCATCCTGCTGAACGCCTGACAGTTTCTTCAGTTCCTCCTGCAAGCTGGCAATCTCCTTCTCCTGGCTCTCCGCCAGCGCCTGATAATCCTCCTGTTGTTTTTCTTCAAGTATGATAAGCTGTCCGTACAGGCTGCTTCTTTCCCGGCCTGCTTCTTCCAGCCTGCTGACCAGCTCCTTTATCTCAGCTTCGTCGATCCCCTTGTTTTCTTCTCCTGTGCCGGTATTTTCCGACTCCTCCATTTCTGCCAGCGCTGACTGTACTGCTTTCTGCGCCGCAATATCCGATTCTATCTGTACGGTACATTCATTCAGAAGTTTAATATAATCGTTACTGTTGATTCCCGCAGCCTCGGCTGCGGATATTAAACTATCCGGTATTTTTTCGGACATCTTCTGCAGGTTTTTCATATGTCCAAATAATATCGTATCTCCATCGATCGAAGCCTGAAGCTCTGACTGAAGGCTGTTCTGCCCGCCCGAAGAGCTGATCTCTGTCTCACTTACTCCGCTGTCTTCCGTCACTCCCAGAAGCGCTGCAAGTTCATTCAGAATAGTATTACAGGTTTCTTCAGCAGCCTCTATCTGCTGCTTCAGTTCCACGATCTGCTGCTGCGTATTCCCCGTCGTTTCTCCTGTTTCCGTGTCTGTGCCTGGCTCTGTTTCTTCCGTTTCTGGTTCTGCATCTGTGTCTGATTCTTTATCCGGTGTCTCCCCATCAATCTGTTCTGTATCTGCTGCCGAACCGAACTCTATTTCAGAACTGTCTTCTTCTGCTTTTTCACCGTTTGAGCTTCCTCCTCCCGAGCTGCTCCCGGAGCTCCCTCCTGAACTGCTCCCGCCCGAGCTGCTCCCGGAGCCGCTCCCTGAGCTTCCCCCGGTGGATGAGCTGCCATAGCTGCCGGACTCAAGCTCCGCGATCCGCTCCGTTATCTCCGTCTGTATTTCCTCGTGATCCGCAATCGCACCCTCCAGTTCCTCCTGCTGATATTCCCGGACAAATTCTGCCTGGTCCGCTTTCATCCGTGCCATCTCATAAGCATATTCCGTTTCCAGCACACCCTGATCGTATTCCCGCTGCGTATCTGTCAGCTCATTTTTCGCCCGGATAATTGCCGCCTCATAATAATCAAGCGCCTCCTGATAGCTCTCCTGTGTCAGCTTCAGGATCTTATCTCCTTCCGCGACCTGGCTCCCTGCCTCCACGTATACTTCCCCAACGATCAGTTCAGTGGCAAATGCATCGACGTCTAACGTAAAATCTTCCGTTGTCATCTGTGTTGTCCCGTCATACTCCAGCTCCTGTGCCAAAACAAATTCGGAGCCTGCCGTAAGCTGGTTTATTGACAGCACAGCCGCAGAAATTACCGCCAGTTTATCGATCTGAGATTTCCTTTTTTTCCATTTCTTCATCTATACAAACTCCTCTTATCTCATAGCATTCCGGATTATAAACTTCCCTGATCATTCTATGCTTCTTGTCCGAAAACAGACCGGAGCCCTGACCAAACGATAGTAAACGGCAAATTTCCCGTCGTTTACTATAAAAAATTTTCATGGCAATATTATGGATATTATAAATTTAAAATGTGATTATTCTGTGGAAACTTTATGTTTTTTCTGTTTCGGGCCCGAAAACGGGCAGCCGTGTAAAAACTGAGAACCAGATAAAATAGGTGTGCTGCCGCACAAAAAGATCATGATCAGATTAATATTTTACGTTGTTTGTTTTATTACCGATTTTTCGCCCTTCGGAAACATATGCTCTCATTATTCGCTCTCTGAATTCAGCAGAATCTGATAAATGTCCCTCTTTGCGACACCACGGTCCCGCGCCACCAACTTCATGGCTTCCTTCCGGGGCGTTCCCTGGTTTTCATAATAAGCCATATGCTCCGGAACGGACATGATCTTCCAGGCCTCCCTTGCTTCCTGCGCCAGCTCCCGCCGGCTCTTACCCTCGATCACCAGCACACATTCACCCAGCGGCTTCTCCGTGGCATAATAATTTAAAAGCTCCTCGATCGTAGTATGAAAAGCCGTTTCGTGTTTCTTTGTCAGCTCCCTGCAAAGGGTCATGCGCCGATTACCCAGCGTCTCCAGAAGATCTCCCAGAGTGCGGACCAGTTTGTGAGGCGCCTCGTATAAAATGATCGTTCTTGTTTCGTTCGCCAGCTCCTGAAGCACGATCCTCCGCTCCTTTTTGTCCATAGGAAGGAACGCTTCGAAAGCAAACCGTCCGGTGGAAAGTCCCGACAAGGTAAGGGCTGTGATGCAGGCAGCCGGCCCGGGAAGGGACGTAACCTCGATCCCCGCCTCATAGCACATAGCGGCCAGCTCCTCTCCCGGATCGGAAATACCGGGGGTCCCTGCGTCCGTGATCAGCGCAATATTCTGTCCCTCCCGCATTTTCGCAATAAGGGTGCGGGCTTTTTCGAACTTATTGTATTCATGATAGCTGGTCATGGGCGTTTTGATGTTAAAATGGTTCAACAACCTGATGCTGTTTCTGGTATCTTCAGCCGCAATCAGATCCACCTCCCGCAATGTACGAAGAACACGAAGGGTAATATCCTCCAGATTTCCGATGGGGGTGGCGCACAAATATAATTTTCCGCTCATATAGTTTACTCCTGTATATTATAGGACAAGGTGCTTTTCCTCTGCCCTGGCAGCCATAAAAGCCATGATGCGGCAGCCTGTTTTAAAGCAGGCCCTCATTATTCCGCTTCCGGCAGGAATCGCCGTATCCTCTAAATCATATCGTAAAGTTCCAAAATGGATTTCGTATAAACGCCGGGCTTCTCGTACACGATCAACGGCCGCTCCACTGTAATACGGGAATTTCCACCTTTCATCGATTCGATCAGCACCATGTTCGGCTCTCTGTCTATGTAAGGATAAACAAGCTGCATCCTCTTTGGCTCCAGCTTATATTTTATCAGAACAGTCATGATCTCCACCAGACGGAAGGGACGATGCACCATGTAAAAGCGCCCTCTGTCCGCAAGGACCTTCGAGGCCTCCCGCACCACATCCTCAAGAGTACAGAGTATCTCATGCCGTGCAATGGCTTTCGGCATATCCGGATTTTTCAGGCCATGCTCCCCGATCATATAAGGAGGATTGCAGGTAACCACATGAAAAGAAGCCGCCCCAAAAATGGCGGCAGCTTCTCTGACATCTCCACAAACAATCGATATATCTGATTCCAGGCCATTGTAAGCCACGCTGCGGCCAGCCATATCCGCACATTCCTTCTGGATCTCAAGTCCCGTAAAATGTCTGCCCTGTGTTTTCCTGCGCAAAAGTATGGGAATGATCCCTGTCCCGGTACACATGTCCAGCGCGGTCTCATCCTTTTTTACTCTGGCAAAGCCTGACAGAAGCACGGCATCCATCCCAAAACAGAATTTATCCGGGTCCTGGATCACAAAACAGCCATTTTGCAGATCATCCACCCGCTCATTTGGTTTAACCAGATCACTTTTCATTTAGCCTGGAGTCTCCTCCTTTATCTTCCAGTGTGCTGAGCTCCTTCATCTCCTGCTCGGAAACCTTAATCTTTTTCCTTCTCGGCCGAAACTTCAGCTCTTCCACCGGATATTCCTGAATCTCCTTTTCATCGTTCATCTCCACGATTACCTTTACCCGCTGGCGCAGCACATTTACACTGTGCACGGTACCTGCAAGACCATCCGGCAAAGTGACCGGATCTCCCGTCCCCGGGAGTTTTTTATTCAGCTCCTCATATGTCTCCTGTTCATTTTTCAGACAACACATCAATCTGCCGCATACGCCGGAAATCTTCGTCTGGTTCAGGGACAGATTCTGCTCCTTTGCCATCTTAATAGAAACAGGTGCAAATTCGGAAAGATAGGTGTGACAGCAAAGACATCTGCCGCAGATACCAATACCTCCCAGAATCTTTGTCTCATCGCGGACGCCAATCTGACGCAGCTCAATCCTCGTCTTAAAGATAGCCGCCAGATCTTTTACAAGCTGGCGGAAGTCGATCCTCCCATCTGCGGTAAAATAAAAGAGTACTTTATTATTATCAAAGGTATATTCCGCATCGATCAGTTTCATTTCCAGCCCATGCTCACGTATCTTTTTCTGACATATCTTAAACGCTTCCTTTTCACGGACGCGATTCTGTTTCTCTCTCTCATCATCCTCCGCCGTAGCTACGCGGATGACCTCCTTCAGAGGATGTACTACCTCCTCGTCCGCCACTTCCTTCGGCGCAAGCACCACGCGGCCGTACTCCACACCCCGGGCAGTCTCCACAATAACATGATCGCCTGCCTTCATGGAGTATCCTTTCGGATCAAAATAATAGATCTTTCCAACATTTCGGAATCTAATGCCTACAACTTTTGTCATTTCACTTCTCCCTGATCGTCAGGAACAAAAGCTCCAATGCCAGCTCAAAATTAACATTGGCCCGAAGCCTTACCTTCGTCTTATCCAGCGCCTCCAAAATCTTTTCAAGGTTTTCATAAGAACGCAGGCTGGCCTGTTCCTTAATAAAATTTATTTCCTGTTTAAAAACCAGATTATCAATCTCTCTGGTGGCTTTAAACATCAGCACGTCTCTGAACCAGAACTGAAAAATATCCAGATAATCATTAATATTCTGCTTATCCGCAGCCAGATTGCGGATCTCCTCCGCCAGCTCATAGACTTCCATCCTGTTCGCGTATTTCAGGATCTTAAGCGCATTCTGTGTCATTCGAGAAAACTCTTCCGATGTCGCCGCTTCCCTGGCTTTACCGATACTGCCCTGGGCAAAGGAGGCGTCCACCTCCGCCTGATAATCCGGAATATGGAGCTTTTCCATAAGATATTTTTTTACAAGGCTGTCGTCCACCACCTTCAGATCCAGGCGGACACAACGGGATAAAATAGTGGGAAGTAATGCATCCGCATTGCTGGTAAGCAGCATGATCACCGCATATTCCGGCGGCTCCTCGATGGTTTTTAAAAGAGCGTTCTGCGCCTGAACCGTCATCATATCCGCATCCGGAACAATATAGATTTTATATTTACCGGAATAGGGCCTGATCGCCACGTCGTGGATCACCTGTTCACGCACCTCGTCGATGGTGATCGTACCCGGCTTTTCATGGTTTACTATAATAATATCCGGATGATTTTTACCCTGCGCCTTCTTACAGGAATCACATTTCTGACAGGGCTCCGTACCTCCCCGTTCACACTGAAGCGTCATGGCAAAGGTTGTCGCAAGCAGCTTTTTACCGGAACCCGCTTCGCCTGTAAAGATATAAGAATGCGAAACCTTTCCCGCTTTCATGGCATTCTTCAGATGCCGGATGATTTCTTCATGTCCGATTATATTGTTAAACCCCATCATTGGATCACCTCTTTTCCCGTATGTCTGTACTCTATAGTAAAAAGTCTATGCTTTATTGTAACATAAAAACAACATCAATAAAATGATTTTCTGCATCTGTTCAGCAAAGGAATATTTTCTACCTGTACGGTTGCAATCCAATGGCTCGTCTGCTCATGTCGACCGCCACCTTTACACAGAGCGTATGTAGCGGGCGATTTCCTCCACACACGCATCCAGATTACTATTTTCAAATCGGCGGTCAATTCCGGCTTTTGCAATATTTTCCTCCGAGAAATCCTCCTCATCCGCCAGAAAGCGGCGGCACATCTCCGCATAGTGTGGCTCCTCCTGCTTTTTTTCCCTCTTCAGAGCACGTTCCAGGCGCTCCCCGTTTTCCACCTGAACATAGATGGGGACCATCCGATCCTCACCGAAGTAATCCCGCAGCTTCATATAGGATTCCAGCGTGCCGATACCCAGATAGTCACTGCCCTCCGCGTCCACCTGTCCGTCATCTGCCGTAAAATACGCCCAGATGCCGTGCACAGTATGATAAAACCGCGCCTCGATCAGGCGTCCCTGCGAGCGAAACTCCTTCAGCTTTTCATTGTCCACAAAAAAATACTGTTTTCCATTCTCCTCCTTCGCACGTATCGGGCGTGTGGTGTAGAGAACCAATTTTTTCAGATTCAGTGTTTCATCTGCGGCAAGTCTGGAATATATTTTATCCTTTCCGGCCGCACTCTTTCCCATAATATAAAATATCTTTCCCACTTTTGTTCCTCCACTGTTCCGGAACATCCTGCCGTCCCCGGCACCTCCAAAATCCACATGGTTTCATACTTACCCACTATAATATAAAAAGCTTCTTTATGCAAGATGCCTTTATATTACACTTTCTGACTTATAAGCTATTTATGATAATGCCAGCCTGTTCCCAGTGATTTTCTCCCTCCAGACTGACAGACTTCGCTTCACAGCTCTTCCGCCAGATACATGGAAATTCGTATATAAAGCATTTCCTCCTCTTCTTTAAAATTTATCATTCCCAGCTCGCTGATTCTTTTCATACGGTACTTTAGTGTATTTATATGAATATTCATTTTTTCTGCTGTCTCTCTCTGACTGCAGCCGTTCTGCAGATAGATTTTCAATGTCTCCAAAAGCTCAGCTTTATTCATCTCGTCATAGTTCTTTAGAATACGAATGGCCGGATGCAAAAGCTCCAAAACCATATCCTGGCTCTTCAGTAATTGCATTAAATAATTCAGCGCAAGATTCCTGCAATAGCGCACTCCCGGCTGCGGCTGCGCATTTATGGCAAAAAAAGCCTGTTTTACCGCTACTGCCAGATCCCGGATATCCTGAACCGGCATGGAAACGCCTATCGCATAGTTACCAAAGGGCATCCTTCCCTTTAACCACCGGATCACCTTTTCTGCCTGATCATTTCCGGTCATGATGACAATTTTTCCCTCATACTCGCATGCGAGGGAACTACCCTCCTCACTCAATTCCCGAATAATCATACTCCGCAGAGTGTAATTTTGAATCCCCTGATTTTCAAAAGCAATCAGGCAGCTCACCGGGTGTAGCTGCATACTATGTGCAAACCTTCTTAAAACAACCTCCTCCACCGACTCTCCCGCCAAAAGACTGCGCATTACCGAGCGCCTTGGCTTTAACACTGATTCTCTTCCGGAAAACTCCTCCGACATGACACAATATTCCGCAAACAACACTTCCAGACAGGTTCCTGTTAAAAGATCCCGGTCATTTACCGGAAATATCATAATAAAACCGAGCCTTTCCTCCTCCTGCATCAAATACATGGAAACTGCCCCGTAAACATTTTTCGCCTCAACGGAAAACAAATGCCTCGGCTCATCTGACAGGTCATGGCTGACGATTCCGTTTTCATCCACAATCGTGCTGCCTAACGTATCAATCTCCATCCTGTGCTGCGTCTCAAGAAAATGCAGAAAATCCTTCTCAGGCACAAGCTCCATATTTGATTCCCCAATCAGATTTCCTTCCATATCAAAAATCAGAATAGGACTGTGATAAATCTCTCCCATGCGCCGCAGCATCATGGCCAAAGGCTCATGCCCCATTGCAGCCGCATTCATATCCAGCTCAAAATTATTGTAATATTCAAAAGCCGAAAGAACATCATTCAGCAGCTCCTCATAGTCCCCTCCCCTGCAGATAATCTGATTATTGCCATTGGCCAGAAGCAGTGCATTTTCATATTTCACATCCTGGAAATATCCCTTTGCAGCACCCAAATAAACATACTCCAGTGATGAAGGCTGACGCGGATCCGATAAAAACCTCACGCCCTTGATGGACAGAGAATCCTCTGTAATATGATATTCCGGCTGATATTTTTCCAAATAGCTTCCAAGCAGCGACATACTCAGCTTCATCGATCATCATCCTCGCGAATTCTATTTGTATGTTTCAGACAAACATAGAAAAAAATATCTGTAAAAAATTGTCCCTATACGCTGTATACAACGGCTTTTTTTCATATTATACTTTTAATATAAATCAAAGATCTTTATTCGTCAACGGCAACTGCAGCAGCCATTCATTTTATCAAAATGAAAGGAGTTCACCAGAAATGAATACCCAGTTTTCACCGGATTTTAAATCGAATTACACAAACTTTTTAAATCACAAACCTACGATGTTTGTCCCCAATTCCTTCGTGGGAAATAAAATTTATGGCTTTGGCGCTATAAATGGTCCTGCAATCGAAAAGGGCAATCAGTTCGGAGATCCCACGGACGGATTCGGCATTAAATGGGAGTATCCTTCCACGGGCGGCGGCGCAGCTATTCCGGACTGCAATTATGTGATCATGGACGATGTGACTGAATGGAGAGAAAAGGTACATATTCCGGACCCTGCACTTTACGATTGGAAAGCTGATTACGAGATGGAATGCAAAATGCTGGGCGCACCGGACCGGTCATCCCAGATTATTGACTTCGGCTTTGGAAACGGCGTGTTTGAAAGACTTGCTTCCCTGATGGGCTTTGAGGATGCCCTTGTCTCCATGATTACCGAGCCGGAGGAGACCTATGCATTGCTGGAAGCGATTACCGATTACAAAATCGCAGCTCTGGACTATATCATAGATGCATATCATCCGGACACCATCACATACTTTGACGATGTTGCAACAGAACGCGATTTATTCATGTCCCCGGAAATTTACCGCAGCATCATCAAGCCTCATCACAAAAGATTTGCACAGGAATGCATAAAAAGAGGCATCATCCCCTTGTACCACTGCTGCGGTCATGCAGAGTCCATCGTGGAGGATATGATTGACTGCGGATGGGCAGCCTGGACCTCCGTACAGATCAGCAATGATATCTGCAAGTTGATCGAAACATACGGCAACCGCCTGGGCTTTATCGGCGGCTATGATACCAATGGACTTCCCGCAAGAGAGGACGCGTCACCGGAAACAGTCTCCACCGAGGTGGAACGCTGTCTGGATACATACGGAAAATACGGCTATGGCTACTGCTTCTTTGGTTTCCGCTATGTAAACTCCCTGGATCCCGCTGTTCTCGGCGCAGCCATGGGAGCCATCGCGCAAAAAGCAACCGAATATTCTCTGGAGCTGCTCCAGAAAAACAAATAGATTTCCTATAAAATGATATAGGTGTCAAAAGATGATAAAACTGGATATTATCTGCGGGCTGCTTGGCTCCGGCAAAACAACACTCATAAAACGCCTCCTGGAAACCACCCCGGGCAATGAAGTGATCACGATTCTTGAAAATGAGATTGGAAAAATCAATCTCGATTCCGAAGCCTTTCATAACGCACCTGCTATCATAAAGGAGATAACCTCCGGCTGCATTTGCTGCACAATAAAGGGCAATTTTTCGGACGCATTACAATATCTGGCCCAACAGGCAAAGCCTGACCGCATTATCGTGGAACCCTCCGGCGTAGCAGATATCAATGCGCTTCTGGATATTCGCCGCAAGCTCTCCGGAATCCGGTTAAACCGCATCATCATGATAATAAACGGGAAAAAAATAAAGGCGCTTTCCATGGTTGCCGGGGCATTCTTTACCGAACAGATCCGATGCGCACAGACCATCTACCTGAATTTTACAGAAAATATGACCGAAGCCCAAATACAGGAAGCAAAATGCGCTTTATGGGAGATCCATCCGGGCGTGCAGATCATTCATACACCCCTCGGACAAATCACCGCCGATACCTTTCCTGACTGCAGCGAGGCACCAGCCCCATCAAAAACATATTTTCACAAAATAAAGCCGCGGTCCGCAGGAAAAATAAAGTCAAGAGAAATCAGGCCCCGCTATCCCAGCCTGCAGGAAAATGCGGGGCCTGTAAAAACCTGGAATTATACCTTTGACCATCCTTTTTCTGACCCGCAGATAGCAAAGCTCAAAAAGATCCTAAAACACGAGAATTGCAGGAATCTCTGGCGCGCAAAGGGATACCTGAAAATGTCCGATCATTCCATTTTGAAAATTGACCTCACCTACGGAGATATTTATCAGCAAAACCTCAATGAAATTTCAGATGACAGCAAATCCAACATACTGGTCATGATAGGCCCGAACATCCCCAAAGCATGGCTGAAGGAGCAGTTTCTGGCTCTCGGGGCGGAGATTTGAATCGGCTTTAAGTCCTACCAGGCTTTATCTTCCCTGACCTCATCTTCCCCCGATCTCATCTTCTGCCGATTTCATCTTCCATCGGGCTTAATCCTCCGGCGTTCCGGTGTGCCGCGCCGTCTCCGTCGGCTCCAAAACGCGTATCGTCGCGTTCGTATAGTCGCACAGACCCTGGACCTCAAGACCCTGCTCCATGAATCTTCTTACATTCCGGACAAATTGTCCAGTAATCTGTTCCCCAGGGGCAATAATCGGGATCCCGGGCGGGTAAAGACAGGTAAATTCTGCTGAGATCCGGCCAATGCTCTCCTCCAGAGGACAAGTCTCAAAGGGCGTTTCCAGCGCTTCGGAAATAGTCATCATCTGTTTATTCACAAGATACCCAATACGGTCAGGAGCGGCTTCTGTTTTCTTATGGCCCTCCTGTTGCCTGTCGATCTCCTCTATAGCTTTGCACAGTCGTTCCATGCCCCCCGCCGTATCGGCGGCCGTAGTCATGGCCAGAACATAATTTCCCGCCGCCATTTCCATCTGCAGATGATATTTCTCCAGTAAAATCCGATAAAGATCCCGTCCTGTCAGCGATGTGCCCTCTGTAAAAAAGAGAAGCCTGGATCTGTCATAATCGTAAATATCTGCTTCTACTGCCATTTCCGGGGTAAAAAGCCGGATATTTCTGCATTTCCCAAGTCTTTCTCTCGTCCTCTCCAAAAGCTCCGTAAAATTGGCGAACATAGTTTTTCCGTCTGTTTCCAGCTTGTGGACACATGCGTCCATACTTGACATAAGAATATAGGATGGGCTGCTGCTCTGATAGATTCCCAGAAATCTTACCAGCATTTCCCTGTTCACCAGGTCCGTACACCGATGCAGCGCCGCTGTCTGGGTCAGGGAAGGCAGGGTTTTATGAAGAGACTGTATCACCAGATCTGCACCCAGCATTTCCGCAGGTGCAGGAAAATATCCGGAAAATCGGAAATGGGCGCCATGCGCCTCATCCACGATCAGTGGAATCCCATAGCTGTGGGCGATTTCCGCCAGACCCTTCACATCGGAAACCACACCGTCATATGTGGGGGAAGTGATAAGCACAGCCTCTATATCCCGATGCTCCTCCAAAAGCCGCTTTACCTTAGTACAGGAGATACTGCCATTCAGCCCCAAAGCAGAATCCACGCCCGGATAAACATACACCGGCTTCAGATCCCGCAAATACAGTCCATGGTACACCGCCTTGTGACAATTTCTGGCCACCAGAATCCTGCCGCCCTTTTTTACCGAAGCGGAAACTGCGGCAAGCAATGCCGCCGTACTGCCGTTGATACTGTAAAAGCTCTCCATTGTCCCATAGAGGCGGGAAAGCGACTCCTGCGCTGCCTTTAAAATCCCCTGCGGGTGATGGAGGTTATCAAATCCTTCTATTTCCGTAATATCCTCCTCCAAAGGAAGTTTCCCGTACACAGAAGAGGAATTCCGTTTATGTCCGGGCATATGAAAAGGGTAAATATTCCCTTTTCCATATGATTCTAATTCTTTGTATAATCTGTCCATATGGCAACCTCTTTATTAATGAAAAGACAGTCAGACAGGTAACTTTCCTCATAACTCCCTTCCGGACTGACCGATCATACACTTTTGCCAGCTCTACACCTTAAACCGGTAGCCTACGCCCCAGATTGTCTCAATATACTGAGGTTTCGCGGTATTAAACTCAATCTTCTCACGAATCTTCTTAATATGGACGGTAACCGTAGCAATGTCGCCCACAGACTCCATAGCCCAGATTTCCCGGAAAAGCTCTTCCTTGGTGAACACACGGTTCGGGTTTTCCGCCAGAAAGGTAAGCAGATCAAACTCCTTTGAGGTAAAGGCAGTCTCCTCCCCATTTACCCACACGCGGCGGGCAGTTTTATCAATTTTAATTCCCCTGATCTCCACAATATCATTTTTTGCAGCGCCGGAGCCAACCAGCCGGTTATAGCGCTCCATATGAGCTTTCACCCTGGCAACCAGCTCACTGGGGCTGAAGGGCTTCGTCATGTAATCGTCCGCTCCGAGACCCAGTCCGCGAATCTTGTCAATATCATCCTTTTTCGCAGAAACCATAATAATAGGCGTGTTCTTCTCCTGCCTCACCTGACGGCAGATATCAAAGCCGTCCATTCCCGGAAGCATCAGATCCAGAATAATCAGGTCAAACTCTTCATTCAGAGCCTTGGTCAGGCCCACATCTCCCCGGGTGGCAATTTCCACCTCAAATCCTGACAATTCCAGATAATCCTTCTCCAGATCCGCAATCGCCTCTTCATCTTCCACTATCAGTATTTTGCTCATTTAAAAAGTACCTCCTGATATTTTCTTAATACAAAGTACATTATGGTTCCAATACCTTCGCGGCTGGTTGCCCAAACCTTGCCGCCGTGGTCCTCCAGAATTTTTCGCACAATAGAAAGTCCGATCCCGCTGCCGCCCTTGGAAGAATTTCTCGACACATCCGTACGGTAAAAACGGTCAAAAATAAATGCCAGATCCTTCGCCGCAATACCTTTACCATTATCTTCTATCTCCACCTGGATAAAATCACCCACATCCTTCACACGTATCTGAATGATGCCTTTGGGTTTATCCATATATTTTACGGCATTGCTGATGATATTATGAATTACCCTGCGGATCTGCTCCCCATCTGCAATAACCAGCACATCCTTATCCACATAGTTGGCATATACCAGCTCTATCCCCTGGGTCTTCATTTCCAGCTCTACTTCCTCCGCACAATCATTAAAATAATCTTCCACATTCAGTTTACTGAAGGTATAGGGTATCCGATTGGTGTCGATCTTCGAGTAGAAGGTAAGCTCATTGATCAGGTGGTCCATTTCATTTGTTTTGTTATAAATCGTCCGCAGATAACGATCCATTTTTTCCGGCGTATCCGCAACCCCGTCCATAATTCCCTCAATATAGCCCTTAACTGCCGTGATAGGCGTTTTCAGATCATGGGAAATATTACTGATCAGTTCTTTATTTTCTTTATCCAGAAGAACCTTTTCTTCCGTAGACTCTTTCAAACGGATACGCATTTCCTCAAAATCCCTGCAAAGCTCCGAAAATTCATCGTCTCCCTGCACATCCAGAACAAAATCCAGGTTTCCTTCTTTAATATTCTGGGTAGCCTTTCGCAGCTTCACAAGCGGAGCCGCAATGCTCCGATAAATCCACAGGCCGATGGCCACGCCTGTAAAGATCAAGATCACAAAAGCCGAAAAAAACAGATCCTTCGTCATCAGCCGTACCCGCACCTGACTGCTCATGGAATCCTTCAGACCTATGTCATAAACGACCTCTTCCGATGAAGTCTGGCTTTGGCTCACCTGCTGCTGATAGTGCCCATACCCGTATATGGCCGCCGCAAATAAAAGAAGAGGCACCAGAATGATCATGGTAAATCCTACGATAATACGCGTTTTCAGTTTCATAGTTTTCTCCACTGTCAAATATTTGCTCTCCGCGCCTCGAAGCATAAGCAGCTTCTTATAAGCAGCCTCCGGCAAATCTAAGCGCCATATTTCTGCAGTATATGCAGAAATCTATGCGCAATGATTAATATCTGCCGATATTATATCATATCCCGCAAATCCTATCTCTAAATTTTCTATAAAATCAGATCTCTGCGGCGTCTCCCCGCGCGCATACCAGCCGGTACCCGATACTTTCTATTCTTCTTTGCAGGCAGTAGCGGCACTCCGCAGCTTCATCACCCGTGCAGATCTTATTATCATAAAGCTCATACTGCTTTCTCACACCTGTCGGAGAAAGATTCGGCATGACCACATTGGCTCCGGCAAGAATTCCCAGCTCCCTTCCCTTTGGATGAATGGTCCCGAGCGCTGTAGTGGACGGCAGATTTGCAGCCGGAAGGATGATCCGTATGACAGACAAAAGAAACAGCGTCATCTCCAGGGTCCCCGGAGCTTTATCTTTAAAGGGCGTATCGTGATGAGGGATAAATGGTCCGATCCCCACCATATGCGGCTGAAGCTCCTTCAAAAAAACCAGATCCTCCGCCAGATCCGCTTCTGTCTGCCAGGGCGAACCCACCATAAATCCCGCCCCTGTCTGATACCCCAGCTCCTTCAGATCTCTCAGACATTGCTTGCGGACCGCAAGGCTCATTTCTTTTGGATGCAGCTTTTCGTAATGCTCCTGCGAAGCTGTCTCATGGCGGAGAAGATACCTGTCCGCACCCGCTTCCCGAAACAAACGGTAACTCTCTCTGGACCGCTCCCCGATCGACAGCGTGATGGCGCAATCCGGATATTTTTCCTTTATGCTGCGGACAATATCCGCCATCCGTTCATCCGTATACCAGGGATCTTCCCCTCCCTGCAGCACAAAGGTGCGAAAATCCAGGTTATAGCCAACGCTGCAGCATTCTAACATTTCCTCTTTTGTCAGACGGTAACGGTTCACATGTCTGTTATCCCGGCGGATCCCGCAATAATAACAGTTATTTTTACAATAGTTGCTGAATTCGATCAGCCCCCGGACAAAAACCTCACTGCCATAATACTTCTTTCGAAGCTTCACCGCTTCATTCGTCAGATAAGCCCGGATCTCCCCGTCGCCCGCCTGCTCCAGAAGCCGTATATATTCTTCCTTTGACAATTCCCCGTTTTCCACCAGTTTTTCTGCCAGATTCATCACTTTTCCACCTCCCTGCCATTATATCATGAAAAAAGCAGGGAGGAAATATCTGTACCGGATATTTCCTCCCTGCTATATTTAATTACATTCCGTTACTTAACAGCCTTAAATGCTTCCTCCAGATCCTGGATAATATCATCAATATTTTCCGTACCGATGGAAAGGCGGACAGTATTTGGTTTAATGCCCTGATCCAGAAGCTCTTCCTCCGTGCACTGGCTGTGCGTAGTAGTCGCCGGATGGATTACCAGTGATTTTACATCTGCTACATTGGCCAGCAGAGAGAACAGTTCCAGATTATCGATAAAGTCTTTTGCCTTCTGAGCATCGCCCTTGATCTCAAAGGTGAAGATAGAGCCGCCGCCGTTCGGGAAGTACTTCGCATACAGCGCTCTCTGACTTTCGTCCTCTGAAACAGAGGGATGATGAACCGCTTCTACCTGGGGATGATTCTTCAGATATTCTACCACCTTCAAAGCATTTTCCACATGACGCTCAACACGCAGGGAAAGTGTTTCCAGTCCCTGCAAAAACAGGAACGCATGGAACGGAGAAAGTGTAGCTCCCGTATCTCTCAAAAGAATCGCGCGGATCTTTGTTACAAATGCGGCTGCTCCCACAGCCTTGGTAAAGCTGATGCCATGATAGCTGGGGTTCGGCTCTGTAAGGGATGCAAACTTTCCGGAAGCTTCCCAGTCAAATTTGCCGCCGTCTACAATAACGCCGCCAATGGCAGTTCCATGGCCGCCGATAAACTTCGTAGCCGAATGAACCACAATGTCCGCTCCATATTCGATCGGACGAACCAGATAAGGAGTCGCAAAGGTATTATCCACTACCAACGGGATCTTATGTGCATGAGCAATATTCGCCAGTCTTTCAATATCTACCACATCAGAATTCGGATTTCCCAACGTCTCTATGAAGAGGGCCTTTGTATTCTCCTGAATAGCCGCCTCCACCTCATCATAATTGAAGATGTCCACAAAGGTAGTTCTTATACCGTACTGAGGCAGCGTATGGAGCAAAAGATTAAAGGAACCGCCGTAAATATTTTTCGCAGATACGATGTGATCTCCGCTCTGTGCCAGATTTTCGATGGTATAGGTGATCGCTGCCGCTCCGGACGCTACTGCCAACGCTGCCACGCCGCCCTCCAGAGCTGCGATCCTTTTTTCAAAAACATCCTCCGTGGGATTTGTCAGGCGTCCGTAAATATTACCCGGATCTGCCAGACCGAAACGCGCTGCTGCGTGATCGCTGTTTCGGAATACATAGGAGGTGGTCTGGTAGATCGGAACCGCCCTTGCATCTGTCACCGGATCCGCTGTCTCCTGTCCTACGTGAAGCTGCAGAGTCTCAAATTTAAATTTTCTATTTTCTCTTGTAATTTTTTCGCTCATTACGATTTCCTCTCTTTTTCTTTTTTTTATTTAATCAAATCCGGCATACGTCTTCTCACGCATTTCCCGGAAAAATCCCCTCATCCCTCAAAAAGCGGGGTAGAATAATATCTGTCTCCGGAATCCGGAAGAACTGTCACAATGGTTTTTCCTTCATTCTCCGGTCTTTCCGCCAGTTGTATGGCCGCCCGGAGCGCTGCTCCTGAAGAAATACCTACCAGAACGCCTTCTTTTTTTGCCATCAGCTTCGCCGTTTCAAAGGCTTCGTCGTTCTCGATTGTAATTATTTCATCGTATATCCCGGTGTTTAATACGTCCGGTACAAAGCCTGCGCCGATTCCCTGAATCTTATGCGGCCCGCTTTTTCCCTGGGAAAGAACCGGAGAAGCTGCCGGCTCCATAGCTACGATCTTTACATCCGGTTTTTTTGATTTCAGGAATTCGCCTACTCCGGTAAGCGTACCGCCGGTTCCCACACCTGCTACAAAAATATCTACATCGCCGTCCGTGTCACGCCAGATCTCCGGGCCTGTGCATGATCTGTGTACCAGTGGATTTGCGGGATTAATAAACTGTCCTGCCAGGAAACTATTTGGAATTTCCCGGGTCAGCTCCTCCGCCTTGGCAATAGCGCCCGGCATACCCTTCGACCCCTCTGTGAGCACCAGCTCTGCTCCGTATGCCTTCAGGATATTACGCCGTTCTACGCTCATCGTCTCCGGCATGGTAAGAATCACCCGGTATCCTTTAGCCGCCGCTATGAACGCAAGACCAATACCCGTATTTCCAGAAGTCGGCTCGATGATGACGGAGCCCTCTTTCAGAATACCCTTTTCCTCCGCATCCTCGATCATGGATTTCGCCACTCTGTCCTTCACACTGCCGGCAGGATTAAAATATTCCAGCTTCACTAAGAGCTTTGCCTTTAATCCCCTTTCTTTTTCAATATTTGTCACCTCAAGCAAAGGTGTATTCCCGATCAGTTCAATTGCACTTTTATAAACATTCGCCATTTTTAATTACCTCCCTTTCCTATCGACTTAATAGGAATTAGCTTATTGCCATTATATGCGCCTATACTCTATTTGTCAATACCAAACCTTGTTTTTTTTCATCGCACGTATCCGGTACAAAAAATCGTCGGACTGAATCTGCCCGACGATTTTTCTATATTTCATTTATTAAAGATATTTTTTCAGATCCTGTACTTTATCAAGCTTTTCCCAGGGGAGATCCACATCTGTACGTCCAAAATGGCCATAAGCGGCTGTCTGTCTGTAGATCGGTCTTCTTAAGTCAAGCATCTTAATAATACCTGCGGGACGAAGATCAAAGTTTTCACGAATGATCTCCACCAGCCTGGTATCAGAAAGCTTTCCCGTACCAAAGGTATCCACGCGCACAGATGTGGGGTGCGCCACACCGATGGCGTAGGAGAGCTGGATCTCGCATTTATCTGCCAGTCCGGCAGCTACTATATTCTTTGCTACATAGCGGGCTGCGTATGCCGCGCTTCTGTCGACCTTGGTGCAGTCCTTTCCGGAGAAGGCGCCTCCGCCATGACGGCCTGTTCCGCCGTAAGTATCTACAATGATCTTACGGCCCGTAAGACCGCTGTCCCCGTGAGGTCCGCCGATTACAAAACGGCCTGTGGGATTAATAAAATATTTCGTATCGTTATCTGTCATTTCCGCCGGAATGACGGCATCAATTACATACCTCTTAATATCTTTATGTATCTGTTCCTGAGTTACATCCGGATCATGCTGTGTAGAGCATACAACCGCATCGATGCGGATCGGTCTGCCATCCGGGCTGTACTCTACGGTTACCTGAGTTTTTCCATCTGGGCGAAGATACGGAAGCGTACCGTCCTTACGGACCTTAGTAAGCTGATATGCCAGCTTATGCGCCATATTAATGGCATAGGGCATATACTCCTCCGTTTCATTGGAAGCATATCCGAACATCATGCCCTGATCTCCCGCGCCAATCGCGTCGATCTCATCCTCCCCCATTTTTGCTTCCAGAGCCTTATCAACACCCATGGCAATATCCTCAGACTGCTCGTCAATGGCTGTAATCACACCGCAGGTATCCGCATCAAAACCATATTTTCCACGGGTATATCCGATCTCTCTTACGGTATTCCGGACAATCTTTTGAATATCCACATATGCGTTGGTACTGATCTCACCCATTACCAGTACAAGGCCTGTGGTGGTAGCAGTCTCACAGGCTACACGGCTCATGGGATCCTGTTCTATAAGAGCATCCAGGATCGCGTCGGAAATGGCATCGCACATTTTGTCAGGATGACCTTCAGTTACAGATTCGGAAGTAAATAAAATTTTCTCCATATTATTTTTCCTTTCTTTTCTAAAAATGTAAAAACAGCCCGAAATAATCGGACTGTTCATATTTATATTCGCAATCCTCTTATTGTTCGATTTCTCGCTCAGGTTGGCACCTTCCTAATAATAAGGGGTTGCCGTGGCTTCATAGATCCTCTGTATCTCCACCACTCTGAATAAAAGGCTATTTCTTTATTTAATTTCATACTTACAATATACCTGTTCTGTCAGGATGTCAACAGATTTCTTCCCCTGCCTGCAAATATATGAAATTTACACGACCCGCAAACGGAATTTCTGTATCTCCTTTTCGCTGGAAACCCGCTCAATCTCTGCTCCCAGAGATTTCAGCTTTTCCTCAAAATTTTCATAACCCCGCTGAATATATACAATATCATCCACTATCGTGAAACCGTCTGCCGCAAGTCCTGCGATCACCAGGGCTGCGCCCGCACGAAGATCCGGAGCGCTGACTCTGGCGCCTGTAAGCTTCCTCACTCCGTCAATAATCGCCGTGTTTCCTTCCACCTTAATGGATGCGCCCATTCTGGACAGCTCGTCCACATATTTAAAACGGTTCTCAAAAATACTTTCCGTCACAATGCTGGTACCTTCGGCCAAAGCAAGGGTAACTGCGATCTGCGGCTGCAAATCCGTAGGATATCCCGGATAGGGAAGCGTTTTAACATGAGTACGGTGCAGCTTCTTGCCTGCGCGTACACGTACCGCATCGTCAAATTCCTCCACCTCGCATCCAATCTCCTCCAGCTTGGCTGTAGTAGCTTCCAAATGCTTCGGAATTACATTTTTTACCGTGATATCACCGCCGGTAGCGGCAGCGGCAAACATAAATGTGCCGGCCTCAATCTGATCCGGAATAATCGCATATTCCGTCCGATGCAGTCTTTCCACCCCGCGGATACGGATTACATCCGTACCTGCGCCTTTTATATTGGCTCCCATGCTGTTCAGGAAATTCGCCACATCCACTACGTGGGGCTCTCTCGCCGCATTTTCAATAACGGTACGTCCCTGTGCCAGGGAAGCGGCCATCATAATATTAATGGTAGCGCCCACGGAAACCACATCCAGGAAAATATGACATCCCCTCAGATTTTCTGCCCTGGCCACAATAGCTCCATGAAGGACGTCCACAGACGCGCCAAGCGCACGAAATCCCTTCAAATGCTGGTCAATCGGGCGGCTGCCAATGTTACAGCCCCCCGGAAGAGGAACCTCCGCATGACGGTATTTGCCTAACAATGCGCCGAGCAGATAATACGACGCCCTGATCTTTTTAATATATTCATAATCTACACTGATATTGCCAATGGTCGATCCGTTAATCTTAACTGTGGATTTGTTAATACGTTCCACCTGTGCTCCAATTCCGGCGATTGCTTCTAATAATACGTTGATGTCTCTCACGTCAGGTAAATTTTCAATAAGGATTGTCTCATCCGTCATAACGGCAGCCGAGAGAATAGCGAGAGCCGCATTTTTCGCTCCGGCAATCTCCACCTCGCCTACCAACGGATTACCACCTTTAATCACATACTGATCCATAAAACACCTCTATAATTATTTTCACTCCGCAGCAGAAATGAAAGCCATATACAAAATTATAAAATAATTTATATATTTGTAAAATTTACATCGCTCTATTATAGCACATTTTTCGTATTTGTAAATATAAACTTTAAATCTGCTCCCTGATTACGACCACAGCCTTACCGTCCGCTCCTTTATCAGAAACGCCGGAACACACCGCAGCCATATTTTTACCCCTTTAGTGTATCCAAAACTGCCTGCAGACTTGCTTCCAAATCTTTCCCTTCTTCATCTACTACAATATCTGCATATTTTTCATATAAAACTACACGTTCCTCGTAAATATCCTTCAGCGTCTGGCCTTCACGAAGTAAAACGCCCCGGTTTTTTAAATTACCCAAACGTTTTGACAATGCTTCCAGTGATAACTTCAGATAAACCACCGTTCCAATGGATTTTAAATGATTCATCGCGTCCTGACAGTATACGGCGCTTCCCCCTGTGGCGATCACCGTACGATCCGTACGGATCGAAGCATTTACACGGTTTTCAATCTCCATAAAACCGTCCGGACCCTTCTCCTCAATAATCTGATGCAGACGCTTTTTTTCCTGCTTCTGTATCAAAAGATCCGAATCCAGAAATTCATAGCCCAGTATCTTGGCAAGCACAACTCCCAATGTGCTTTTGCCAGCCCCGGGCATACCGATTAATGTTATATTGTTCACGTTGAACCTCATTTTATCATATTTTGTCTATTTCTGCAATCACGAACATATTTGCGCTTTTTTGCTATTTTTCGCGGTTTTTTTTCTGCCCCTTTACACTGTATCCAAAAAAACCGATCTTTTTGCCAAGACCGAAATATTCTCCGTGGGAATAACATAGAGGCAGGGATTTATTCAGATCAAATTTATTATTTTCATCCATATATCTCTCATCCGCATGAACGGCCAATACCTCAGCCAGAAACATATGATGAGAACCGAGTTCCCGCACTTCCTTTACCCTGCATTCGATGGATACCGGTGATTCCCCTATCATCGGCGCACAAACAAAATCCGCCTTTTCTCTGGTAAGCTTCAATTCCCGGAATTTATCCACATCCCTGCCGGAGCGGACGCCGCAGTAATCCACCGCAAAGGCAAGCTCCTCAGTGGAAAGATTTATCACAAATTCTCCCGTTTCCTTCAGCATGTGATAAGAATACCGCTCCGGACGGACGGAAATGGAAACCATGGGCGGATTTGTACAGACCGTCCCCACCCATGCCACAGTAATAATATTATCATTTCCCTCTTTATTCGCCGCTGTGACCAGCACAGCAGGAAGAGGATAAAGCATATTTCCCGGTTTCCAGGATTGTTTTGCCATTTTTGCACTGCCTTTCTTATACATATTCGCTGCCTGCCATCTGAGCAGCCTCCATCAACGGAGGGATTAACTGTTTCTTTCTGGAAACGACCCCCTCCAGATGAAAGGTTCCGTCCTTCGGATCTATGCGGAAAGCATTCTGCGCCATTTCCTCGCTTCCCTCTCCATAATAAAGAAGTTCCGTGGATTTATCAATAATATTGGTAAGCATAAAATACACTCTGGTCACCCCATGGCGGCCGTATTCGTTTTCCATAAAAGGAAGAAGCCGTTCTTTAATATGCTGAAGCTCTTCCACATCCATAGAGCTGATCTGCCCCACACCGAAGCTGATATCGCCTTCTGCAATGAATTTTTTATAATCCTGATAAAAGATCTCCTCAGGGGACTTATCCTTTAGATTGCTTCCTGCCGTAAACATCTTAGAGGCAAATTCTTCTATATTGATGTTTGCAATAAGAGCCAGCGCTCCCGCGGCCATTTTATCCTGTAAAGTACAGGTAGGAGAGCGGAACATCAGCGTATCAGAAATGATCGCCGCACATAAAAGTCCCGCGATTTTTTCCGGAATTTCCAGCCTCTGCTCTCCATAGATCTGATAAAGTATCGTAGCCGTACATCCTACCGGCTGGTTGCGAAAATTGATGGGCTGCATGGTTTCCAGTGATCCAAGCTTATGATGATCAATGATCTCCAAAATCTCAGCCTTTTCAATATTGTCCACTGCCTGTCCCTTTTCGTTGTGATCCACCAGGATCACCTTTTTCCTGTGCATGTCCAGAAAATTACGGCGGGAGATCGTACCGATACAACGGCCTTTTTTATCAATGACCGGAAATGCCCTGTGGCGGTTTTTTATCATTACTTCCTGTATATCATCGGTAAAATCATCTGTTCGGAATGTCACCAGATTATTCTTTTTCATTATGTATTTTATAGGTATGCTCTGATTGATCAGGCGCGCAATAGTAAAGGTATCATAGGGAGACTGTATGAGAACAATATCCTTCTCATGCGCCAGCTTTCTCACATTTTCCGTAATTTCTATATTCAATCCTACAATAATTCCGCTTACATTCTGTTCAATAGCCTGCATATGATCCTCTTCACGGTCGCCCATGATCAAAAGATCGTTTTCCTTTATATACTCCCTCATCATAAGAGGATTTGCAGTTCCTACCAGCACCCTGCCCTTTACAAAATAGCCGTGTTCATTTCCCTCTATTACTTTTCCATTAAGTGTCTCCGCAATTCTCTTATATTGCGTACGAGCCCTGGACAAAAGCATACTATCCGTGGTTCCCATATATGTTTGAGCGATATCGCCGATGGTAATAAGGCCATCAAGAGATCCATTCTCGTCCCGGATAGGCAGCGTTACCAGACTGTTTTCCATCATAAGATCCCAGGCTGTTTTCAATGATATATTTTCATCTGCCTGAGGACTCTGCCGGATATCCATATCATTCACCTGCGTTCCGATATTATTCAGATATCCCGGCGGCTGTACGCCAAAATAATTCAATACAAACTCGGTCTCTTCATTGATCTGCCCTGCACGCTTCGGAATATATTTTTTGCTCTGGCTGGTACGGTTTTTAATATCCGCATAAGCGATAGCCGAACAGATGGAATCCGTATCCGGATTTTTATGTCCTATAATGAATATTTTTTCCTGTTTTTTCATCAGATATCCGCCCTTTTAAAGTTTAATATTGGCAAAAAGAGAACCAAGTGACGTCGTAGCCTCTTCTTTCCCACCAGGATTTTCATATACCTCTTCTTCGATCTCCTTTGCCATCACGTCCGCCGCCTGTTTTATACTGAGACTTAATTTTCCGTCCTTTACCGCGGTAATTTTCACTTTTACTTTATCTCCCACAGCTAATACTTCCGAAGGGTTATTAATGCGTTTTTCACTGATCTGGGAAATATGGACCAGACCGGACAGCCCGTTTCCAAGATTTACAAATGCGCCGTATGGCTTAAGGCTTTCAACGGTTCCCTCCGTAACGAGTCCCACCTGTACATTGGAAATCTTATTTTTTCTTTCTTCCTCCGCTTTTTCCCGAAGGAGCTCTTTTGCTGACAGGATTAACTTCTTTTTTTCTTTATCCGCTTCCAGTACCTGTACCTCAATTTTTTTATTCAGATATTCTTCTGTGTTCTCCACATAATTCAGAGACAGCCTGGAAGCCGGGATAAATCCTCTCACGCCTTCTACATAAGCGATCACTCCCGCATTGGTGATTCCCTTTACAGTTACTTCTACAGCTTCCTTTGATTCTTTCATTTCCTTTAATTTATCCCAGGATAATATATCCGCGGCTTCTACCCTTGATAAAAGGATATTTCCGTGGCCGTCGTCTTTTTTTATAACCGTAGCCGAAATCTCGTCGCCTGCATGTACCTCTTCTTTTAAGCTGAAGCCAGGTTCACGGCTGTAATCCTCCGCCTGAATAATGCCCTCCGCATAGTATTTCAGATCCAGAATCACTTCTTTTTCATCTACGCTGATAACTGTTCCAGTAACAATATCTCCCTCTTCGATTTTTTTAAACGAAGCCTCCAGCTCTGCTTCATAATCCTTCATTGTCTCTGACATGGTAAATACTCCTTTTTAATATCATTTTAAGATAACCAAATTACTTATTCACGAAAACATTATAGCACTCATAAACTCACATATCAAAAGCTTTATGAAATTCTGCGTTTTTTTATTTCTCTCCTGAAAAGGCGGCGGGGAAAACAGGCTCCTGCGCAGAGCGCTTTTTACGATCCATGAAGGTTTTTATTTTCCTGGATCATAAAAAACCGCAGAATGCGGTCATATAAACGAGGAGTGCCCCGGTAGTGGTTTACCGGGGCAATTATTATGAAAAAATTTATGTGTAATGAATTTCATTACAACGTCTGTGTTACCGTTCTTTCGAACTGATACCAGTATAGCAAGTAAATATGAATAAATTATGAATAAATAGTAAACAATTAGTTTTTTTGCACAATTTTTTGTGATTTTCTTTTGATTTTTTTACAATAATACACATACACTTTAATGCGTTGAATTAATACCTTTGTGCATTCTGTATATTACATACAAAATTAATCAAGTAAATCCGCGACGAAATCGATGACCTTTGATAGAAAGCTCTTTATATCATCCTTGCCAATGCCAAGGTTTTCCAATCCGCTATATACAGAGCTGATCTGCTCTCTCAATTTATCCTCATCGATGTCCATATCCTTTATTTGTTTTATGATTTTTAAAAGAGACTTCTCATCCTCATCAGAAAGATCAATATCCAATGTTTCCTCCGCAAGATCTATTACATCCTGAATCTGCTCATCGGTTACATTACTCTGGCCTATCTGCTCCTTTACGTATAAAATAATATCTGCTGCCTTATCCGAATCCTCTAAAAGAGAATCCAACTGATTACTCTCAATAACCTCCTTTGCGATTTCTGCAGCTTCCTGTGCAAAAACGGGAACAGGCGCTGAACATGTAAGAACTCCTGCTAAAATAATGGCGTTGTATTTTTTCAACTTCATATTTTTACCTCCTGAATTAAAATATGGTTTGAATTATAGCACAAGAAAAATGTATTCTGTAATATCAATTTTTTTCTTTCTTTTTCTTCGAAAACCGCCGGAAGATTTTAAAAAATTTCTGACATTCATAATTTTTTTGTGTTCGTTCATTAATTTTTCATAATTTAAACACGTTTACATCACAATTATTAGATATACTGACATTATAAAAATGATATGTTCCATATTATTTTTAAATTATTTTCTTTTTCATATGTCGGTTGACGATTGAGCAATCGACTCTCCTTCCTTTTAAATATAACAGTATAATCATAAAAAGCATCCGTCCAGCCAACGGATGCTTTTTATGGTTGTAGTATGTTTTATTCGTGATGAAAAGCATTTGACAGATCTGCAAATTGCTCCAACGTCAGAGATTCTCCCCTTATATTCAAAGGCAACCCGCATTCTTCAAGAGCGCTTTCGATCTCTTCCTTCGTAAAATGAAGCTCCGGAGAATTTTTCAAACCATTTACCAGAGTCTTTCTTCTCTGATTAAAGGACGCACGGATAAGAATAAACATCAGCCCTTCATCAAAAACCTTTACCGGCGGATTCTCATGTCTCGTCAGACGGATCACCGCACTTCCCACCTTTGGCCGCGGTATAAAACAATTCGGCGGAACAGCCGCTACGATCTCAGGTTTTGCATAATACTGTACTGCAAGAGAAAGCGCTCCATAATCCTTACTGCCCGGACCTGTCTGCATACGCTGCGCCACTTCCTTTTGAACCATAATGGTAATGGATTCTAAAGGTATTTGATTTTCAAAAAGACTCATTATGATGGGCGTGGTGATGTAATACGGAAGATTTGCCACCACCTTTATGGGCTTTCCCTGATTTTTTTCCACTACAAGAGCGTTCAGATCCGTCCTCAAAATATCTCCATGAATAATATTTACGTTATCCCAGTCCTTCAGCGTATCCCGTAAAATTGGAATCAATGCGCCGTCTATTTCAACGGCGGTCACCTCTCCGGCAGCCTCTGCCAGATACTGCGTCATAGTACCGATTCCGGGACCGATCTCCAATACAAAATCTTCCTTTGTAATGTGCGCGGCGTCTATAATCTTATCCAATACATGAGTATCAATTAAAAAATTCTGACCAAACCTTTTCTGGAAAACAAAATCATACTTTTGAAGTATTTCAATGGTATATTTTGGAATTCCAAGATAAGGTCTGGTCATAACGCAAGCTTCCTTTATAAAATCTAATTAAAATCTTTTTCGTACAATACTATATATCCGTCATGATCTGTACGCTTTTTTGATATGTTTCTCTTTAATTTACGAATTCCTCCCTGAGATTTAGCGATAGCCGCATCGATCATTTCCTTTACCGAACCGACATTCATCGGCTCATCCTCCTTCTGGCTTTCGCTGATTCTGTTATACAGAGCCAGCATACCCATCTGATCGATTGTATATCCATTTTCCTTTGTGTAGATCTTTGCAAAATTTACAAGCTCATCATTGGTGAATACCGGAATATTAATCATAGAGGTAAACTTTTTTGCAAACTTCGGATATTTTGCAATGAGCTTTCTCATACCGATTTTTTCATCCTCAATGATCACAGTCAGGCCGTCCGTACGGAATTCCATCGCCTTGTCCAGCTGTTCTACGATCTCCGGCGTCATCTGATTTGCCTTTTCGATCACAAGAAAACCTCCTGCAAGCTTACTGACAATGGATGTAATATCTTTGCCGTTTAACTGCTCTGCATATACATACGCTACCTTGGACGCCTCCATATGAAGTTCTTCGCAAACAGCCGGAATTAAAGCGGAAATTAATCTGGTCTTTCCGCATTCGCGTCCGCCCATAACGATTATATTTCCACTGGTGGACGTTTTGTCAGCAGCCGCCATCTGAACATCGCACAGAGTGTCTATCACCTGCTCTTTTAATCCGGGAATCTTTGCCAGATATGTAAACAGCTTCACTTCATTATCCGTAAATTTTTTTTGTCTCGGAATCAGATCTCTTTTCTGCTCCTCGGTCATGGGATTCATTTTATCGATAAATCTTTCAAGCTTTGCTTCTTCACTGTCATCCTGTTCTTCATTATCAGAATCCCCGAACAGCTTTTTGATCTCCTCCTGGAAAGTAAATGCCTGAGTATTTAAACCAACTCCAAGGGTGGAATTGTTTTCTTCCCCTTCTTCATTAGTTTCCATAGTTTTTTTCGGTCCGTTCAGGAATTCGTTCTCCGCTTCCTGCAAATCCTCCTCCGTAAGATCCTCTTCCTCATAAAGCTCGGAAACGGAATCCGGAACGCTTTCTTCTTTTCCTTTTTCCTCCATATCATCATTCTGTTCTTTATCAGGGATTTCTATGCCCTGAGCGCTTGCGGCGGCAAGAATAGTATCTTCCAGATTAAAATCGGGAGAATTTTCTTCGGAGGACTCCGAAATATCATCAGCTTCGGATTTCCTGTCCGGGATGGAAACATCCGGCATTTCCGGAATTTCAAATTTTTTGACAGGCCTGTCTTTTAAATCTTCCTCAGCTTCAAGCTTTTTGATTTCCTGAGGCTCCGCTTTCTTCACAAAAATGTCGGACTCTTTCTCTTTTCTGGAAATATTCTCAGCTTTTTTAAGCTTCTCCGGTTCTTCCTCCGGCTCAAGATCCGGGACGTCCGCGTAATCAATGGCAGAAACTGTGTCTTTATCTTTAATGATCTCCTCAGGAATACTGTCGCTGGAAACCTCTTCCTGATCCTCTTCATCTGATTTTTTATTATTAAAAATTTCGCGAATACCCTTGGATATTTTTTCCTGAAGACTTTCCGCATTGTTGATATCTCTTTGATCCATGCGGATACTTTCTATTACAGGAACGCTCTCTTCTGATGCAGATACCGTGGATTCTTCTTTTTGTTCAGCCGTATCGGCTGCGGCCTCTTCCTTATCTTCACCTGTATAGGAAATAAGCTTTCTGGCCTTTGCAACATATTTTCCATCATTAAACCAGATGCTCATCTCATTGCAGATATCCCGGCACTTATCCGTATATCCAGCCTGGTGATATAGCTTCGCCAGCTCATAGGACCACCTTTCCGTAAATTCCCTTTCTTTATACTCTTCAAGAATGGCAATCTGCTTATCCAGATCATCCTTTCTGGCTTTGCTGATCTTATAATTCAGCACATATTTCATGTTATCATTTGGAGCAACCTCAAGAAATTCCTCATAAAAATCAGCTGCCTCTTCTACATCCCCCATTTTCAGGGAGACCTCGATCAAACGATACAGGATATTTTTTCCGATCGGCGCTCTGTGATATGCAAGAAGGAAAATCTCCTTACTGTCTTCATATCGTTTATTTGCAGCATAAATTTCTCCTACAATACAAAGAGTGCGTACATTTTTTACCCGGCGCCAGTCAATACTGTCCACTACATTCATAGCGCCCTTATAATCCTGTTTTTCTACAAGATGATTAATTTCTTCCAGTTTAATTCGAAATTCTTCCTTATCCAATGTATTCACCAGCTTTCCATAGTTAAAAACAGTTTATCATATACATTATTACTTGTCAAAATTTTTAGAATTCCCATATGGATTATAAACATGTCCTCCTATTACCTGAAATATTTTATTTATTTCAAACCTGTGGCTGATAAAATCATCAAGCCCCGTACAGGTGACAAGTGTTTGTATATCATGGATACTTTCCAGAAGGTACGTCTGGCGGCCGCGATCCAATTCAGAAAGCACATCGTCCAGCAAAAGTATGGGAGTATCCCTGATAATCTTTTTTACCAGATAAATTTCCGACATTTTTAAAGAAAGAGCGGTCGTTCTCTGTTGTCCCTGAGATCCGTATTTACGTATATCAATACCATTTGCCAGAAAACAAAGATCGTCTCTGTGTGGTCCTGTATTTGTTCTTTTTGTCCTGAGATCACGAATGCGGTTTCTGCTCATTTCCTGTTCCAGACTCTTCACATCCGCATCTGGTTCATAGATCACTTCCAGATATTCATCCCCGCCTGTCAGGTTTTTATGAATCTCATTTATGATATCATTTAATTCTTCTACAAACTGCGCCCGCGTTTCTATAATTTTTTTTCCAAATTGAATCAGCTGGCAGTCCCATACATCCAGAGTGCTCTCCAATGTGGGATTTTGGTACATATCTTTTAAAAGACAGTTTCTCTGATTTATAATGTGATTATATCCCGCCAGATTTGCAAGATAAATCTGATCAAGCTGACAAAGCTCCATATCCAGAAACCTTCTTCTTTCAGAGGGTCCTTCTTTTATAATATTAAGATCCTCCGGAGAAAAAAAAACCAGATTCACAATGCCGTATAATTCTCTTGCTTTCTTTATAGGCAACCCATTGACCGCAACACCCTTCGGTCTGTTTTTTTTCAGATGCATATCGATTTTACAGGAAATATCGTTCTTTTTTATATTCATCCGGATGTGGGATTCCTCTTCACCAAACCGTATGGTTTCTTTATCCTTGCTTCCTCTGTGGGATTTCGTAGTTCCGCAAAGATAAATAGATTCCAGAACATTTGTTTTTCCCTGTGCATTGTCTCCATAAAGGATATTTGTACCTTTATCAAATTCCAATTCCAGAGATTCATAATTTCTGAAATTTTTTAATTGAAGGGATTCAATGTACATATTTTCACCTGACGACCTTTATTTCTTTTCCCTGAAAAGAAACAATATCTCCTTCAAAAATCTTTCTGCCCCGGCGGATGTCCGTTTCACCGTTTACCTTTACCAGACCGTCCTGAATGACAAATTTTGCCTCAACACCGTCTTCAACCACACCGGCCAGCTTTAAAAGCTGACCAAGCTTAATAAATTCATCCTTTATTTTGATTTCCAATAAAAACACTCCTATCTTGACTGATTCTGATTTATATTTACAGGAAGAATCAAATAAGTGTAAGTCTCTTCATCATCCCTTATAAAGCATGGAGCTTTCGGATTCATAAGGTAAATAGTAATCATCTCATCATCAATTACCTTCAGAGCATCAATTAAAAATTTAGGATTAAATCCAATGAGAATATCCTTTCCCTCTTTTATTATATCAATATCCTCATTCATGGAACCCATGGGCGAATCTATCTTTAATTCCATCTGTGTATCCGTTATATTAATAATGATTGGTTTTTTATCTTCCTCTCTTACAAGAAGAGTAGCACGGTCAATACACTCTAAAAATTCTCTTTTATTGATCTTAAGCTTCGTTTCATAATCACTGGAAAGCATCTGATCAATACGAAAATATTCTCCCTCGATCAGTCTGGAAACAACCATTGTCTGGTCAAATTCAAAGATAATGTGATTTTTAGTAAAGAAAATACTTACCTGCTTGTCAACCTCACCGGATAAAATTTTACTGATCTCAATTAATGTTTTTCCCGGAATAACGATCTTTCTGTCAGAGTAATCTTTCTTTAACAGCATCCTCCGGATAGATATACGGTGACCGTCCAGAGAAACTATTTTAAGACAATTATTTTTAATTTCTAAAAGTTCACCTGTCATTAATTTATTATTTTCATTAATTGCAATGGAGAAGATAGTCTGTCTGATCATTTCTTTTAATGTATACTGAGAAATCGTTAAGGATTCTTCTCTTTCAATTACAGGAAGGTAGGCAAAATCTTCTCCCGATTTTCCGGGAATATTAAATTTTGATTTTTCGCAGGTAATAACAACGGCGTATTTATCATCTGTTTTAATTGTAATATCATTATCAGGAAGCCGGCGAATGATTTCGTAGAAAATTTTCGCGTCAAGGGCGATCATACCTTTCTCCTCAATTCTTCCTTCTACGATGGTTTCAATACCAAGTTCCATGTCGTTCGTGGTAAATTTGATCTGGTTTGCAGTAGCATTTATAAGAATGCAGTTCAGAATCGGCATGGTTGTTTTTGAAGGTACCGCCTTCATGGAAATATTGACGCTTTTTAAAAGACTGTTTTTAGAACATATAATTTTCATGTTGCATGCGACTCCCTTCTCGGTTGAAAATTTTTATAAGTAATTAAATAATAAATTCGTCTTATTATTCTTAGAGGATGTGAATTTGTGAATAAGTCGCCTGATCCTCTGATATAAAAAGAAATCTGAAGTTGAAAAGACCGTGTAAAAGTGTAGGTGAGGTTTGTGGATAACCTCTTAATTTTGTGGATTAATTTTTTTTCTTAAGGTAGAAATTGTATTTTTCAGAGATTCATTTACCTGAATCTCTTTTTCTATTTTTTCAATCCCATGCATGACCGTGGTGTGATCTCTGTTTCCAATATATTTGCCAATCACTTTCAGAGAGGTATCGATGATATCCCTGCAAAGAAACATGGAAATCTGTCTTGGCTCTACGATTTTGGAATTTCGTTTGGTTCCGGTAATATCCGCAGGCGTTATATTATAGTGATCTGCTACTACGGAAATAATGTATTCCGGAGTGATTACTTTATTTTCACCTGGGGAGATAATATCCTTAAGGGCTTCCTCTGCCAGTTCCAGAGTTACTTCTTTATTTTCGAGCTTTGAGGATGCCATTACCTTATTAAAAGCTCCCTCGAGTTCACGAATATTGGATTTAATGTTGTTGGCAATATATTTAATAACTTCCTCGTTGATATTGTATCCGTCGATTTCTTCTTTTTTATGAAGAATGGCCATTCTCGTTTCATAATCCGGCAGCGTAATGTCTGCAATCAGTCCCCATTCGAACCGGGAGCGGAATCTCTCCTCCAAGATCTGCATATCCTTAGGAGGCTTGTCCGAAGATATGATGATCTGTTTTTTGGCGCTGTGAAGACTGTTAAAGGTGTGAAAAAATTCCTCCTGTGTGGATTCCTTTCCGATGATAAACTGGATGTCGTCGATAAGAAGAACATCAATGTTCCGGTATTTATCACGAAATTTACTCATGGAAGAATTATTACCGTTACGGATAGCGTCGATCAGTTCGTTGGTAAATTCTTCGCTGGTTACATATAAAACCTTGCTGTTTTCATTGTTTTCGATGATGTAGTGAGCAATGGAATGCATGAGATGTGTTTTTCCAAGTCCTGCTCCTCCATATATAAAAAGAGGATTGTAGGTATCTCCGGGAGATTCCGCCACTGCCAGGGAAGCTGCATGCGCCAGCTTGTTGCTGCTTCCCACAACAAAAGTATCAAATGTATATTTCGGATTCAGGTTTGCTTCCTTTGCTCTCTGCTTATGCACAGAGTTATCATATGGAGACGTTTCTTTTTTAGGTACTTCCTCAGGAAGAACAAAACGGATTTCGCAGTCATCCATACCGGTTACTTCACAGATAGTTACCTGCAGGGGAAGTTTATATTTTTTAGTAATAATGGTGATGGAAACCATCTGATCGGAAGGTACCAGAATAAATACGATATTTCCTTCTACTTTATATATCTGCAGAGGTTTCAGCCATGTGTTAAATGCCACGTCTGCCACATCGCATTCTCTTTTTACGATCTGAAGGATTTCATCCCATTTTTCAATTACCTTATTCATGTTAAATTCTCCTGACTGATGCTCTTTATATTAGGGTCAAAAAGACATAAATATCCTTTTTTATATTATAATAAATCACATTTTTTCGCAATGGTTAAATAAAAGTTTCCGGCATATGTGGAAAATGTGTAAATGGTGGATATCTGCTTGTTAGTTACCATAATATTATTTTGATGTAAAAATAGCAACCAAAATGGTGTATAATTTTTTCCACTGTCGAAACTTCATTAAAAAATGGTTTTTTTAAGAAAAAGTGAAAAAATAAATGAAAAAAGTGGATATATTTCTTTAAAATAATTAAGTTATCCACAAGTTATCCACATTTTGTGGATAATATTACGTAAACCTTATTTTTTCTATTGTCCATTTTTTCCTTGACGAAACAGGCTTTTATGAATATAATTGAAATGATGTTCTATTTAGTGAAAAAGAAATAAAAAAGAATGAGAGAAAATATATGAAGGAGGTGCTTTACCTATGAAAATGACATTTCAGCCAAAGAAAAGATCCAGAGCTAAGGTTCATGGATTCAGAGCTCGAATGAGCACAAAGGGCGGCCGGAAAGTTTTAGCTTCCAGAAGATTAAAGGGAAGAAAACAGTTATCAGCATAAAGATATAAGACCGCAGTTTTGTGGTCTTTTCTTCTATTTATAGTGTAAAGAAGATATTGGACGCTTTTAAAAAGGAGGATTCTATGAAGTATTCGGAGTCCTTGAAAAAAAATAAAGATTTTCAACAGGTATATAAAAATGGAACATCGCAGGCAAATCGGTATCTGGTGATGTATGTATTGGAAAATCAATACAATAGGAATCGTCTGGGAATATCGGTAAGTAAAAAAGTAGGAAACAGTGTGGTTCGCCACAGAGTCACCAGATTGATCAGAGAAAGCTATCGTCTGAACGAAGAATCGTTTAACAGAAATTATGATATTGTTGTGATAGCCAGAAATACGGCAAATGGGCGTTCTTATCAGGAAATAGAAAAATCCCTGCTTCAACTGGCCAGCAGATGTCATATAACGGGTAATGAGAATAATGATTAAAAAACTTCTTATTAAAATGATACGTCTCTATCAGAAATATTTATCACCGATGAAGAGAACAAAATGTCCTTATATTCCCACATGTTCTCAATATGGTTTAGAAGCTATTGAAAAATATGGTGCATTAAAGGGAGGCCTGTTGACAGTATGGAGAATTTTACGGTGCAATCCCTTTTCGCATGGAGGATATGATCCTGTACCATAGAACTGAAAAAAAGTCCTGTAAAAGCAGGATTCCAGAAGGAAAGGGATTTTGAAAATGATTTTAGCAACAAAGAGCAGTATGCCGATTGTTGGACAGGTGGCATCCGTTTTAGGATGGGTGATGGATGGCATTTATAAGATACTGGACGGCTTATTCGGAATTCAGAATCTTGGTCTTTGTATTATCATCTTCAGTATTATTATTTATCTGCTATTAACTCCTCTGCAAATCAAGCAGCAGAAGTTTTCCAAGCTTTCTGCCATCATGCAGCCGGAGATTCAGAAGATCCAGAAAAAATATCAGGGTAAAAAGGATCAGGAATCACAGGTAAAAATGAACGAAGAGACCATGGCTGTTTATTCAAAATACGGCGTATCTCCTACCGGAAGCTGTGTCCAGCTTCTGATTCAGATGCCGATCCTTTTATCATTGTGGCAGGTTATTCAGAATATACCTGCTTATGTAAGCAGTGTAAAAGCTATTTTTACAAACGCAGTTGCTCAGATTTCCGCTGTAAATGGTTTTACGGAAATAGTAAATAGTTTTATCAGTGACAATAAAATGACCAGGGTAAGTCAGATTGCGGAAGGAGCTACCCAAAGTCAGATAGAAAATTCGATTGTTGACTTTTTATATGCTTTGTCTCCTTCTCAATGGAAGGAGCTTGCACAGATCAAGCAGTTTTCCGGTTTTACGGATGTGATTAACAGCACGGCAAAGGAAATTTCCAAGCTTCAGACGTTCGGCGTACTGAATATCGCGGATCAGCCTTGGAATATTATTACTACAGGCATTAAGGCAGGCACGATCATTGCAGTGATTGCCGCAATAGCGATTCCGGTTCTTTCATGGCTTACACAGGTACTTAATATTAAACTGATGCCTCAGGCTGCTCAGAATAATGACAAGCAGGGGGATACGATGGCAACTTCCATGAAGACCATGAATACCTTTATGCCGCTTATGTCCGCTTTTTTCTGCTTTACTTTTCCGGTAGGCCTTGGTATATACTGGATTGCCAGTGCCGTAGTGAGAGGTATTCAGCAGCTTTTGATCAACCGTCACCTGGATAAGATTGATATTGAAGAGCTGATCAATGAAAATATGAAGAAGATGGAGAAGAAACGGGAAAAATCCGGTCTTCCTCCTCAGAAAATCACAAATCAGGCACATCAGAGTGTAAAGAATATCAATACCAGAGTTGATAAGGGAAACAGCGGCAAGAATATGGATGAACGTGCAAGAAAAGTAGAAGAAGCCTATAAAAAAGCGTCAAATGCAAAGCCGGGAAGCATTACGGCAAAAGCGAACATGGTAAGGGATTATAACGAGAGAAATAAGAAAAAATAAGAAAGGAAGGTTGGATTCAAGATGACGGATTACATCCAGTTTTCAGCGAAAACAAAGAGTGAAGCGATCACAAAAGCCTGCATAGAGCTTGGAACCTCCAGCGATCATCTGGATATACAGGTGATAAGCGAAGGAAGCTCCGGATTTTTTGGAATCGGAAGCAAACCTGCAGTGATCATGGTTCGCAAATTAGAAGAAACTTCTGATGAAGTAGATATCGAGAAGATTGTAGATTCCGTGAAGATGGAATCCATAAAAGAAGAGAAAAAGCCGGTGAATAAGCCTGCATCTCAGAAGTCTGCGTCTGCGGCGCCGAAGGCCCCAAAACCACAAAAAGCCGCACAGAAGCCTGGTAAATCAGGAGAAAAGCCTGTTCGCAAGGAAGAACATAAAAAGGCGGATGCGAAGGAGGAACCTGTTAAAGCGGAAAAGGAACTGGAAGAAGTAAAAGAAAATCCGGTTAAGGCTGTCAGGGAAAAACCGCAGAAAGCATCCAAGCCGGTGGAAATTATTACGGATCCGGAGGAAATTAAAGAGATCGAAGGAAAAGCAGTTACTTTCCTTAAGGATGTATTTGGTTCCATGGATATTGGAGAGGTGGAGATCACTTCGAAATATAATACCTCAGACGGATGTCTTGAGGTGGATTTTGAAGGAGCCGATATGGGAATTATCATCGGTAAAAGAGGCCAGACGCTGGATTCCCTTCAATATCTTACCAGTCTTGTAGTAAATAAAGGTAAATCCAATTACATCCGCGTAAAGCTTGATACGGAGGATTACAGAAGACGGAGAAAAGAAACTCTGGAAAATCTGGCAAGAGGAATTGCCTATAAAGTAAAAAAGACGAGGAAAGCAGTTGTTCTGGAGCCCATGAATCCATATGAAAGACGGATCATCCACTCTTCTCTTCAGGGTAATAAATTTGTGGAGACTGTGAGCGAGGGAGAAGAGCCCTACCGTCATGTAGTTGTAAAATTGAAAAAATATTAATATGACGAATGAAAGATAACGGACGTTTGACTTGTCTGATTTCGTTTGTTGTACTTGGATTTTTTAAATAAAAATGTTATTCTAGGTGAAAGCGTGAATAACACGTACGGTACGTGTGCTTTCCCCGGAATAACATTTTTTTTACAGGAGGAAAAATGGATACTACGATCGCTGCAATTTCCACAGCTATGAGCGCATCGGGAATCGGGATCATCCGGATCAGCGGCAGGGATTCTATGAATGTTATATCAAAGATTTATCGGTCAAAGGGCGGCGGAAAAAATATCAGAGAAGCGCCTACTCACACGATCCATTATGGTTATATATTTGACGGAAAGAAAATGATCGATGAGGTTTTGGTAATGGTCATGAAAGCGCCCAGGACATTTACAGGTGAGGATACCGTAGAGATAGACTGTCATGGCGGCGTATACGCCATGAAGCGCGTACTGGAAACTGTTTTAAAAAATGGCGCGCAGATCGCGGAGCCGGGAGAATTTACAAAACGGGCTTTTTTAAACGGAAGAATCGATCTTTCCCAGGCGGAGGCAGTTATGGACGTGATCTCCGCAAAGAACGAGTATGCATTAAAAAACTCTATGGAGCAGCTTAAGGGATCCGTACTCCGTGCAGTCCGGGAGATCCGAAGCAGGCTTCTGTATGAAATAGCATATATTGAATCCGCTCTGGACGATCCGGAACACATCAGTCTGGAGGCATACCCGGAAAAGCTTATGGATATAGTAAAAGAACAGATTTGTGAAGTGAGGCATTTACTGGATTCCGCAGATGACGGAAAAATGATTCAGGAAGGTATCAGGACCGTTATTTTAGGAAAACCAAATGCCGGAAAATCTTCTTTAATGAATTTTCTGATAGGAGAAAACAGAGCCATTGTGACAAATGTAGCTGGAACCACCAGAGATGTTCTGGAAGAATATATTACTCTACAGGGAATCACCCTTCGCATGATCGATACGGCAGGAATCAGGGAAACAGAAGATATTGTGGAAAAAATCGGTGTAAGCCGGGCAAAAGAAGCGGCAAAGAACGCGGATCTGATTCTTTATGTGGTAGATTCTTCCGTGCCGTTGGATGAAAATGACAGAAAAATCATTTCCATGATGGGTGAAAAAAAGGCGATTGTCATATATAATAAGACGGATCTTTCTCCGGAAGTGGATATTCTTGAATTAAGAAAGCTGACGGGGCGTCCGGTAGTGCCTGTTTCCGCAGTGGAAGAAAAAGGGCTGGAAGAGCTTGAGACGGAAATAAAAGAAATGTTTTTTAAAGGGGTAATTTCCTTTAATGATGAAGTATACATTACCAATGCGAGACATAAAAAAGCCCTTGAGGAGGCTTTGAACAGTCTGGAGCTGGTTGTGAAAAGTATTGAAGCCAATATGCCGGAGGATTTCTTTTCCATTGACCTTACAAACGCATATGAGCATTTGGGCAGGATTTTGGGAGAATCCGTGGAGGAGGATATTATCAATCAGATTTTTGAAAAATTCTGTATGGGCAAATAGGTGAGGTTTCTATGAAAAAGTTGGTTGAGGATTATGATATTGTTGTAGTGGGAGCCGGACATGCAGGCTGTGAGGCTGCGCTCGCAGGCGCAAGGCTGGGCCTTAAAACAGTTATGTTTACGGTAAGTGTGGACAGTATTGCCCTGATGCCATGCAATCCGAATATCGGAGGAAGCTCCAAAGGTCATCTGGTGCGTGAGCTTGATGCTTTAGGCGGTGAGATGGGGAAAAATATTGATAAGACATTTATTCAGTCAAAGATGCTGAATAAATCAAAAGGTCCTGCAGTCCACTCTCTGCGGGCGCAGGCCGATAAACAGGCTTACAGCAATGAGATGCGGCGAACTCTTGAGAATACGGAGAATCTTACGATCAGGCAGGGAGAGGTGACCAGGCTTATTGTTGAGAATGGAAAGATCACCGGTGTGGAAACTTATTCCGGTGCTGTTTATCACTGCCGTGCGGCGGTTCTTTGTACCGGTACGTATCTGAAAGCGCGTTGTATTTATGGCGATGTAAGCAACTATACCGGTCCGAATGGCCTGCAGGCGGCAAATCATCTTACGGATTCTCTGAAGGAGCTTGGTATCGAGCTTTTTCGTTTTAAAACGGGGACTCCTGCCAGAATTGCGGGTAATTCCATTGATTACAGCAAGATGGAGGAACAGCTTGGCGATGAGCGCGTAGTACCATTTTCATTTTCAACGGATCCGGATACTGTTCAGATTTCCCAGAAATCCTGCTGGCTTACTTATACGAATGAAAAAACCCATGAAATTATCCGGGAAAATCTGGACAGGTCTCCTCTCTTTTCAGGCGCTATTGAAGGAACAGGACCCCGGTACTGCCCTTCTATCGAGGACAAGGTAGTACGGTTTGCTGATAAAGACCGTCATCAGGTCTTTATAGAGCCTGAAGGACTTTATACAAATGAAATGTATATCGGCGGTATGTCCAGCTCCCTTCCAGAGGACGTTCAAACCGCCATGTACCGCTCTGTTGCCGGATTAGAAAACGCCCGCATTGTGAAAAATGCATATGCGATCGAATATGACTGTATCAATCCCAGACAGCTCTATCCCACTCTGGAATTTAAGAAAATTAAGGGACTTTTCAGCGCGGGTCAGTTTAACGGAAGCTCAGGCTATGAGGAAGCGGCTGCACAGGGATTAATCGCCGGCATTAATGCGGCGATGAAAATAAAGGGTCAGGAAATGCTGGTTTTGGACAGGTCAGAGGCGTATATTGGAGTATTGATTGATGATCTTGTTACAAAGGAAAATCATGAACCTTACCGTATGATGACCAGCCGTGCGGAATATCGACTTCTTCTCCGTCAGGACAATGCGGATTTAAGACTTCGAAAAAAAGGTTATCAGGTGGGCCTCATTGACCGGAAGACATATGAGAAAGTTTTAAAAAAAGAGAATCAGATTAATGAAGAAATTCAGCGTGTGGAGCATACGAATATCGGCGCTTCTGAGAAGGTACAGGAGCTTCTTGATAAATGCGGAAGTGCATTGTTAAAATCCGGTACTACTCTGGCGGAGCTGATCCGGCGTCCGGAGCTTTCTTATGAGGCTGTGGCGCCTTTGGATGAGAACCGTCCGAAGCTTCCCCGGGATGTATGGGAGCAGGTAGAGATTAATATCAAATATGACGGTTATATCCGGCGTCAAATGAAACAGGTAGAACAGTTTAAAAGACTTGAGTCTAAAAAGATACCGGAGGATCTGGATTATGAAAAAATCGGAAGCCTTCGTATAGAAGCGCGTCAAAAGCTGATGTCCTGCCGCCCTGTTTCTATCGGGCAGGCTTCCCGTATTTCCGGAGTATCTCCCGCAGATATATCCGTATTGTTGGTATATCTGGAGCAATATGGAAAAAGGCATGAATAATCGTGTGGATTACAGGACAAGTTGTAATTTTTTCATGACGTTTACCATAAAGTTTTCTGAACTTGAGCTGAAATCCGAAATTATGGTTTATAGAGACTGAAGGGATAATAGTTTATAAATTAGCAGGAGAAAATATATGATTTATGATCTGATGGCATTTCGGGAAGGCTGCGAACAAATCGGAATCCGATTAAATCAGGTACAGGAACAGCAATTTATCGATTTTTATAAGTATCTGGCAGAAAAGAATAAGGTGATGAACCTTACCGGAATTACGGAATTTCAGGAGGTTTTGCTGAAACATTTTCTGGACAGTCTTGCATGTGCAAAAGCTGTGGATATGAGCAGGGTTAATTCTTATATAGATATAGGCACCGGTGCGGGCTTTCCAGGGGTGCCTTTGAAAATTGCCTATCCTCATTTGGAGGGGCGCCTTTTGGATGCGCTGAAAAAGCGTGTGACTTTTCTTAATGAGGCCATTGGTCTCTTAAAAATGGATCATATCGAAGCAATCCATGGACGTGCTGAAGAATATGCAAAAAATAAAAATTACCGGGAGAAATATGATCTGTGTGTTTCCAGGGCGGTTTCCAATCTTGCAACGCTCTCTGAGTATTGTATACCTTATGTAAACCTAGGAGGTTTTTTTATTTCTTATAAATCCGGAAAAGTACAGGAGGAAATAAAACAGTCAATAAAAGCCATCAGGATTCTCGGCGGTGAACTGGAAAATACCCTTTTTTTCAATCTTCCGGGATCTGATATTCAGCGATCTCTGGTGATTATTAAAAAAATAAAACAGACTCCCGGGCGGTATCCCCGAAAGGCGGGAACTCCGCTGAAGGAGCCTATTTGCTGATTATTTACAATATTATGTAAATCTGCTTCCATTGAGAAGAAATTGTTTTTTTAATGGGTGAAGGCTGTCGGCGCAGGAAATGCAGATTCTGTTCAGACCTTAAACGGCCGGGAATCTGCATTTTTGTTTTTAAAGCGATTGATCGTTAAAAAAATATTTCTGTCTGTTCCAGAAATCCTTCAGGGTTTTCAACCTGCGGTAAATGCTTTGCTTTTTTTACTGTAGAAGCTTCAATGGATGGATTTACATCGTGATATTCAAAGATAATATTTTCCTGATCAGGTTCTGCTTCACCCAGAACAATATAAATGCTGTTATCAATAGTTTTTAATGCGTTAAAAATATTTATATTCATGAATTTGCATATCTGGCTGATATAAACTTTTTTTGCATAGCTGCCGCCGCGATGTTCTCCTTCATAATAAGCGTCGATCATGTCCTGGTCCAAGTGGAAGGGATTATAATACAGCTTTTCTATAAACATATTTCGTATATACATTTTTGATACGGCAATATGGTATATTAATGTTCCAAAAACAGGAATTTCCAAAACTACTTTCATTATTTCATCTTTTTTAGATGGCATTTGGTTTAGATTGGTGAGGCTTTTTGGATTTACCAGCATGATTTTGCTGAAGCAGGTTTTGTCATTCTGACAGGCCATTATTACAAAGGAACCTGATAATCCGCTGGCGATTACGTTTGTTTTGTCTCCAATCACATTTTTTATAAAGTCACAGATAAGCTGTACGTAAACAAAGTTTGTATAGGTGATACCTGGTTTTTCTGACCTTCCACAGCCAAGCAGGTCCAGAGTGTAAACAGTGTGTTTTTTTGCTAATTCATCTTCTACTCTGTTCCATTCATAGCCGGATGATCCCGGAAGTATATCATGTATCAGTAATAAGGGAGCGCCTTCTCCCTGCTTAGTGTAATATACCTTTCCAAAACGCCATTTATAATAATTATTGTCTCCAATGTGCAGCATCTCTTTAAACGTAGCTGATATTGCAATAAAACGGTTTATAATATGGAGGATAACCGTTGCAATAGCAAATAAGGCGGTAAAGGTAAGAATTCGGTTTTTGTGTTTTTTCATTTTGTAAACCACCTTTCTGAAAATATGATAAGTTTATGTGTTTATTAATTATACGATAAAATGTTGAAATTTACAACGATTTTGTGGATAGGGTGAGAAAAAAGAGATGCAATGTTTCACGTGAAACATTTTTTAATGAACATTTACGGGTGGAGGTATGGATCGCTTGTTTTGTCCCCGACGTTTTATAATGTTTTGCTGCGCCGCTGATGGACTGCGGACTCAGCAAACTCGCTCGAAGAGCTCAGACATGCTTCGTCCGCAGTCGCTATGCTCGCAAAACATATATAAAACCAGTCGAAGTCCAAAACAGAGCAATCCATACCTCCACCCTGGTATTGATTCCAGATAAAATGTTTGCGTGAAAACATTTGCGGAAAAGAAGAATATGAAAAATGTGGAATTTAAATCTTTGATTGGTATTGAACAGATATATTTGTGTAGAGTTAATAACATATTTCATGTGAAATATGTTATTAATGAACATTTACGGGTGGAGGTATGGATCGCTTGTTTTGTCCCCGACGTTTT
>CAZGTY010000013.1:0-5846 GCA_964528895.1 uncultured Blautia sp. | reverse complement strand
CATACCTCCACCCTGGTATTGATTCCAGATAAAATGTTTGCGTGAAAACATTTGCAGAAAAGAAGAATATGAAAAATGTGGAATTTATATCTCTGGTTTGTTTTGAATAGATATATTTGTGTATACGTAATAAGATGTTTCACGTGAAACATCTTATTGGTGTGCGATACGGGTTGAGATATAGATTGAACTGTTTGTACGCGTTGGTTTATATAATGTCGGAGCGTTTTTTTGATGGAAAGGATACCATTCATGCTATCTTGTAAGTTTAGACTGTATTTACAGCACTATAGATGCAAATTGATATATACAAGCGCAGGTCAGAACAGAACAGGACAATTCATATCTTTTTTTAGTCTATATATAAAAATATACGGGTGAGAGTTTGTGGAACAGAGATGCGTAAGATGGTTTATATGGTTTTGTGAATAGAAAGTTGTTTTCAGGTTTCAAAAAGATTTTCTATTCATTTTTTGAAGATAAGGACAGGTAAGTATTATATTCCTTTTCCGGTGAAATCAGTGCTGAAATATCATTAAATGATTTACACGTCAAAAGGAAATTCCCTGATTGTCCCGCGTTTCGCGGTCCCACAATCTGTCCAATATTCGCATTCCCGTGGCGCTTGCGCACCACTTCATGCTCATATCGGGGCGGGTCATTAAGCCTTGTCTCCATTGAAATGCAAGCATTCCGTGGAGACAGGCTTTTGACCGTGGAATCATTAAATACAAATTTAAAAATAACCAGAGGCCTGACGGCAAGGGAGGCGTTTATTTATTTTGTATAAATACGTAAAGTATGGACAGAATCAAAATACACAAGAATTTCAAAAAAATCCATATATTTTTTATGTTTCACATGAAACAATATGTAGAAGTATGAGAGTAAAAGTGTTATAATATAAAGCAGTTAACGTTCCGGACATTTAGTTTGGAAGAAGTTATGCAGGTGTAACCTCGTTTAAAAGGAGGGATATTTTGGGCAGGATTATAGCAGTTGCCAATCAGAAAGGCGGAGTAGGAAAGTCGACTACGGCGATTAATCTTTCAGCCTGCCTGGCTGAACAGGGTAAAAAAGTATTGACGATTGACATTGACCCGCAGGGAAATACTACCAGCGGCTTGGGAATAGATAAAAATTCAGTGGAAAATACTTTATATGAACTTCTTTTGGGAGAAGCCGAGGTGAAGGACACCATCATAAAAAATGTGGTGAAAAATCTGGATTTAATACCTTCTAATGTGAATTTATCCGGTGCGGAAATTGAATTGATCGGAATAGAGGATAAAGAATACATTTTAAAAGGTGTTACTGATAAGATCCGTCGGAAATATGACTACATAATTATGGATTGTCCTCCGTCATTGAGTATGCTGACAATCAATGCATTAGCCGCGGCTACATCTGTCCTGGTTCCTATCCAGTGTGAATATTATGCTTTGGAAGGGCTGTCACAGCTTATTCATACGATTGATCTTGTGAAAGAACGATTAAACAAAAAGCTTGTTATAGAGGGCGTTGTTTTTACGATGTATGATGCGAGAACAAATCTTTCTCTGCAGGTGGTGGAAAATGTGAAAGATAATCTGAAACAGAATATTTATAAAACCATTATTCCCCGAAATGTACGGCTTGCGGAAGCTCCCAGCTATGGACAGCCTATTACCATCTATGATCCAAAATCTACAGGAGCGGAAAGTTATCGACTGCTGGCAGAGGAAGTTATTAACAGGGAGGACGAATGATGGCAGCAAAAAAATCAGGGCTTGGGAGAGGGTTGGATGCGTTATTCCCGGATAAAGCGGTACAGGAGAGCCCAAAAGTCGTAAAAAATGTTAAACCGGGAGCTACAGAAAAAACAAAGAAAACAGTTGCCGCAGAAGAAGAAAAAAAGACTTCGGAAGTGATGGTAAAAATTTCCAGGGTAGAGCCGAATAAAAGTCAGCCCCGTAAACAGTTTAATGAAGACGCCCTTTTAGAATTATCAGAGTCCATTAAACAGTACGGAATATTACAGCCTTTATTAGTGTCCGATAAAAAGGACTATTATGAAATAATTGCCGGTGAACGCCGCTGGCGCGCGGCAAAAATGGCAGGCTTAAAGGAAGTCCCCGTACTGATCAGAGAATTTAATGATCAGGAAATTGTTGAGATTTCTCTGATTGAAAATATACAAAGAGAAGACCTGAATCCTATAGAGGAAGCTTTGGCCTATAAAAGGCTCATGGATGAATTTCAGATGAAGCAGGATGAAATTGCGGAACGTGTTTCAAAAAGCCGGACTGCCGTTACAAATTCCATGCGTCTTCTGAAGCTTGATGATCGTGTTCAGCAGATGCTGATAGATGATATGATTTCATCGGGTCATGCCAGAGCGCTTCTTGCCATTGATAATCCGAACGTACAGGCGGAAACAGCTTTGAGGATCTTTGATAATAAATTAAGCGTCAGAGAAACGGAAAAGCTGGTAAAAAGTATTATAAAGCCGCCGAAAAAGAAAAAAGAAGCTGTTTTTAATACTGCGGAGGACGCCGTATACGAAAGCCTTGAGGAAAAGATGCGCAGTATTGTAGGAACGAAAGTATTTATACAGAGGAAAAAGAACAATACGGGCAAAATCGAAATTGAGTACTATTCCAGGGATGAACTGGAGCGGATCATTGATTTGTTTGAATCCATAAAACAGGGGAGCAGGATATGAGCAATTTTTTTGAAGGACTGGGGATCGACCTTGGAATCATTGTAATCGTATTGCTTGCGCTGGTCATTGTTTTGCTCATTAATATGGTTGGCAGCAGAATACGCATCAGCCGTCTGGAGCGGAAGTATAAAATGTTCATGAAGGGTACGGACGGACAGTCTCTGGAAAAGGTTTTTTCCAGAAAATTTTCTCAGATCGATCATTTATTTGAAGTAAAGGATGATTATGAAAATGAGCTTCACCGTATAAAGAAAAGCCTTGGCGTAATGTTCAGTAAGTACGGTGTGGAAAAATACGATGCTTTTGATGATGTGGGTGGCAAGCTGAGTTTTGCCCTTGCATTGTTGGATAAGGATAATACAGGCTTGATCCTGAATGCTGTTCACAGCAGAGACAATTGTTTTCTTTATCTGAAAGAAATTGTCAAAGGCGAATCTTATGTGATGCTGAGCCAGGAAGAGGTGGAAGCTCTTCGGAGAGCCGTAAATTTTAATCTTGGCGAATTGGATGAATCAGGGGAAAAATAACAATAATAACAGGAAGCATATGGAAAATGCATCTGTTGAGGAGGAAGCTATGTTAGATATCAAATTTGTAAGAGAAAATCCGGAGCTTGTAAAACAGAATATCAAAAATAAGTTTCAGGATAATAAGCTTGAGCTGGTTGATAAGGTTTTAGAGCTGGATAAAGAAAATCGCGAGATCAAGCTGGAAGTGGAGGCGCTTCGTGCTGAAAGAAATAAGATCTCCAAGCAGATCGGCGCTCTTATGGGACAGGGCAAACGGGAAGAGGCTGAGGAGATAAAAAAGCAGGCGGCTGCTTCCGCAGCGCGTATCGAGAAGCTTTCCGCCCGTGAAAAAGAGGTTGAGGAAGAACTTTTAAAAATAATGATGGTAATTCCGAATATGATTGATCCTTCCGTACCGATTGGTAAGGATGACACCGAAAATGTAGAAGTAGAAAGATTCGGAGAACCGGTTGTTCCGGATTTTGAAATTCCATATCACACAGAGATCATGGAAAGCTTTAACGGTATTGATCTGGACAGTGCCAGAAGAGTGGCCGGAAATGGATTTTATTATCTGATGGGTGATATTGCGAGACTGCATTCCGCAGTTATCTCATACGCCAGAGATTTTATGATCAACAGAGGCTTTACTTATTGTGTGCCGCCCTTCATGATCCGGAGCAATGTGGTAACCGGTGTTATGAGCTTTGCGGAAATGGATGCCATGATGTATAAAATAGAAGGTGAGGATTTGTTTCTCATCGGAACCAGCGAGCATTCCATGATCGGCAAATTTATTGACCAGATCATTCCTGAGGATCAGCTTCCAAAGACGTTGACCAGCTATTCGCCCTGTTTCCGCAAGGAAAAAGGAGCACATGGTCTGGAAGAACGCGGCGTATATCGTATTCATCAGTTTGAAAAACAGGAAATGATCGTTGTCTGCAGGCCGGAAGAGAGTCCTGTGTGGTTTGACAGGCTTTGGCAGAATACGGTGGACCTCTTCCGTTCTCTTGATATTCCGGTACGCACGCTGGAATGTTGTTCCGGCGATCTGGCAGATCTGAAAGTAAAATCTGTGGATGTGGAGGCGTGGTCTCCGAGGCAGAAGAAATATTTCGAGGTGGGAAGCTGTTCCAATCTCGGCGATGCTCAGGCACGTCGTCTGAAGATCCGTGTAAATGGAGAAGGCGGCAAAAAATATTTAGCGCATACACTAAATAATACAGTAGTTGCACCGCCCAGAATGCTGATTGCGTTTCTGGAAAATAATCTGAATGCAGATGGCTCCGTGGATATTCCGGAAGCATTGCAGCCATATATGGGCGGCGTGAAAAAGATTGAGAGAAAGACCCGGGCGTAGGAAGGTCTGGCATTCTTTTTCAGGAGGTGTTCTTGTGCATAAATATTTGAGGACAGTCGGCTTTTCAAAGATCACAAAACGCAGGGAGATAAAAGAAATTATACAGGACGTCATCCGCAATTATGATGAAAAGACAGCGGTGGAGAGCCACAGAGAGAGTGTCTTTGTGGAATATTCGAAAAATTATGGCTGTGATTGCGGTATTACTGTTTGCGGTCAGTATGATGATAATGGTAAGTTTCAAGTAGAATACTATTTTCCATTTTTCCGAGGAACCGGCATTACCACGCAGGAGCATGTGCAGATCGAGCAGCACGCCGAGAAGGAATCTTTTGCCGGTGCATGTGACGATCTGAGAATCGGGATCACTTTGATTTTCTATCTTCAAAATGCGGCGGAATATATGCAGGAAAGCTATAAAAGGGGCGGCTTTCTGGACTATCAGCCGCTCACCCTGTCAGGGCTTGCAAGCCACGGAAAAATTCTTCTTCCCGTGCAGAAGGATAAAGAGGCCGTGAAGCTGGAGCGGGAATCTGCAAAAAACAGAAATCATTTGATCGACGCCGCCAGAAACGGGGATGAGGAGGCTATGGAGAGCCTTACCATGGAGGATATGGATACTTATTCTATGATCTCTCAGAGAATCATCACAGAGGATATTTTTACTATCGTGGATTCTTATTTTATGCCCTATGGTATTGAATGTGATCAGTATAATATCATGGGCGAAATATTGGACTTTATGACCTTTAAAAATATTCTTACTGGCGAGGAGCTCTGCCAGTTGACTGTTGAGAGCAATGATATGCAGTTTGATGTGTGCATCAACAGGGCGGATCTTTTAGGAGAGCCAAAAGTGGGAAGAAGATTTAAAGGAATCATCTGGCTTCAGGGGCAACTGCATTTTTGAAATAGCATAACAGGTTAATTTAATTAAAATCATTTCCCGGCTTGTTTTTTTCGGAGAAATATAGTACAATCATCGTTGTGGTAAAAATATAAGAGATCAGATCCCTTAATAAATGCGTAACAAACGCTTCCTAAGGTTACGTTGGAACATTCGCCTAAGCAAAAAAGATGATTGACAAGAGTTCAGGTTATAAGTACAATTTAATAGTTTTTTTAAAATGTCGCTATAGCTCAGCCGGATAGAGCACACGCCTCCTAAGAAGAAGGACGACTGCCGCCGGAGCAGATTTTTCAGAATCTGACGGGAGTTCGAAGCGAATCGGGAGACGGGGCATTTCGGAGAAGAACCACTTCCCCTTCA
>CAZGTY010000012.1:36373-54548 GCA_964528895.1 uncultured Blautia sp. | reverse complement strand
CCCGAAAATCCTTTATTTTCAAGGAAAATCGGGGTTTTACTTATTATTCGAACTCAATCGTTGCCGGCGGTTTCCCGGTGCAGTCATACAAAACCCTGTTCACATGCTTCACTTCATTTACAATTCTGTTGGCAGCTCTGCCGATTACTTCCCAAGGCACTTCTGCACTCTCGGCGGTCATGAAATCCGTTGTCATCACTGCTCTGAGTGCGATTGCGTAGTCGTAGGTTCTCTCATCGCCCATAACGCCTACGGATTTCATATTGGTCAAAGCAGCAAAATATTGGTTTACTTTTTTATCCCAACCCGCATTGGCGATCTCCTCACGCCAGATTGCATCCGCCTCCTGTACCATTTTTACCTTCTCGGCGGTGATATCGCCAATGATACGGATGCCAAGCCCCGGGCCCGGGAAGGGCTGGCGGAATACCAGATAGTCCGGGATACCCAACTCCAATCCTGCTTTTCTCACTTCATCCTTAAACAAATCGCGAAGTGGCTCAATAATCTCCTTAAAATCAACATGATCCGGCAGTCCGCCCACATTGTGATGTGACTTGATTACAGTAGACTCACCGCCCACGCCGCTCTCTACCACATCCGGGTAGATCGTTCCCTGTACCAGAAAATCCACGGCGCCGATTTTCTTTGCCTCCTCCTCGAAAACGCGGATAAACTCTTCACCGATGATTTTACGCTTTTTCTCCGGCTCCTCCACTCCTGCAAGCTTCGCATAAAAGCGTTCCTGTGCATTCACGCGAATAAAGTTCAGATCATAAGGTCCCGTCGGTCCAAAAACGGTTTCCACCTCATCACCCTCATTTTTACGGAGCAGACCATGATCCACAAATACGCAGGTGAGCTGTTTTCCCACCGCCCTTGACAAAAGGACTGCCGCAACGGAGGAATCCACACCGCCGGAAAGCGCGCAGAGAACCTTTCCGTCTCCCACCTTCTTCCGGATCGCCCGGATGGATTCTTCCACAAAGGAATCCATTCTCCAGTCTCCGGTGCAGCCACATACATGAAATACAAAATTCGACAGCATTTTCGTTCCTTCCCGAGTGTGAAGGACCTCCGGATGGAACTGCACGGCATACAGATTATTCTCCACATTCTCCGCCGCTGCCACCGGACAATCATCTGTCCATGCGGAAATTTCAAAACCCGGAGCTTTCTCAGAAATATAGTCATTATGGCTCATCCAGCAGATTGTCTTTGGAGAAACACCCTTAAACAGCCAGGACTTTGTATTTACATTCACTTCGATCTTGCCGTACTCCCGTACAGGAGCCTTTTCCACTTTGCCGCCCAGCAGGTGCATCATAAGCTGGGCTCCATAGCAAATACCTAAAATCGGTACGCCAAGCCCAAATATTTCTTTTGTATATGTGGGGGAATCCGGCTCGTAACAGCTGTTCGGGCCGCCGGTAAAAATAATACCTTTTGGCTGAATTGCCTTGATTTTTTCAATGTCTGTCTTATAGGAATAAATTTCGCAATAAACATTACATTCTCTCACCCGGCGGGCAATCAACTGATTATACTGGCCTCCAAAGTCGAGAACAACAACTGTTTCTCTCTTCATTTTCTTCCTCCTCAATGTGTTCTCCATTTTTTATGCGTCTATTATAAGCTCACATAAATCGTTTGACAATGGCAAATTTAAAGCTATAATAAAAAGCTGTATTAGCTGTATTAATTTAACAATTGGAGGACATCATGTTTGGTTTAGGTACGATCATTAATACGGGGGCTGTCATTGCAGGAGGCATAGCCGGTGTCACGTTAAAAAAAGGCATCCCGGAAAAATGCAGTCAAGCGCTTATGCAGGCCTGTGGCGTCGCGACCATTTTTATCGGCGCATCCGGCGTACTGCAAAAAATGCTTGTGATCCAGGACGGACAGCTCAGCACACAGGGCACATTGCTTCTTATTTTCTCCCTCGTACTGGGCGGTCTGGCCGGAAGCCTTCTTAAAATAGAGGAACGCCTGGAAATGGCGGGCGAATGGCTGAAAAAGAAATTTCACACAGAAGGTGATTCTCTTTTTGTGGAGGGCTTTGTCACCTCCACCCTGGTGATCTGCGTAGGCGCTATGGCCATTGTAGGGGCCATTGAAGACGGCCTTACGGGAAATTATTCCACGCTTACGGCCAAAGCCATTCTCGACTTTGTCATTGTGATGATTTTTGCATCTACTCTGGGAAAGGGCGTTATTTTTTCCGCCCTGCCGCTTTTTCTTTATCAGGGACTGATCACCCTGGCCGCCGCTGCTTTCGGGGATTTTATGAACGAGTCCCTGATCAGCGATGTTTCCTATATCGGCTCCGCACTGATTTTCTGTGTAGGCGTAAACGTGGGATTTGGCAAAAAATTCGCTGTGGGAAATATGCTGCCTGCTATTCTGGTACCAGCCATATATGCCCTGTTTTTCTGAAAATATCACTGTAAAACCCCAAAATATAAGCCCATGGCCTTTCGCCATGGGCTGTTTTCCATCTTTCCATTTCCACCTTATAAATCAGCCTTTCAGGCCTCTGGACTGTCTGTCCATATCTTCAATAACAATATCATAGATTTCTCCAAGGGACGCACAATATTCCAAAACCCTCCAGGGTTCATTTGTATGGAAATGAATTTTGATCAGTTCTTCATCCCCCACTGCCAGCAGACAGTCTCCCTTAAAGTTCTCCGTGAAATAATCGCCAATCTTGTCCTCATCAAGGGCCTCTCCCTCGATTAACAGTTGTGTATCATACCGAAATTCTAACATTCACTGCCTCCTCTACTAAAAAAAGCACCATCCCCACAACATCTGAAACAGTTGCAAAAACAGTACTTTCAATGCGCCTTCAGGGGCTCGAACCCTGGACACCCTGATTAAGAGTCAGGTGCTCTACCAACTGAGCTAAAAGCGCACAGCGTATTTTTCTGAACGCAAATGCTATTATAAAGGAGGCAAATATAAAAGTCAAGAAAAAATTCATATTTTTTTCCCATATTGTTTATTATTTCCCTTATTTTTCTTTTTCCTTCTCCTTTTTCGGACCCATATTATTCAGCAGTCTATTTAATTCCCTGGCCGATTTCTGTATTTTCTGCGCCTGTCCGTCAACCCTTGAATGGTTATAGGTAAATTGTGCCAGTGCAGCGTCCAGCCTTTTATTCCGCTTCATACAGATCTCCGTCCTCCGGGCCCTTCCGGATCAGCGCGGGCCCGAAACCTGAAATATTCTTATTTTATAATATGCAAAAGGAAATAATACGTGAAGCGGAAATTTCCATCACCTTTGCCCGGGCCGGCAAATCATCTTACAGATAGGGTTTCCCATGGAAGAAAATTTCTCCTCATACTCCGTCATCACATTCCCCAAAGCCAGAAGCCCATCATGATGCAGATCAAAGGTGCAGGCCAGCAGTTCCCAGCCTGCTTCCCTCACCTCCTCCAGAGAAAAATCAAACAGCCCCCTGTTATCGGTTTTGAACTCTACGGACCCCTCTTCATCCAGGATCTGCGCATACCGCGTCAGAAATTCCCGGGAGGTCAAACGCCGCTTTGCATGGCGCGCTTTCGGCCATGGATCGGAAAAATTCAGATATATTCTCCTCACCTCTTCCGGTGCAAATACCTCCGGCAAAAGCCGGGCATCCATGCAAATAAACATAAGATTCGGAAGAAATTTTCCGCTGTTTTCAAGCTCCTCCCTCTTTTGCAGCGCCCGAAGCAGCACACTGTCATACATTTCAATGCCAACATAATTAATTTCCGGATTTTTTGCAGCCATATCCATGAGAAAACGGCCCTTTCCCATTCCCACCTCAATATGCACGGGCGCCGCCGCCGGATAAGCTTCCTTCCACCATCCGCGGAGCGCCCGGGGCTCCTTCACTACATATGCACTATTTACAATTGCGTCCTTTGCGCCCGGTATATTCCTCAGTCTCATATTTTCCTCCTGCTCACCAATACCTACACTATAACTATTAACCATGCCTTAAGCAAGCATAAATTATTTAAAGTTTACTTGACAGCAGAAATTATTTAAAGTTTATCAGTCATTTTGCACATTTTTTTCCCGTTTTCACCAGATTTCTTTATCTGAAATTTATTGGATTTTCCCCCAAAAAAGGTGTATTATAAGTAAAGCTTTTAATAAGTAGTTAAAGCTTTTTTATACAGAAATTAATAAAAAGGAGGGCTCGCATGGGAGATATTTTGTCCAAATTATCCGAAATCGAAGTCACCGCGCAGCATATTCTGGAAGAGGCGGATAAAACCAAAAAAACTCTCTCAGAAGAAACGGAACAACAGTGCAGGGACTTTGACGAGTCTCTGAACCGGGAAACTGAAGAAAAGATCAGGCAGATCCGGCAGGATCTGGAGAAAAAAAAAGATCAGGAATTATCCGCATTGCGGAAGAATATGGAAAAAGCTTCCTCTTCTCTGGATTCTTACTTCCAGGAAAATCATGAGATGCTTTCCGAAGAATTGTTTCAGAAAATCATACACCGCTGAAAGGATGTGACCTTGCGTGGGTAATATCATAGCTTACAGCGGACTTTCCACAAAGATCCGTGCCATGCAGAGTAAACTGATCACCGAGGAACAGCTCGCGGAAATCGTACAGCTTCGGGACGTTCCCCAGGTGGCTTCCTACTTAAAGCGCACTCCGCAGTACGCCCAGCTATGGGCCTCATTGGATGAAAACGCGCTGCACAGAGGACAGCTGGAAAAGCTTTTGACAGCATCCATATTCAGCAATTTTTCCAGAATTTACCGCTTTGCGAATTCGGAGCAGCGTAAATTTCTGGATCTCTACTCGAAACGGTATGAAATCCGCATAATTAAAGAAATAATGACAAATCTGTTTGACCACAGGGACACCGACCCTGTGGACATTACGCCCTACAGTGATTTTTTCCAGACTCATTCTAAAATGAATCTGGAAACGATGATTACCTGCCGCAGCATGGACGAGCTGATCGAATCGCTTAGGGGAAATGAATTTTATAAACCTCTTTCCCAGATCCGCGACCGGGAAAACGCTCTTTTATTTGACTACGGAATGGCTCTGGATCTCTGTTATTTTTCACTGATCTGGAACGTCCGGAAAAAGCTTTTCAGCGGCCGTGATCTGGAAGAGATCACGCTCACCTACGGCGAGAAATTTGATATGCTGAATCTTCAGTTTATCCAGCGGTCGAGGCTTTGCTTCGACATGCCTGCCGCTACCATTCTCACCCTGCTGATACCGGTGAATTACCGTCTCCGCCAGGATGAAATAGAAGCGTTGATCTCCGCTTCCACACAGGAGGAATTCCAACAGATTTTTTCACGCACCTATTATGGTAAGAAATACGAGAAACTTGCAGTTCAGAATCTGGAGGATTTTTATAACTACATCCTGCGCACCACACTGGAAAAAGAATCCCGCAGGGATCCCTATTCTGTTGCAGTTCTCTACTCCTACCTGTATCACAAAGAACACGAAGTCCGGCGTCTGATCATCGCCGTCGAGAGCGTGCGGTATGGCGTAGCGCCGGACGAAGCAATGCGTTATATTTGCAACAATTAACAACCCGGAGGTAGCATTGTGATAGAAAAAATGAAATTCTTAAGTATAACCGGGCCAAAGGCAGACATTGACAGAGTTGTGGATAAATATCTCTCCCAATATGAGATCCATCTGGAAAATGCGCTATCGGAGCTTTCCGAGGTGGCAGAGCTTTCCCCATTCATGGAGAGCAACCCTTATAAGAACGCGCTCTCTTTCATCAGCGAGATTTACGGAGAGCTGGATAAGCCCCTCCCCTCTGAGGCAGAGAAAATGTCCACGGCTATGGCCCTTGGTACGGTCCGCGCCATTGAATCTGAGGCCAGGACTCTGAAAGACGAACTGCAGGAGCTGCAAAAGCAGCACGCAGCTGTTGCCGAGCGTCTGAAGATCATCCGTCCATTCCGGGATATCAATTACAATATTTCCGATATTCTGAAATTCCAGCATATCCGTTTCCGTTTCGGACGGATTGAAAAGCAATATTACACAAAATTTGAGAAATACATTTCTGACTCGATGGATACCTTGTTTATCAAATGCCAAGAGGACGATGAATATGTTTACGGCGTATATTTCGCCCCCGGACATCTGGCAAAAAAGGTTCACGCTGCTTATTCGTCCATGCATTTTGTTCATATATATGTACCTGATGATTATAATGGTACGGCCACAGAGGCTTTTACGAAACTGAACAACACGCACAAGGAGCTTCACGCCGCCATGGAAAAAAATAAGGCAGCCTACCAGAAGCTTCTCATTGACCGGCGAAAGGACATTATTTCCGCGAAAGCCGCTCTGGAAGAACATGCCAGAACCTTTGACATCCGTAAGCTGGCTGCCTGCACCCGCGGAAAACAGGATGATGTGTACTACATTCTCTGCGGATGGATGACAGAGAGCGATGCCGCCGCGTTCCAGAATACCATAAAGAACGACGACCGCGTTATATGCGTCACCGGCGACGATGGACTTGAAACCGAAAAAAAGCCTCCCACCAAGCTGAAAAACCGGGGGCTTTTGAAGCCCTTTGAGCTGTATGTGAAAATGTACGGCCTGCCAGCATACGGGGAAATGGATCCCACCTGGTTTCTGGCGATCACCTACTCCTTTATATTCGGAGCCATGTTCGGCGATGTCGGCCAGGGGCTTCTTCTGCTCTTCGGCGGTCTCTTCCTCTACAAAACCAAAAAGATGGATCTGGCCGGAATCATTAGCTGCGCGGGCTTCTTTTCCACTATTTTCGGATTCATGTTCGGAAGTATATTCGGATTTGAGGATATTATACCGGCAATCTGGCTTCGGCCTATGACCGCTATGACCACAGTTCCCATGATCGGAACCCTGAACACGGTGTTTGTAGTGGCCATCGGCTTTGGCATGCTGCTTGTTCTGTTCTGCATGATATTGAATATCGTAAACTCCATCCGAACTCATGATACCGGAAAAGCCTGGTTTGACACCAATGGCGTGGCGGGCTTTGTCTTTTACGGCTTCATTGTGCTGGCAGCAGGACTTTTCATCTCCGGACATAAGCTCCCGGGCGCCATCATCCTGGTGATTATGTTCGGGGTTCCCGTAATCCTCATGTTCCTGAAGGAACCTCTCACAAATCTGGTGGAGAAAAAGGCAAAGATCATGCCTGAACAAAAAGGGCTGTTCTTTGTCCAGAGTTTTTTTGAAATGTTCGAGGTCATGCTCAGCTTTTTGTCAAACACCCTCTCCTTCCTGCGTATCGGCGCATTTGCAGTCAGCCATGCAGCCATGATGGAGGTTGTTCTCATGCTGGCGGGCGCTGCCAATGGCGGCAGCCCCAATTGGATCGTGATCGTTCTGGGTAATCTGTTTGTATGCGCTATGGAAGGTCTGATCGTCGGCATCCAGGTACTTCGTCTGGAGTATTATGAGCTTTTCAGCCGCTTTTATAAGGGCGGCGGGCGGGAGTTCCGTCCATTCCTAAAAAAAGCCACCGGACATTAAGTCCGTTGATTTTATCACTTAATATGAATATTTAATCAGGAGGATATTATAATGACAACAATTATTCAGATTTTAACGGCAATCGCACTGGTCTTAAGCATCATTGTACCTTTTGGATATTATTTTCTCGGAGAAAAAAACAGGGGCCGTTACAAAAAATCCCTTACCTTTAACTGTCTGGCCTTTTTCGGAATTCTTCTGGTGGCTTCCGTTGTAATGCTCTCCGGCGCCTCCAGCGTACATGCCGCAGGCGCTGCTGACAGCGGTTTCGCTACCGGTATCGGCTATTTATCCGCGGCCCTGGTTACCAGCGTTTCCGGTATTGGCTCCGGCATTGCGGTAGCAAGCTCCGCAAGCGCCGCTCTGGGCGCCATCAGCGAGGACGGCTCCCTGTTCGGTAAATCTATTATCTTTGTCGCCATGGCAGAAGGTATTGCACTGTACGGTCTGATCATCTCCTTCATGATCCTGGGCAAGCTTTGATTAAAAGGCGGGATTTGCATGAAAATGTATTTGATAAGTGACAATATTGACACCTACACAGGAATGCGCCTGGCAGGCGTGGAGGGCGTGGTAGTACATGAGCGCGATGAGCTCCGCAATGCTTTGGAGCAGGTTTTCGCTGACAGGGAAATCGGAATTCTTCTTCTGACGGAAAAATTCGGCAGGGAATTTCCCGAGCTCATCGACGATATAAAGCTTCATCACAAGACGCCCCTCATCATCGAAATCCCTGACAGGCATGGTACCGGCCGTAAGCCGGATTTTATAACTTCCTATGTGAACGAAGCAATCGGATTAAAACTATAGGCAGGTGTTACTATGACTTTTGATGAGAAATTACAGCATTTCTACGACATTGTCGTAGATGATGCCAGGGAAGAGGCGGACCGCGCCATCAGCGCACACAGGGATTCTCTGGAAAGAATGCTGCAGGAGCATAAAATGGCAGGCCGGGAAAATGCGGAGGCCGCTTTAAAGGCAGAGGCGGAAAATGCCCGCCGGGAAGTGAACAAAGCCCTTTCCACCGAGCAGATTATTCTCCGCCGGAACATTTCAAAAAAGCACGAGGAGCTGAAAAACCAGCTTTTTAACGAAATCCGCCAAAAATTGATCCAATTTAAATCCACGCCGGAATACGAGGAATATCTGGCGGAAAAGATTCATGATGCCCGCAGCTTTGCAGGCGAGGATGAGCTTCATATTTATCTTTCCGCCGAGGATTCCTCTCTTCTGGAAGACATGATCCACAAGACCAGATGTCCGCTGGAGGTTTCCGGGGATTCTTTTCTCGGCGGCATTAAAGCTACGATTCCTGGCAAAAATATTCTGATCGATAACTCTTTCCTGGAAAACTTTAATGCTGTCCGGAGAGAATTCAAATTTGACGGAGGACACAGGTATGAGTAAGACAGGAATTATATATGGCATTAACGGCCCCGTCATCTACTTAAAAGGCAATCCGGGCTTTAAAATTTCCGAGATGGTCCACGTAGGCTCCCAGCATCTGGTGGGCGAGGTCATCGGCCTGAAAAAGGGTATGACCACAGTCCAGGTTTTTGAGGAGACCACCGGACTGAAGCCGGGCCAGACCGTTACAGGCACCGGAGACGCCATCTCCGTACTTCTGGGCCCGGGTATTATTCACAACATTTTTGACGGTATTCAGCGCCCTCTTTCAGAGATCGCAAAAAATTCCGGGAAATACATCACCCGAGGCGTCAGTGTAAATGCCCTGGATACGGACAAAAAATGGGATGTACACCTTACCGTAAAGGAAGGCGATGTGGTTACCGCCGGTACGATCATCGCCGAAACACAGGAGACCAACTCCATTGTTCACAGGTCTATGGTTCCTCCCACTATCGCGGAGGGAACCGTGGTAGAAGTTCTTCCTGACGGCGCATACACCATTCTGGAACCCATTGTTACGCTGCGTCTTTTGGATGGCACGGAAAAGCAGCTGGCTCTTGCCCAGAAATGGCCCATCCGTGTTCCCAGACCTGCCCAGCAGCGTTTTCCTGCCAGTGAGCCGCTGATCACAGGCCAGCGTATCCTGGACACCCTGTTCCCCATTGCCAAGGGCGGCACTGCAGCCGTTCCCGGGGGCTTCGGAACAGGTAAGACCATGACACAGCACCAAATCGCCAAATGGTCCAATGCGGACATCATCGTATACATCGGCTGCGGCGAGCGTGGAAACGAGATGACCCAGGTCCTGGAGGATTTCAGTAAGCTGATCGATCCGAAATCCGGAAACCTTCTGATGGATCGCACCGTCCTGATCGCAAATACCTCCAACATGCCTGTTGCGGCCCGTGAAGCTTCTATTTATACGGGTGTCACGCTGGCTGAGTATTACCGCGACATGGGCTATGACGTAGCCATTATGGCAGACTCCACCTCCCGTTGGGCGGAAGCCCTTCGTGAGCTGTCCGGACGTCTGGAAGAAATGCCTGCGGAGGAAGGCTTCCCGGCATATCTGGCATCCAGGCTTTCCGCGTTCTACGAGAGAGCTGGAATGATGCAGAACTTAAACGGTACCGAGGGCTCCGTTTCCATTATCGGAGCCGTTTCCCCTCAGGGCGGTGACTTTTCCGAGCCTGTCACCCAAAATACCAAACGTTTTGTACGCTGCTTCTGGGGACTGGACAAGTCTCTGGCATATGCCCGCCATTTTCCGGCCATTCACTGGCTTACCAGCTACAGTGAATACCTGGAGGATCTGACTCCCTGGTATCGCAGCAATGTATCTCCTAAATTTATTGCGGACCGCAATCAACTGGTAGCCATCCTGAATCAGGAGAGCTCTCTGATGGAGATCGTAAAGCTGATCGGAAGCGACGTTCTTCCGGATGATCAGAAGCTCACTCTGGAAATCGCCCGCGTAATCCGGCTCGGATTCCTCCAGCAGAATGCTTTCCACAAAGAGGACACCTGTGTCCCCATGGAAAAACAGTTCCAGATGATGGAGATCATCCTCTACCTATATGAAAAATCCCGTGCCCTGGTAAACCGCGGCATGCCCGTATCAGTGCTGAAGGAAGACAACATCTTCGAGCGGGTCATTTCCATTAAATATGATGTTCCAAATAACGAACCGGAACGCTTTGAGCAGTACCGCAGGGACATCGATGCATTCTATGACAAAGTATTAGAGAAAAACGGCTGACAGGAGGAAAAGTTTATGGCAATTGAATATTTAGGCCTCAGTGAAATAAACGGCCCTCTGGTAGTTCTGGATAATGTAAAGGACGCTTCTTTTGAAGAGATCGTGGAATTCCGCATGGACGACGGAACCCAGAAAATTGGCCGTATTATCGAAATTTATGAAAACAAGGCGGTAATCCAGGTATTTGAGGGCACGGAAAATATGTCCCTGAACAACACTCATACCCGCCTCACCGGCCATCCAATGGAGCTCGGACTTTCTCCTGAAATTCTTGGCCGAACCTTCAATGGGATCGGGCAGCCCATCGACGGGCTTGGAGAGATCTCCCCGGAGATGAAGGCCAACATTAACGGACTTCCGTTAAATCCCGTTACCAGAGAATATCCGAGAAACTATATCAACACCGGCATTTCGGCCATAGACGGGCTTACCACCCTTATCCGCGGGCAGAAGCTTCCCATTTTTTCCGGAAACGGCCTGCCCCACGACAAGCTGGCCGCTCAGATTGTTCAGCAGGCAAGCCTGGGAGGAGATTCCGATGAGAACTTTGCCATTGTATTTGCCGCCATGGGCGTAAAATACGATGTTGCTGAATTTTTCCGACGCACCTTTGAAGAGAGCGGCGCTGCGGACCACGTAGTCATGTTTCTGAACCTGGCTAACGATCCTGTGGTGGAGCGTCTGCTCACGCCGAAGATCGCCCTCACTGCCGCGGAATATCTGGCCTTTGAAAAGGGCATGCACATTCTGGTCATCCTGACGGATATTACTTCCTTCTGCGAGGCCATGCGTGAGGTTTCCTCCTCCAAGGGGGAGATTCCTTCCCGTAAGGGTTACCCGGGCTATCTTTACAGTGAGCTGGCTGCCCTTTATGAGCGCGCCGGGATCGTCCGGGGCGGTACGGGATCGGTTACCCAGATTCCGATACTGACCATGCCGAATGATGATATTACACATCCTATTCCCGACCTGACCGGATATATCACGGAGGGGCAGATCGTTCTGGACCGGCAGCTTCACGGACAGGGAATCTATCCGCCCGTCAATGTGTTGCCGTCCCTTTCCCGTCTTATGAAGGACGGCATCGGCGAAGGCTTTACCAGGGAGGATCATCAGGATGTGGCAAATCAGCTCTTCTCCTGCTATGCCAGAGTGGGTGACGCCAGAGCTCTTGCCTCCGTTATCGGCGAGGATGAGCTCTCTCCGATGGATAAGCGGTATCTGGTATTCGGCAAAGCCTTTGAATCTGAGTTTGTAGGCCAGTCCGACAGGGAAAACCGTACCATCATCCAGACTCTGGATAAGGGCTGGGAGCTTTTGGGCCTGCTTCCCCGTGAGGAGCTGGACCGTATCGACACAAAGATTCTGGACAAATACTATCACGAAACAGTACGATAAGCCGCGGCCGGAGGTGATTATATGGATCCTAATACCTTCCCTACCAAGGGAAACCTCATACTGGCAAAGAATTCCCTTGCACTTTCGCGCCAGGGCTATGAGCTGATGGATAAAAAACGAAATATTCTTATCCGGGAGCTGATGGAACTTATCGATCAGGCCAAGGATATTCAGACCCAGATCGACACCACCTTCCGAACTGCCTATGCCGCGCTTCAGAAAGCAAACATGGAAATCGGCATCGCTCTGGTGGAGCAGATCGCCTACACTGTTCCAGTGGAGGATTCTGTCCGGATCAAGACCCGAAGTGTTATGGGTACGGAAATTCCACTGGTGGAATTTGATCATAAGCCGGCAGCCCCCTCCTACGCCTACTACGGTACTACCATGTCCCTGGATCAGGCAAAAGCGGCCTTTGACCGTGTAAAGGAGCTGTCCATTCAATTGTCCATGATCGAAAACTCCGCCATACGTCTGGCGGCAAATATTAAAAAGACCCAGAAACGGGCCAATGCCCTGAAAAATATCACAATCCCCAGATTTGAAACCCTCAGCAAAGACATTCAAAATGCCCTGGAGGAAAAAGAGCGGGAGGAATTCACCAGACTGAAGGTCATCAAAAAAATGAAACAGAGCTCTTAAAACGTAATAAAATGGAATCCTGCTCTGCAGGATTTTCCGCCTGCGGCGGACCGCAAATTAACCGGTCCGTTTTTTTATTCGAAAATGTCAAGCCTTTTTCAGGATTTTTTCATTTTCATAATAAATAACCAAAACATTTGTTTTTAAAAAAATTATGTAACCCGGCTATTTTCGGTGGATTTCCTGTGGATAATGTGGATAACTTTGTGTATAACTTGATTTTGTGGGCTTTTCTGGCTTCTGAAAATGTGGATAATTTTTATACCTCTTTTTTATACAATCGTCTGTTTTCGACAACCTTTGTGCATTTTGCCGAAAAACCGATTTTTCTCCTTTTTTTCAGATGGGTTCCGACAGCAGCCGCCAGCGGCGCCTCCCTTTGCAAGGGGGAAAGACAGCTTCGCCTCATCCACTCCTTACAGCAGGTATTTCTGCACGGACATCACCGCATTGGCGCCATCGGAGACCGCTGTCACTACCTGGCGCAATGCCTTGGTGCGGATATCGCCGGCCGCAAAAACTCCCGGCACACTGGTGATGCCATCCTCACCGGCCGCCACATAGCCGCCCTCATCCAGCGCCACAAGTTCCTTCACAAGCTCCGTATTCGGCACGATTCCCACCGCAATAAAAACGCCGTCCACTGCCAGGCTCCGCTCCCCGCCGCTCTTCACATTCCTGATATCCAGGCTCTCCGCTTTCTCCTCCCCATTGATCCGCAGAGGCACACTGTCCCACACAACCTCCACATTATCGCAAGCAAAAAGATGCTCCTGCAAAACCTTATCCGCCCGCAGTTCATCTCTTCGATGCACCACATAAACCTTTTTACAAATGCGGGCTAAAAAAATGGCGTCTTCCACAGCAACGTTTCCTCCACCCACAACGGCCACAGTTCCTTCCCTGAAAAAAGCCCCGTCACAGGTGGCACAGTAGGATACCCCCATTCCCGACAGCTCCTCTTCGCCCGGTATCCCCAGGCGCCTGTGGGCGGCTCCAAGGGCCACGATCAACGCCTTTGCACGGTATTCGTTCTTTTTGGTGCAGATCACCTTCAAATCCCCCTCAATCCGAACCTCTCGTACATTCTCCCTCACAGGAACCATCCCCAGCTTTTCCGCGTGAGCCGCAAAGGCCTCGCCCATATCCATACCGGTCATTCCCGGAAGTCCCGGATAATTGTCCACCTCATAAGTATCGGTAATCTGGCCTCCCGGAACAAACTTCTTATCCAGCCACAGTGTGCGAAGTCTGGCACGTGAAGCATAAATAGCTGCGCTGATTCCGGCAGGGCCCGAACCCAGAATAATCAGATCATATATCTCAGACATACCATTCCTCCTGAAAAAAAATCTTCCGTCATTCATCATAGCATAGAATCCTCCTCTTTCCAATAAAATAGTAAAAACACCTTATCCGGAAAGGACGCCTATGCCTTTTAAACGATCCCTCAAACGCCGCCCATTATACATATCAATAGCTCTTTTTTTTGTCCTTCTGCTGGGCATTCTGGCAGGCTATGCCACCAATCATATATTTTCCGAAAATGCAAAATTCCAGCGTTTTACCACCGCACTTTTTTCTCAGGAGGTCTGCGGCAATACGCTGACGCTTCATTATAATCTGGCACATCCGGAAAAAGCCGGCATCGCCCGCCCCTCTCCCACATTGGGTACTGTTTCGGTCGATAATTCCGAAAGCGTTCAGCTCTGTCTGCAGTATGAAGAGACCTTGAAAAGCTTCTCTTACTCCCGGCTTTCCAGAGAAAACCAGCTTACCCTGGATTCTCTGCTGCTGTACTTTCACACTCAGCAGTCTCTCGGAAAATACGTCCTTCTGCAGGACATGATCGGCCCCAGCCTGGGGATCCAGGCGCAGCTTCCCATTCTTCTGGCAGAATATGCCTTTTATGAAGATCAGGACATTATTGATTATCTGAACCTTTTATCCCAGATACGCCCTTATTTTCAGAGCATTCTGGATTTTCAGAGGGCAAAATCCGAGGCGGGCTTTTTTATGAGCGACGCCACTCTGGACCGTGTTCTTGAGCAGTGCGCAGCTTTTATCGAGGACCCGGATTCCAATTATATGCTGGAGATCTTTTCCCAAAAGCTGGAGGACTACGGCAAATTTTCTCCGGAGGATCAGGAAAAGCTCAACGCCCGGCACAAAGAGATCATTACCGGCAGCGTAATTCCCGCCTACCGGGAACTGATGGAAGGGCTCAACGCCCTTCGGGGTACCGGCGGAGAAAGCCGCGGTCTGGCCCACTATAAGGGCGGCCGGGAATACTACCAGCTTCTCCTTCGTGACGAAACCGGAAGCTACGTACCGATAAAAAAGATCCAGCAGCGTCTTTTGGAGCAACTGAATTCCGACACACAGGAGATCAGCAGTATCCTGAAGGATGACCCCGGTATTTTGACAAAGCTGTATAACAAGAATCTGATGCCCTCCTATCAGCCGGAAAAAATCCTCCAATATCTTCAGAAAAAAATGGACGGGGATTTCCCCGGTCTGAAAGAGCCGGACTATGACATCCGCTATGTACATAAATCCATGGAGGACTATTTAAGTCCTGCCTTTTATCTCACTCCGCCCCTGGATACCGGCGCGCCCAATATTATTTACATCAATGGAAAAAGCAGTGCCTCCGGACTCAGTCTTTTTACCACTCTGGCACATGAGGGCTTCCCCGGCCATCTTTATCAGGAGTCCTATTTCCGGACCCGGGCCCCGCAGAATGTCCGCAGTCTCTTCCACCCCTCCGGATACGTGGAGGGCTGGGCTACCTATATCGAAACCTTTGCCTACGAATATGCGGCAGACCTGATCGAGGATGAGGACGCCCCTGCTCTTGCCCGGCTGGCATGGCTGAACCGAAGCATAACCTTAAACCTCTATTCCCTGCTGGACATGGGGATCCACTATCAGGGCTGGGATAAAAAAAGAACTGCGGCCCTTCTCAGCGCCTTTGGTATAAAGGATGAAGCAGCCGCAGCAGAAATCTTTCAATATATTGTTGAGACACCGGCAAACTATCTGAAATACTACTGGGGATATCTGAATTTCCTGGATCTGCGCACACAGCAGGAGAAAATTCTGGGTGAAAAATTTGACCTGAAGGAATTCCATGAAAGGATTTTAACCCTTGGTCCCGTTCCCTTCCCGGTACTGGAAAAATATTTCCGCCAGGATGCCGCCGTCAGCTCTGAAAAAAGTCCCGAAGCTTCGTCAAAGCATTTATCAGCTCTTTTGTCTCCGGTGGGCTGAGATTTTTCAATGCCGCGCTGACCATGTTTTTATGAAACGCCTCGTGGTGCCTGTATGCCTCCTCCCCCTTCGGGGACAGAGAGATCAGCACCACCCGGCGGTCGATCTCGCTTCGCTTCCGCACCACATATCCTTTTTTCACCAGATTATTGATGGCGATAGTCAAAGTTCCCACAGTCACGGACAGATCCCTGGCTACCGCCGACATATTCCTCGGCATATCCATACCGATCGCGTCCATTATATGCATGTCGTTCACGGAGATATCCTGATACTGCGGAGTAATCAGCGCCTTCTCCTCCATATCCATAATGTCATTAAAAAGATCTACCAGCAATCCGTTGATGGTTTTCTGTTGACTCATATATCCCTCCAGCCTTATTACTACTCCCGCCATATGATCATTTTTTATTATACACTAAATTAATTTGAAATACAAAGGACTTTTTTAAAGAAAAACTTTCTTTGCCCTATAGAATTTGATATAATGAACGCATAAGCAACGAACACAGTCATTATCAAATGCGGGCAAGCTTGCTTGCAACAGCATTTGATAATGACTATGTGAGTGCAACGAACACTGAAAAACCGAAGGTTTTGAAGTGTTGCTTATGCGTTCATCGGAAATATAAGCAACGAACACTCAAAAACCGAAGGTTTTGAAGTGTTGCTTATGCGTTCATCACAAATATAAGAAGAATCTGTCATTTTACAAAATCTGACTATTTACATAAAGGATAAATCACATGAAGAAAAAAAATATGCCATTGAATTATCAGGAAAAAAACAATTCCCGGATCAGCTTTCTTATTTCCATCGCCGCATTGCTGGTGATGCTCCTGTTATTTAAGCAACTGGATTATAACCTGATCGGAAAGCCGGAAAAGGAAGCGGCGCGCAAAGCGGCCCAGGAGGCGGAGGAAGCGGAAAAAGCCGCCAATACCCCTGTAGTCTCCACTGTCAGCGTCATTGCCGTAGGGGATAATCTTTTTCATGATAACATCATTTCGTCCGGCCGCAGTGACTCCGGCGAATGGAATTATGACCACCTTTATCTGAATGTTCTGGATGAGATCCAGGCTGCGGACGTGGCTATGGTGGATCAGGAAACGGTTCTTACCACCGATCACAATGCGGTTGCCGGCTATCCGTCCTTTGCCACACCCACAGAGGCGGCGGACGCCCTGGTCAATGCGGGTTTTAACGTGATCGAATGCGCCACCAATCATGTGGATGATTACGGTTATGAATACATGCAGGAGACAATGGATTATTGGAACACGAATTATCCGGATATAACTCTTTTGGGACTGCACGATTCCCAGGAAGACGCAGAAGAGATCCGCACCATGGAGGTCAACGGAATTACTCTGGCCTTTTTGGATTATGCGTACGGAACAAATAATTCCGGCGTGGAGGGAGTCCCTGACTATGCCATAGATCTGTTTGACCAGACAAAAGTTTCCGCAGCCATTCAAAAAGCCAAAAGCATCAGCGACTGCGTGATCTTTGTGGCGCATTGGGGTAAGGAGATGGAATCCATGCCTACGGAATATGAAAAGCAATGGGCAAATTTCCTGATGAAGCAGGGCGTGGATGTGATCATCGGCGGTCATCCTCATGTACTGCAGCCCTATGGCTGGATTTCCGACGATTCAGGCAATGAGGCTCTGATCTTCTATTCCCTCGGGAATTTTATCTCCCATCAGGAAAGCCTGAACTCCCTTCTGGGCGGTATGGCTTCCTTTACTATCGAAAAAACGGAATTAAAGGGCGAAAGTACTGTTAAGATAGTTTCTCCCGAGGTGAAGCCTCTGGTCATGCACTATGATTATGATACCGGTGAATATGCCGCCTATATGCTGGAGGATTATACCGAACAGCTGGCCCGGAACCACAGTGTCAAAAACTATATCGGAGACGGTTTTACACTGGCAGATCTTCAGGCAAGATTTGATGAGATCATGTCCATAAATGTAACTCCCTCGACCAACAGTAATCTTCTGGATGTTTCTTATGATTATGAGATGAATATGACAGACGCCAGCGGAAATTATGTTGAGGATACCTGGTCTGTCTCAGAGTCCCAGTACAGGGAAGCGCTGGAAAACGGTACCGTGGCTTCGCTCACTCAGAATACCGGCGAATCCTCC
>CAZGTY010000012.1:16371-36273 GCA_964528895.1 uncultured Blautia sp. | reverse complement strand
TGACTACGACGACTACTAAAAAAGAATTTTACAGCATCCGGCTTTCCATCCGCCCTGCAGGCCGGATGCTATAAAAACGGTCACACAATCCCAAACAATGTTTCCGCGTTCTGCCGGGTTGCCTCGATAACCTCCTGAACCGCGATCCCCCTGATCTCAGCGATGGCCTCCGCCACAAACGGAAGATACACCGAAGAATTCCGTTTACCCCGATTCGGCGCCGGCGTAAGATACGGGCAATCCGTTTCCAGCAAAAGCCGGGACAGAGGCGCATATTCCACCACTTCTTTCAGTTTCCGCGCGTTCTTATAGGTAACTACTCCTCCGATCCCCAGATACAGCCCCATATTCAGGTATTCTCTGGCAATCTCCTTCTCATAAGAAAAACAATGAATATCCCCGCCGTACATGCCGCCCTGTACATATTTACGCACAATATCCAGGGTATCTCTGGCCGCATCCCGGCTGTGGATCACAAAGGGAAGCTTCTCCTCCCTGGCGATCTCCATCTGGGCGCAGAACATCTCCTGCTGGACGCGGTGCTCCTCCTTTTCCCTATGCCAGTAATAGTCCAGACCGATCTCTCCGATCGCCACTGCCTTTTCATGACGGGAAAGAGCCCGTATCTTCTCCAATGTTTCCGCCGTCATTTTATCCGCATCGTCCGGATGAACCCCGATAGCTCCGTAAACAAAAGAATACTTATCCATAAGAGCCACCGTATCCTCAAGCCTGCCGATGGATGCGCAGACATTCACCACCCGACCGATCCCAGAATCCTTCAAGGATTCCAAAAGAGAATCCCTGTCCTGATCAAAAGCCTCATCATCATAATGCGCATGCGTATCTATAATCATAATAAACCTCCCTTTTGCGGCCCTGCAAACGCCTTTTTCAGAAAAAATCCCCGGCACATTCCCGCCCTTTCCAATGTGCCGGGGGATATTATGATTTACCCGTCAAAAGCTGATTCCCGGATTGTTCCGCGCTTCGTGCTCCCACAATCAGCAGATTTCCGCGCCCGCAGGCATATTCTTCTCCGGAACTACCAGGGAAAGATTTCCCTCCGCATCCTCCGCGCAGAGGATCATTCCCTCGCTCATAAGTCCAGCCAGCTTCGCAGGCTTCAGATTTGTGAGAACCATGACCTTTTTCCCCACCATCTCCTCAGGGGAATATGCCGACTTGATACCGGATACGATCTGGCGTACCTGGCTGCCGATTTTTACCTGAGAGCAGAGCAGCTTGCGGGATTTTTTCACTGCTTCGCAGGCAATGATCTCTCCCACCTGAAACTGCATTTTTTCAAAATCATCAAAAGTGATCTCCTCTTTTGCTGCCGGATCGATCACCTCCGTCTCCTTCTCTGCGGCCTCCGGCTCTTTCTGCATCTGGGGATGAAGGGCTTCCACTCTGGCCAGCACTTCCTTCACATCCATACGCGCAAAAAGGATCTCCGGTTTCTCCGTCACTTTATTCCCGGAGGGATAAAGGCCGAATTGTTTAAGCTCCTCCAGCGTTCTCTTTTCCGCGTTCAGCTGTGCAAGCACACGTTCCGTAGTCTCCGGCATAAAAGCTTCCAGAAGAGTAACGCCGATACAGATACTTTCCACCAGATTGTAAAGCACGGTAGCAAGACGGTCCTGTTTTGTCCCGTCCTTAGCCAGCGCCCAGGGCATCGTCTCGTCAATATATTTGTTACACCGTTTAAACAGCGCAAACACCTCCGTCATGGCATCTGCCACGCGAAGCTTTTCCATCTTCCCGTCCACCCTGCCCGGAACAGCCAGGGCGAAAGCCCTAAGCTCCTCATCTACAGGCTCTGTTACGCCCTTGTTCTCCACTACCCCGCCAAAATATTTATTGGACATGGAAATGGTACGGTTTACCAGATTTCCCAGAGTATTCGCCAGCTCGGAATTCAGGCGCTCCACCATCAGCTCCCAGGTGATCACGCCGTCATTGTCAAAGGGCATCTCATGAAGGACAAAGTAACGCACGGCATCCACCCCGAAAAAGTCCACCAGTTCATCCGCGTAAAGCACATTGCCCCTGGACTTGCTCATTTTTCCGTCTCCCTGAAGCAGCCACGGGTGTCCGAACACCTGCTTTGGAAGAGGCAGATCCAGCGACATAAGGAAAATCGGCCAATAGATAGTATGGAACCGGATAATGTCTTTCCCGATCAAATGAAGATCCGCGGGCCAGTTCCTTGCGAACTGCTCCGTGCTCTCCCCGCCGCAGTCGTAACCGATACCTGTGATATAGTTTGTCAGTGCGTCCAGCCATACATAAACGACATGGTCCGGATCAAAATCCACTGGGATTCCCCATTTGAAGGACGTTCTGGATACGCACAGATCCTGAAGGCCCGGCAGGAGGAAATTATTCATCATCTCGTTTTTCCGGGACTCCGGCTGTATAAATTCCGGATGGGTGTTGATATAATCGATCAAACGATCCGCATATTTACTCATTTTAAAGAAATATGCCTCTTCCTTCGCAGGCTTCACCTCCCGTCCGCAGTCCGGACATTTGCCGTCCACAAGCTGGGATTCTGTCCAGAACGACTCACAGGGAGTACAGTACATTCCTTCATACGAGCCCTTGTAAATGTCTCCCTTCGCATACATTTTTTTAAAGATCTTCTGCACCTGTTTTTCGTGATCCTCGTCTGTGGTGCGGATAAATTTGTCGTAGGATGTGTTCATCAGATCCCAGATCCGCCTGATCTCACCGGCCACATTGTCCACATATTCTTTCGGAGTAATCCCCGCTTCAGCCGCTTTCAGCTCGATCTTCTGTCCGTGTTCATCCGTTCCGGTCTGGAAAAATACATCATAGCCCTGCTGCCTTTTATAGCGTGCAATGGCATCCGCCAGTACGATCTCATAAGTATTGCCGATGTGCGGCTTACCGGAAGTATAGGCGATCGCCGTTGTCATATAAAATTTCTTCTTATCCATCCTTCACTCTTCCTCCACGAGTTTACCATATTAGCAGGCCGTGCCTGTCATGACAAAATAGTAGCATACTTTTCCATTTTTGTAAAACCGGATTTTCCCCCGCTTTGCCTGTTTGAACAGCAGACTGTTATATATCGTACAGGGAACGCTGATTACTTTCTTGCGTATCAGGCGATATGCCGCTTCCGTTCCTTCCTACCGCACCTTCCTGGCGTTCGGATATATCCTCTCCATGCGCCCATCGCCATAATTCTCATCCATCCAGACCTGCCATGTTTTTTCCGCCTTTACCCCTCTGTACCTCTCATCATACCGGATTAAAGCCATAGAAGAAACAGCTATATTACAAACCATAAACAACAAAAGTCCCCATGTGACCACCTTTCCAAACAGTACCGGAAGCTTCTCAATCAGACCCGAAACCAACGGATAAAGCTTCTTAAACCACACAACGGCCACAAATCCCCAGAAAAAGCTGTACAAAAGATTGATCCTGCCGCCCAAATTAAAAGGAATGGCGCTGTAGTTCCAAAACACCGTTCCAAACACGAGCTCCGTAAACACACTGCAAAAATATTCATACGCCGCCCCAAGAAGCGTACCCGCTCCGAAAAGGAACAACACGGACCGGTCCCTGTATTTATATAAAAGGGCCGTGGCACCAGCAAGCGCAAACCCCCATACAATACTGAAAGGCCCCCATACAACACTGCTCCTGCTCATCCAGCTTCCCATACGTACCCTGCAGAAAACCGTTTCAATAAGATCCCCCAGCAGCGCTCCCGCAATAAACAAAAGAGAAAGCTTATAAAAGCCGCACCCTTCTGCGAAAATCCCGCCCGTCAGCTCCGGCGCCGCCTGCCGGGTCACGCGGTACGCCTTATGTATACGCCTTTCCACATGCCCGTAGATCCACATTCCAAGACGCCTGGCAACATTTGCGAACTGATCGTCTGCAGCCTCCCACCGCTCCGGCCTTTTGCTCACGCCCCTGATCAGGATGTAGGTTGCCAGAGCATCCACGGCTACAATTCCCGCAAATATCCATAAAACCAGGCCACCCACATAGGAGGGCAAAAGCCGGTAAAACCCGGTGAGCAGCACATTTCCCCACCGCACGCTGACATAGCCCAGCACGCCCCAGAGCAGGGACATTCTAAGGGCGATATATCCGTCCAGGTTCCACCTCATACCGGAATAATCCCACCACCGTTCATGATAATACTTCTCGATCAAATGCCCGGCAATCCACTCCATAACGGTGCCGTATATCACAGCTCCGCCAAACAGCCACAGACCACCCAGCCCATGCAGACCCACTGTCATCAGCACTTCAGAAAAGCCGTAAGTAACACAGAACGGACCGTTGATCAGTCCTCTGTTTACAAAGTGCTTCTGCTTCGCCGCCGCAAAAATGGTTTCCAGCACCCATCCGGCAAAGGAATAAACGATAAAAAGCCACAAAAGCTCATATCCTGTGTAACTCATCTTTCACTTTCCTCTTATGTCAAAAACAATGCCTGAGAATGTAACATTTAACCATATTGTACCCTATCCCAGCCCGAACCACAACACATATTTCCCCAGCCTGAAAATCTCCGCCGTCTTTGCCGGAGCCGTCTGTCTCTCCTGTGAAAGCGTATTTCCCTGTCATAACATCAGAGCCGCCTGGACGGGCGGTCCAGGCGGCTCTCTGAAATTTTATTTCATCGGAAACGTGAGTATCACCTTAAAGAGATCTCCGTCCAGATACAGCTGGAAATCGCCTCCCTGCAACTCTGTCAGGCTCTTTGCAATGGACAGCCCCAGACCGCTTCCCTCCGTATTACGCGAAACATCTCCCCGGATAAATCGTTCCGTCAGCTCATCCGCAGAAATATTCAAAGACTGTGCGGAAATATTTTTCATGGAGAACACTGCCTGTATGCCGGAGGTCTTCAGTTCCACATACACCCGCGTTCCTTCCATGGCATATTTCACCACATTATTAAATAAATTTTCAAGAACACGCCACAGCCTACGCCCGTCAGCCCGGATGGTCATAGGTTTCTCATCCAGAAGAACTACCATTGTAAGATCCCTCTCCCGAAATTTTTCCTGAAATTCACCCGCGGCCTGCTGCACCATTTCTGTAAAATTCAGTTCCGTCATCTCCAGATTAATGTTCCCTGTAGCCGCCTTTGACGCCTCCACTACATCCTCCGTGAGCGCCTTCAGCCGCTGAGCCTTCTGTTCCAGAATATCCAGATAACTGCAGATCCTGGGATCCGTAAAATTTTCACGCTTCAAAAGATCCACATAATTGATGATAGAAGTAAGAGGAGTCTTAATATCGTGGGAAACATTTGTGATCAGCTCCGTTTTCATCCGCTCATTCTTCAGGCTGTTCTCCACTGCCGAGTCCAATCCCTGTCCGATCGAATTGATCCGCTCCGCAATTTCCCTTTGATCCCCTTTCAGCCTGTCCAGAGAAATCTTATACTGCAGATCTCCCTCCGAAATATTTCTCAGGCCTTTGAGGATCCTGTCCCTTCCGTCATTTTTCCACATACAGTACACAATAGCCGAGAGATCCAGAATAAACAGAATCAGCAGAAATACATCGGAACTCCAGATATTCAGGATCAGCCACACCTGAAGGATCATAAACCCGCTCAGGATCAGCGTATTTTTTACCTTCCCGCCCGTATTGAGGCCATAGATGCCGACAAAATCACGTACCCGGCGCCAAACCCGGCCGGCTCTTCCCAACAGCCATCTCAACAGACTGTTTTTCCACAGAATTCCTCCTTTTATGCGGCGAACCAGACTCAGATAACCGATCAGACACATGGCCGCCGTTATGACCGCCAGAAACGCCGCTACGATCCGGAACTGAAGCCGTTCTACTGTCAAATACTCCAGGAACTGCAGGCTGAACACCGCACCGATACCCCATATTCCGATAACGGCTCCCGCACCGATCTCCGTGAACCATTTATCAAAGCTGCATAAATACAGCTCCTCATCCTCCGGCCGTCTGCCTGCCGCCGCCGTCAGCCACACAAGTCCAATAACAAAGATTATCAAGCTTCCCAGACACACAGCGGCAGCCGGAACCATATACGGCACATATTTCTCATAAGCTTCTTTCGCATAATATAAGCTGTCTTCCATCGGAAGATCCTTGTCCACGCTGACCGCATACACATAATCCTCGCTGCGGGAATGGCCTCCGATGATATGGCTCCACCTCTGCAGGTCGCTGCCCATATTCAGATTCGTGTCGCAATCCTTAAGCTTTGGCTGCACCAGAATAAAGGGATCTTCTCCTCCGGTCATCTTCAAGACGGACTTCTCATATCCGGAAAAAACACCGTACTCGCTTTTATTCGTATAGACACTGCGGTTTTCCTTATCCACATAAAGATAGGTCAGATTCGTATTTCCCTCTTCGTACTGCTCCAGCGCGCTTTTCGCAGACCGGTAATCAGCCAGCGTTTCCATGATATCTGCCAATGCATCATAAATTTCCGACAGCCGTCCGTTCCATTCCGAATTGCCGTTCACCACTTCCAGAAGATTCTCCGCCCCTATGGGGGCATATTTTTCTCCGATCGAGCCCAATCCATAATTCCATACGGAATCATAGAGCATTTTGCCTTCCCCATCCGTAATATAATTAATGTTGTAGGTTCCGTCGTAGGCTGTATTATAATCTCCATTATAGCTTCCCCTGCCGGCGATTTCCAGCGAGCTGAGAATATCATCCTCCGTAATTCCGCCATAGCTGTTATGATCAATGATAATTTTCAGGTCGCCGCTTTTAACCAGCTTTCGAAAATCATCCAGATAATAATAATCATACTGATCATCTGTGGAGCGGCAAACGATCACCTGCCCTCCCCCGCTGAAATAATCCCCGTCCATCTGGTCGCTCCACTTTTCGAGATCCTCCAGCCGATAGCGCAGCGTTCCGGAATCTCCAAAGGAAATTTCATGATCCTTCACATAAGCGTCCAGACTCACCACAGCATCCTCCGACGCCTCATCCAGTGTGCGGGTTTTCTCAATATTACTCAGCAGCTCATACCCGATTTCAAATATATCATAGGCAAAGCTCTCCGACTTCAGATAGTTATTGGATTCCTTGTCAAACAGGAGTATCCCCTGCTGCCTGAGCGCCAGTAAAAAAAATCCGCTCAGCATTGCCAGAGTAATCACTATGATCTCCACGATTATCCAGGCGGCTTTTGTTCCATTGCTTCTGTACCATTTACGTTTCATAAAAGTATCCCCTTCTCTCTCCTGCGTCCCGGCCTGTCCGTACAGCCCCGGCTAAATTTTTTCGATCTTATATCCCAAGCCCCATACCACCTTCAGGTAGCGAGGCTCCCGTGGATTGATCTCAATCTTTTCACGGATATGGCGGATATGCACCGCCACGGTATTATCTGCGGCGATAGCCTCCTCATTCCAGATCTGTTCAAATATCTGGTTGATGGAAAACACCCTGCCAGGATTCCTGATCAGCAAAAAAAGGATATTGTACTCAATGGGCGTCAGCCTTACAGGCTCTCCGTCCACACGAACCTCCTTTTTATCGTCATCCACCATGAGGCCGCCTGTGGTATAAACATGACTGTTTCCGGTCTGCGCCGCAGCGCCCAGCTGTGTGTATCTTCGAAGCTGTGATCTTACCCGCGCAATCAGCTCCAGCGGATTAAAGGGCTTTGTCACATAATCATCGGCTCCCACGTTCAGCCCCAGAATTTTATCCGTATCCTCGGATTTCGCCGAAAGTATGATGATGGGAAGAGGATTCTCCTCCCGGATCTTTAAAGTAGCCCTGATTCCGTCCAGTCGGGGCATCATCACGTCTATGATCAGCAGATCCACAGAAGAGCTGCGCAAAATCTCCAATGCCTGCTGCCCGTCATATGCCTTTAAAATCGTATGTCCCTCCTGGGATAAATAAATATCAATGGCCTCCACAATATCCTTATCATCATCACAAACCAGAATCGTCGCCACGTTCCCCACCTCCTTGATAGTAATAAAATAACAGGTCCATTTTAAATTGAAAGGGATAATTTCTTAAGAATTTCTTTAGGTTTATCATTCACTTTACTATGATATATACTGGGATGGTTTTTGTAAAGCAACACCTTATTCCGGCAAAAAAAGCGCTCATTGCCTGTGAGAATATTGATCAGCTTTTCAATTGATCAAACAGTGCCTTCCTGAATCAGAGATTCAGAGTATCTATTATGATGCCCCTGTCCGCAAAACCAATGGTGAATTGATACCGTTACACAGGATCCAAATGGATATGTATTTTGTGAAGCCAATGGTCTTTATTTGTCTTAGCGATATGTATGCATAAAACAAAGCCCCACAAAAACCCGCGAGGCTCTATTTACAGGTATTCAGCATCATCTGGCGTCCTTCACACTCCCGGACGCACCCCCAAAAAAAGGTTGCCAGTTTTCACACTGGCAGCCCACTATTGTTACTTCTCAAAAAATTCATATATTGCGATCTCATCTGTTTCCCTGTTTGCAGAGAGAAGCTTATCCACGCCATCTGCTTTATAGTACACACAGTTTGCCGGTCCCACATCATGATCCAGAAGCAGCAGACGGCAGCCAAGCTCTTCGTCTCCTACCACTGCATAAAGATTCCGGTTCCCTTTTCTGTGCCCCACATATACACAGGGCTTTCCTCCTATAAAGCCGGGACAGATCGCATGTAAAAATTCCAGTTTTTCCGGGTACTCATATACCTTTTCGTACCTTTGTCCATTCCATTTGCAGACTGCCAGAGTATTCCCATGAAAGGGCGCCATGATCACCAGTTCCTCGCTGCCGTCTCCGTCAATGTCCAACAAAACTCCATCGCTCACAGGCATATCCGCGATCTGCCGAATTTCCCAGTCCGCCCCCTTCTCTTTTGGCGGGACAAAAAGGAACACGCCCTCGTCACTGCATACCAGGGCTTCGTCTCCTTCCGGTCCCTGATGGCGCCAATACCCGTGATTTCTGTACATCCCGCTCTTCAGGCTTTTCATGGGAAAGGGCCTTTCCTCATTATATTCCAGCACATCCTCCGGAAGCACGGCTCCATAAACTGCCCCCGGAAATCTCCAGTCCTCATCATACTCGCTGCCGGATTTGATGGTGCAGGCGATCAGATAGCAGGTGCCGTCCTTTGCCCGGAGTATATCAAATCGATGCACATGGGGCAGAACCGTCAAAAGCTGTACCCGCCACTCATGGCTTTCCCGGGTGACCGAAACAATGCCCGCTTCTTTTGAATCATCGGGGGAATACATACGCTGAGATGCCAGAAACTGCCCTTCTCTTCCCGGCACGCAGGCAATGGACATAGTCCCACCCGGTTCATCCCAGAACACTTTTTCCAAAATACCTTCCCCGCTGTACATTCTGCATTGATTTTTTTTCTCAGAAGCAACCAGTAAATGCATACCATCTCTGTCCTGCAACAGCGAAACGGAATAGCATTTTTCCAGGCTACCGATTATATTCTTTTTTATTCGCACAGTTCTCTCCTCTGTATCAGTAGTCCCTGCGTCTTCTGTTTCCTTTCCCTCACAGATGGAAAGATCACACCGTCTCCCGGTCGACGATCTCCATTTCCATAGTGGTCTGATGATTGCGCGTTCTTCCCTCCAGAATATCCGTGAGAATATGGGCGGATAAAACCGTAGACAGGCGAAGCATCGTATCCATAGAGGTCAAACGGGGCTTACAGGCCTCGCACAGCTCTGAATTATCCTCTCCGATAACGGAAACGTCCTCCGGCACTCGTTTCCCCATATTCTGCAGGCCATAGATCGTACCGATAGCAATACTGTCATTTACACAAAGAAGACCATCTACCCCTGGATTTTCCTCCACGATCTTCTCAATGATGTCTTCTCCTCCGATCCTTGTAGCCTCTACCTCCGTGTAAATATGACCAGTGATTCCTGGCATGGATTCTACAGCCTCCAGAAAAGAATCTCCGATCAATTTTTTGCTCGTTCTTCCCTGGTCAATGACCAATACAAGATCTTTCCGGCCCCTCTCTGTCAGTTTTCGCACGCACCGCCTGATTCCCTCGCTCTCATCAGCGCCAACCGCATATACGTTGTCCAATTGCGGACGCTTCGTCTGATGCACCAGGATCACAGGGATATCCCGCAGATATTTCTTTAATGCTTTCTCCAAAAGCTGATGGTTGTGAAAGGTCAGCCCCATCAATAAAACGCCTTCTACTCTTTTCATAGCCATATCCTTGATGGCGTCCTCCAGGACGCTGTCGCCCTGGCCTATATATTTAATAAAACAGTAATATCCAGCCCGCAGGATCACATTTTGAATATCTACGGTTCCGCTGTTCATATGGCGGGACTGCAGATCATCCATGAGTATACCCACCATATGTGTTTTCTGCGTAACAAGATTCCGTGCATTCGCATCCGGTATGTAATGAAATTTATCCAGCAGGGTTTGTATTTCCAGGCGTTTTTTCTCACCGACTCCCTTTTTGCCATTGATTACTCTTGATACGGTACTGGCAGATACTCCGGCTTCTTTAGCAATATCATAAATAGTCATGTCAATCTCCATATTGAAACTTTTATTTTATCTTAGCCTGTTGCAAATTTAAATGCAACTTCTTTTGGAAAAAATTCCCGTTATTGCGCCAAAATCACATGACAATTTTGATTTCCGCCTGATAAGCAGCTCATATCTTCCCCATTCCCACACATGACTGCCATACTAGAACAGCTCTTTGCTTATCCTATCGATCTCCACAGATACGGCTTCATGAACCCCCTTATAGCTACTCATAGGAAGTCCCTGGGTACAACACGGAATATAATACTTCGTGCCATAGCTTGTACAGGATTTGCGAACCTCCTTCGCCACCAGTTCCTGTGTCCAGTCTTCACGATCAACCGAAGCACTGTTGATACCTCCCATAAGGGTGATTTTTCCACCGTATTTTTTGATAATTTCAGGAATATTATTAGTAGTCATGACACCCTGCCAAATGTCGATCCCCATATCGATCATATAGGGTACCAGCGTCTCCGCATAGGAATCCGAGTGATGAACGACCACCTGCACCCCATGGGATTTGTAATACCCGTAAATTCTCTTATAACCCGGGTATAAAAACTCCTCGAACATCTCAGGGGACAAAAATGTGGAAATCTGGCTTCCCCAGTCATCATGATGCAGAATCGCATCCGGTTTCAGATATTTGCAGGCAACCTCAGCATATTCCAACTCCCATTCCACCAGATAATCGATCAGTTCCTGAGTGGCCTCAGGCTCCTCATAGAAATTGATCAGACAATTCTGTATCTCCTGAAGATTGTGGAGCTGCTCAAAAACACCAGGAGCGCACAAATGCGTGGCAAAATATTCCCTGCGGTCTACTTCCTCCGCCATTTTGATGAAAGGTTCCCACTCCTCGGCGGAATACTGCACAGTCGGCGCCTTTACATATTTTCTCCACTCAGTAATATCCTTGCATACAATATGCTCCTCATCATGCACCGGAAACACTCCCGGTGTTCCTTTCGGCCAGGCCCTTGTAATTCCCCATGCATTGACTACTGGCTCACCGCCGTATTCCGGATTGGGATTGTTTACGGAATAAGGATTTTTCGAAAGGATTTTGAATGCCTCATACTGATTCACATATCTGTCCGGATGCCCGCCCCGGATCGTTTCCATTAAATTTTCTCTTCTTGTTAACATAAAAACCTCCTAGTACATTAGATCATATTTACCGATTTATCATCGAGATTCTTTATTTTTGTTTTATATAACTTTTTATACAGCACAAAACATAGTAGCATCGTGAAGATTTCCGCGATGGGAAAGGCATACCACACAGCTTTAAGTCCAAACGTGGCCGCCAGAAAATACGATACCGGAACAATGATCCCAATTCTCCGGGCCGCCGATACAACAGTGCTGTATCCGGCATTTCCGAGGGCTTGGAAGAGCCCCGGAAAGATTGTCGTAACCCCGGCAAAAACATAGCTCAGACTGATTGTAGTGATAGCCGGAACGCCGATTGTCACCATTTCCGCGTCATTGCTGAACATACGGATCAGTTGCTCCGGTATGATGTGAAAAAGGATTGTCCCGCATGCCAGGATGACTGTGGAAGAGACAGTGGCAAACCGCACCGTCTCAATAATCCTTTTTTTTCGTCCCGCCCCATAATTATAAGCAACAATAGGGATCATGCTGTCCGTGATTCCGGAAATAGGCAAAAATACAAAGCTCTGAACTTTAAAATATACCCCCAGCACCGATATGGCTACAGGCGAAAACAAGAGCAATATCTGATTCAAAGAGAATGTCATCACAGAAGCCAGGGATTGCGTAACCATCGTTGGGATACCTACCCTGCAGATTTCCAAAATCGCCTTCCGATTCGGCTTCCATCCTTTCAGGCTCAACGAAATATCGTGGTTTTTGCGGACATTACAGTAAAGAGCGGCTGCCGCGCCCACGAACTGGCTGGTCACCGTGGCCACAGCCGCTCCCAACACACCCAGACGCGGAAAACCGAACAGGCCAAAGATCAGCAGCGGATCCAACACGATATTCAGTGCGGAGCCGATTCCCTGACAAATCATGCAGTATACTGTCTTTCCCGTAGACTGCAGAATCCGCTCCATAGTCATCTGCATAAAAGGCCCCAGTGAAAAGGTCAGACAGGTAGACAGATATGCCACGCCCTGATCGATGATCTCTTTCTCCCGGGTTTGCGCTGTAAAATAGAATCTGCTGCAGAATATCCCGAACAGGGCGAAAACGCAATATACAACGAAGCACAGAAAAATGCCGTTCATTGCCGCGTTATTCGCCTGCTCACGCTTCCCCTCTCCCAGGCTTCTGGACAAATACGCATTGATTCCGATGGAAAGGCCGCTTCCTACCGCTATTATCATAGTCTGAAAAGGATAGGACATGGAAACCGCTGTCAAGGCATTTGAAGACAGATGCCCGATAAAAATACTGTCCACAATATTGTACATAGCCTGTACCAGCATGGATATCATCATGGGAAACGCCATCGTGATCAGCAATCGCGGAATTGACATGACGCCCATTTTATTTTCTTCATGCTCTCTGTTTTTTGCTATGACAGCTCACCGTCCTTTACTCCTGATCTGTACGACTGATCAGGTCATTCTGCAGGTCCTTATACAATTCCACAAAATATGCCGAAAAACCGGCAACGCGAATCACCAGATCCCTGTATTTATCCGGTTCTTTTTGAGCTGCCCGAAGGGTATCCGAGCCTATGACATTATATTGAATGTGCATGCCGCCCTCTTTAAAATAGGTCTGAACCAGCCGAATCAGCTTATCCAGCCCTTCCTGTCCCTCCACAGATCTGGGATGGAATTTCATGTTCAGCAGGGTGCCGTTCGGGCAATGGCTCTGCTCCAGCTTTGCCACTCCGGTCAAAATTGCAGTCGGCCCTTTCTTATCAGTACCCTGTGATGGAGATATCCCATCGGAAACCGGCTGTCCCGTCAAACGACCGTCCGGCGAAGCAAAGGTACTTTTTCCCATGGGGATGTGCCCGGATACAGAAAACAGTCCGGCCTTCAGCTTTCCTCTGATAAAAGAGCCCCCATTATATTTCTGAGCATAAATATCCATTGCCCAGGAAGCCAGCTTATCGGTCTCCTCACTGCCGTTTCCGTAGTGGGGCGCCTGAGTAATAATTCGCTGGCGGAGCTCCTCATGGCCTTCCCAGTTTGCCATCCACGCATCATAGAATTCCTGTGCAGTGCAAATTTTTTTATCAAAAACGGCCCACCTGATCGCAGCTAGACTGTTCGCTACTGTCCCGCAGCCGATGACCGCGCTGCCGCATCCATTGTATTTCGCGCCTCCCGCTGTGGCATCCTTCCCGGATTCCATACATCCGTCCAGCGTCACCGATAATGCCGGCAAAGGCAACAGCCTCTGGGTAAAATACTCCGCCATATTATTCAATGAAATATGCCATTGCACGAAATAGTCATTCTGCTTTTTATACGCCTCCAGCACCTGATCAAAGCTGGTCATTTCAGACAGCTTGCCGGTATGAAGTCCGCTTTGTTTTCCATTTAAGGGATTTACTCCATCATTCAAAGCAACGATCAGACAGTTGGTCATATTCAAATATGACTTTGCATGAGGCCCTCCGCAAGCCGGAAAATCATTTCCGGAACCGGATGGCTCCACGCAGCCCACGATGCAGTAATTCCTCGCGTCCTCCAGAGAATACCCCTCCTCCACCATCATGGGAATGATCACATCATCATTTTGAAAGGTGGGAATACCTCCCACACGCTTTGTACATTCCGTCGCGCATTCCCACAGCTTTCTCGGCGTATTTTTGTGAATGCGCAGAGAAAGCGGTGGAGAATGCAGAATCAGGCGGGCGCTTGCCTCAAGAAGCATATAAGACAGGCGATTGGTGGCATCATTGCCATCACGATCCACACCGCCCAGGCTCATCTGCTGCCCGGAGGTATAACCGCCCGCTCCCTGAGAAACAAAATGGGACCGGCCTTTAAACATATCGCATATTTTGATAAAGAAACAGTCTACAAGCTCCTGCGCGTATTCCTCCGTGATGCGGTTTTCCGAAAGATCCTTTTCCAGATAGGGGTATGCATACTGGTCAAAACGGCCAAAGGTCAGACCGTGCAGATTTCCGTCCAAGGCCAGCACCAATTGATACAGGAAAGTAGCCTGAACCGCGTCCTGAAAACTCTGGCAGGGCTCCGCCATGATCCGGTTCAGAGTATCCGACATAGACAAAAGCTCTTCCTTCCGCTTGCCCTCCGCCTGTTCAGCTTTCTCCGCACAGAGCGCGCCGTAGCGTCGCGACAGCAGAACCATAGCGTCACATACAATCACCATAGCTTCATAAAACAGATATTTTTCCGGGTCATCCGCACCGATATTTCCATACATGGAATCCAGCTTTTCCTGCGCCTCCTGCTTGATGGCGTTCAGGCCCTTCGACAGAATCTTTTTGTAATTCGCAGAGAAATGTCCGGTGGGCATATCCGCATTTCCTTTGATTCTGTGTGACAAAACCCCCGCGTCCAGCGCAGTCTCAAATCCCGGAGGGAACGCCCGGTCGATAAAGGCGGATGCGCTGTTTTCCTTCCAGAAAGGAGCCATTTTGCGAAAAATCTCCCGGTCCTCCCAAGATAGCTCCATATGCTCCAGCTGAACTCCCCGCTTATCAAATTCACCGGTGTCCAGCTCATCGATCAGCCACTCCATACCGTAGTCTGGATTGATACTGGTACCCCGATAATTCAACCCCATATTTCCCACGATCAGTTCATCGTCCTCTACCCGAAGCGTACGATTTTCACACACATAGTACAGCATCTTTGCCCGCTTCAGAATCGCACACTCATGAGAATATTTCTGGTATGCCTCTGTTACCAGTCTGGCATGCTCGGAATCCAGAATAACTTCTGTGGTTCTGTAGCGCTCCCTGAGCCTTTGCACCCGTTCTGTTAATGGTTTAAATTCATACATAGATAAACTCCTTTCTTCCAAGTCATCATTGAAATATGTCTCAGTTCAGCCAGCACCTTTTTATCAGCTCCGATTCCTTTCCTGTGAAAAAGCCGTCTGCTATATCTATGGCCGTTCTATAAATATTCCACAGGGATTGGACCGTCTGGCTTGCCACATGAGGAGAATAAATTACATTGTCCAGCGTCAGGTACTGGGAATCCAGCGGAAGAGGTTCCTCTGCAAAAACATCCAGCCCGGCACCGCCGATCCGGTGCTCCTTCAGGGCCGCGATGAGGGCCGCGTCATCCATCACAGGTCCCCGGGAGGTATTAACAATCACAGCGTCCTCTTTCATCAGGGCCAGACGTTCCGCATTCACAAAGCCCCTCGTATCCGCATTTAATGCCAGATGGACAGTGATCGAATCACACTCCCGAAATATCGTATCCGCATCTGTAAATTCCACCCCCAGCTCTGCTGCAGCCGCCTTGTCCTGATAGGTATCGTATGCCAGGATCCGGCATCCAAATCCCTTCAATAATCTGGCGAAGGTCTTTCCCACTGCCCCGAATCCGAGAATTCCAACGGTAGCGCCAATGGTTTCATTCCCGATTTCCTTCGCCCAGTTTCCCGTCTGAACACCGTGAATGCCTGCCATTAGCTTTCTTCGGAGCGTCATGATCAGCAACAGCGCGTATTCAGCTACTGCCGCGGCGTTTGCGCCCTGTGTGCGCGCCACCTTAATACCATATTCCGAAGCATCCGCAAGATTTACAGCATCATAACCCACCCCGAAGCGAATCAGTAACTTATTTCTCTCACAGATTCGTGAAAATATCTCCTTATCATACCGCTCTACATCGATCAGACCGCAGTCCGCGTCCTTCAGGGCAGCCACGCAGGCTTTCACAGTATAGGGTTCCATAGGAACCCACTCAAAATCAATTCCTTTCCCGGCCGCATACTCCTTCGCCCGGTCATTCAGCATCGTATACAGCTCGCTTCTTCTGGCAAATAAAGAAACCATTTTCTTCATAATAACCTCCTTGTCATACGGCTCTTGCGCGCCTGCGCAGAGCACCCAGCCCTTCACTGTTCCATAAAACATGAATTATTTACTAATGCAGCTGCACCGGCAGGCCAAGCTCCCGGAAGATTTCCAGCCGCTCCTTCATAAATTCATCTGTAGGCGGTTCTATATTTGTAATCGGATACTTTCGATCCAGTCTCTGGTACTTCGGGATTCCCATCCTGTGATAGGGAAGCACCTGAACCATAGTCACCGCATCTCCCAGCTCCTTACAGAATTCTGCAGTCCGCCTTATATTGTCCATATCCGCATTCAGCTTCGGAACTGTCGGTATCCGGATCTGCATTTTCCCTCCTCCCGCGGCTATCCGGCGGGCATTTTCCAGAATCCCTTCATTTTTCACGCCGGTAAAGCGCTCATTTTTTCGGGAATCCATCTCCTTGAGATCATAGAGAAAGAGATCCGTAACCGGGATGATTCGGTCGAACAGCTCCCCAGGACAGTAACCCGTGGTATCAATGCAAACGGATATTCCCTCTTCCTTGCTGCGTCGGGCCAGCTCATAGGTAAAATCAAACTGCGCCATCGGTTCCCCTCCGGATATAGTGATTCCACCGTCCTTCCCGAAAAACGCTCTGTCCTGTAACACCCGCCGCAAAGCATCCTCCACAGTAATATCATAGCCGCTGGACATGAGCGCCTGCGCCGGACATGCGTTTGCACATTCCAGACAGTTATCGCACTTATCCCTGTCGATGCACACCTTTGTTATCATTTCTCCCGGATTCTGCAGTGACTCCTCCGGCTCTAATGTCTGAATTGCCTTCTTCCTGCAGGCCCGCAGACAAAGTCCGCATTTTTCTATTCCCACGCACCGCATGGGCATGTAGGAAATCTCGTCCCCAAAGGTCTGGGATTCCGGACTGTGACACCACAGACAGCGAAGCGGACATCCCTTGGTGTACACGGTCGTCCGGATTCCCGGGCCATCGTGAACAGAATACCCCTGAATATCATAGATATGGCCGATTATGGCTTTTTCTGACATAATTTCTTATCACCTGCCCAACTATTTCTGCATTTTTTATTTCTGCGCACTTCTATTTTGACACTTATCATCTTTTATTTCCTTTATCCAGTTTATCCACTAATATTCTGGAATATTATTAACAATTTTCTATTGTTAATTCTATAGGTTTTCTTTATAATAAACCCAAAAGACTCTTTCATGATTGGGGGCACTCTTTATGTTATACAAACGCATCGGATATTTCCTCTCCGCCGCAAGATATCTTAATTTTACAGAGGCGGCAAAGCACTGTTTTATTTCCCAGCAGGCTATGACCTGGCATATCTCCAGCCTTGAGGAGGAGCTTGGGGTAAAGCTTTTTGTGCGTACCACCCGCTCCGTCCAGCTCACGGAAGCCGGCATTTATCTTCGCGATCAGTTCAGCAGAATCAACGATGATATATCTCTGTGCATCACTGCCGCGCAGAAGATCGGGAAAACAGATCGCTCCACAATAAAAATCGGCATCTATGAATCCTTTTCCCAGCAGAACATCATCCTGCCCATTATGCAGACGCTCACAGCCAAATGGCCGGATATCTATTTCGACTTTCAGCTTCTCGGCCTCGGAGATCTGCGCAATCAGCTGATGGACAACAAGTTGGATCTGATCGTCACTACCTCCTATACCTGGAAATCCTGGAATGCGATCCAGACCGTTGTTCTCCGCCGCTATCCCTTCAGGGCAGTTCTCGCAGCGGATCATCCCCTGGCAGCACAGGGGCTTACGTTTGATCAGCTTTCCGGACTGACGCTTTTGACAAATGAGCAGCCCAGCCAGTACAGCTCGGAAATATCTGTCAAAAATATGCCCCTGTGGAGACAACAGCTTCCCAGAAAGGACTATATGCATCTCCCGGATATGACCACTCTCCTCGTATATCTGAAAATGCACCGGGGCTTCGCATATCTGACAGATGAGCTTGAGGGACTTTCCGATACATCCCGTTTTCTCTTTCTGGACTTGCCCTTTGCAGACGCCTGCTCCGATATGATCTGCTGCTATACAACCCCCGATAACACTGCCCTGATCCGGCGCATTGCCAGAAACATCCAGGCCATTTTCCGGCCGCCGACAGTACCCCAAAACTAGAGAAACTTACTCTCCGTCCCTGTAGGCAGTTTTCAGCATTTCCTCAATATCCGGCTCCGTGACCGTTCCTCCGTAGGCATGACAGAGGCCGTCCCCGTCAATAATTCCCTTGAGGCAGGTCAGCTTTTCTTCTGTGAGCCCCAGTTCACGGAAGGTCTTTACTCCCAGCGCTGCGGTAAAGCTGCGGACTGCATCAGCTGCCGCCTCTCCGATGGCCTCCGGCTCATCAGAGCTGTATTTCGCTCCGAAAATCATGCCGACCCTTTTTATTTTTTCTGGATAGGTCTTTGCCGTAAAGCGCATAACTGGAGGCGTCATATTGGAACAGCAGATGCCATGGGGGATGTGATAAGCATGCCCGATGGCATGAGCCGCAGAATGGCCGATGTGTGTCCCGGACTCATTAAAGGAAATCCCTGCCAGATTGCTCGCATAAGCCATATAATCTCTGGCTTCCTCATCCTGCCCGTCTTTTACAGCCCGAGGAAGATATTTGTGAATAATTCGAATCGCTTCATAAGCCAGAAGATCAGAATGCGCTATGGCTTTCGCCTCCGTGAGAGCTTCCATGGCATGTGCCAGCGCATCCATACCGGTAAACGCCGTGATATCCTGTGGAACCGACCGTGTCAGTTCCGAATCCACGATTCCGTAGTCCGGATGCACCGGAAGCCCGATCTTGCAATCCAGTTTTGAGGATGTAACTACGGAGACAAAGGTACTCTCCGAACCGGTTCCTGATGTTGTGGGAATCTCGATAACCGGAAGCGGATGCTTCGCATACCTCTTCTGTCCGGACAGATACAGGGGAATCTCATCGAGCACCTGATCATCATTCGCCACAACAGCGGCAATTGCCTTGGCCGTATCCAGAACGCTTCCACCTCCGACACCCACCACGCCGTCGATATTCTCCCAGCGGGCGATTTCCGCTGCTGCCAGCACTGTTGTATCCGGACAGTCTGTCCCCGCCTGTGCCCATACAACCACTTTAACACCTGCTTTTAAAAGAATCGCCTCCACTCTCTCTGTGATCCCTGCTGCCGCAACACCGGCATCACTTACAAGCATGGCTTTTTTCACTTCAAGAGCCTTTACCTTTTCCCCTGCCTGCTCCACGGTGCCCTTTCCAAACAGAACCGGTGCAAGCTGAAGATAAATACCTTCTTTTAACATTCCTTTTCCTC
>CAZGTY010000012.1:4765-16271 GCA_964528895.1 uncultured Blautia sp. | reverse complement strand
AACAGAACCGGTGCAAGCTGAAGATAAATACCTTCTTTTAACATTCCTTTTCCTCTCTTTCTATCAGAAGCATATCCTTGCGCCCTGTTACGATCTAAATAACACTTTTTCAGTATACACTTCCTATTCAAGGGTGGCAGCCGCGAGGTATCCTGTACGAATCGCCTGCTCGATTCTGCCTGCCTTTTTTGCATCCCCCAAATAAATCACTTTATCAAAAGCAGCCTCCAGTTCCACGGTAAGCTCCGTATTCGGCCGGGTTCCAAGCGAAACCACAAACTCGTCAAACGCAAACTCATCCTGTTCCCCGCTGCCTGTTTGTTCAAATATCGCCGTATTATTCCGAATACCCACCAAACGGTGCCCCGGATAAAATGCCGTATCCCCGGTATCCAGCCGGCTCATCACATCTAGCAGATTCTGGAAGAAAACTCCAGGGCCGATCTCATCCGCCATCTCAAATACGGAAACCCGGTTCCCCTGCTCTTTCAGAAGTTCTGCTGTCTCGATTCCCGTCATTCCGGAACCAATTACCGCAATATTTTTGCCCTTCAGACAAACGGAGCCATCCAGGATTTCCACCGGCGTGTGAATGTTTTCGCCATCCAGTCCCGATATGGATTTCGGCATCACCGGCACAGAGCCCTGGGCAATGAACACCGCGTATGGATTCAGCGCTTTTACATCATCGATACCCACTGCCTGTCCAAGCTTCAGTTCCACATGATAAAGCGCCATTTGGTTTTCCAGGTATTCGGTCAGCCATCCTGTCTTTTCCTTTTTCGGTGGTTTTTCCGCCAGAAGGATCTGACCGCCGACACGGCTCTGCTTTTCAAATACCACCGTCCGGAACCCCCGTATTGCCAGTATCCTGGCAGCTTCCATTCCGGCCGGTCCAGCACCGATGACTGCCACGGTTCTTCCAGCGCCGTTCCTTTTCAGCCTGTCTTCTGAATATTTTGCCTCCCGGCATCCCTCAAAATTGATGGCACATCCCATGGGAACCGGGCTCATATCCGCCGCCATGAGCGTTTCCATACAGTAGAGACAGGAAATACATTTCCGGATTTCCTTTTCCCTTCCTTCACGGGCCTTATCAGGCCACTCCGCATCCGCAAGGAAGGTTCTGGCCGAGCCGACAAAATCCAATTTTCCCTCCTCCAGAAGCTTTTCTGCAAAGGCCGGCTCGCGGATCACCGCCACACCGATCACCGGAATGCCCACTGCCGCTTTCACCTTTTCCGGGCCTTCCGCCTTCCAGCCCTGAGCAAAACCCACCGGCTCCCAGGCCGTGTTCATTGTCTCATAAATACCGGCGCTCACATCCAGCGCATCCACGCCCTTCGCTTCCAGATGTCTGGCGATCTCAATGCCTTCCTCCAGATGAATTCCATCTTCGGGCCGACCGGCATACTCCATATGCTCATCCACAGAATAACGCACAAGAATCGGATAATCCTTCCCGCATTCCGCGCGGACCGCATCAATGATCTCATCCAGAAAGCGCATCCGGTTCTCAAAGGAACCGCCATAGCAATCTGTTCTCTTATTTGTATAGGGACTCAGGAACTGGCCGATCAGATACCCGTGCGCACCATGGAGCTCCACTGCGTCGATGCCTGCTTTTTTAATCCTTCCCGCACCCTTCGCAAAGCGTCTGATCATATCCCGAATCTCATTCATATCCATTTCATGTGTAGGCTGATGTACGCACTGACACTCCGTTTGGCTGGCTGACTTCATGCTTTCCACCTGATTCACAGCAGCGATGCCCTGTCTTCCAGGATGGTAAATCTGCACAGCGATTTTCGCCCCGTACTGATGAACCTCATCCGCCAGCCGCTTTAAACCCTCTATGTATTTATCATCATCCACAGCCAGCTGCATTAAGTTTCCCTTCCCTGTGGAAAAATCCACACAGGCGCACTCTGTAATGATCAACCCCACGCCGCCCTTTGCCCTCGCTCCGTAAAATGCCATATCTGCCTCGGACACTGTTCCATCCGGATTCGCCAGATGGTTTCCCATGGCGGTCATCACCATGCGGTTTGGAACAATCATCGTTCCTATATTCATCCTTGAAAATAACCGATCATACATGACGTTTTCCTCACATCCTAAATCATATTTTCATTCCGGGTGATCAAATCATCCTGACAGTCCCTGGAAAGCTCCACAAAATACGCAGAATATCCGGCAATCCTCACCACCAGATCCCGGTATTCCTCCGGTTTTTTCTGGGCTTCGCGCATGGTTTCCGTAGAAACAATATTGAACTGCACCTCCGCTCCTCCATTCTCCATGTAGGTCCTTACCATATCGCACAGCTTGCGCAAACCCTCTTCATTGCTGAGAGCAGAGGGATGAACCCGTATATTAAGGCATACGCCGTCCATAAAAAGAGAATGATCATAGCAAAGGGAGGACGTGAACACTGCAGTAGGTCCATTAGTATCATACCCCTGTACCGGGCTGGCAGCATCAGCGATGGGCTTGCCTGCAAACCTGCCGTCCGGGGTTGCCCAGGTGGTATAGCCCTGTCCCACATGATCCGCGGCTCCGTATAGGCCAGCCTTATATATGCCGCTTCGCGTAGATCTGCACTCCTGACAGAGCGCATGATAGGTGCCGGTTACCCAACGCATCTGCTCATCTGCATAAGGATCATTGTTTCCAAAATGTGGAACCTCGTTAATGATCTGCTGCCGAAGAGGTTCATAGCCCTTCCAGTCTGCCATCACCGCATCGTACAGCTCTCTGGTCGTACATAGCTTTTTGTCAAAGCACATGTATTTGATGACAGTCAATGAATCCGCTACTGTGGCAAGACCCGTCGCCGTTCCTCCATAGGAATTATATTTCGCCCCACCTGATGTGCAATCTTTTCCGCTCTCCATACACCCGTCCAGCGAGAGAGAAAGAATGGGATAAGGCGTATGGTATTTGATAAAATATTCCACGTAATTATTCATGGAGACCTGAGCCTTCAGGTAATATGCGGCCATAGTCTTCCAGGCCTCCTTCACCTGTTCAAAATCCTCCATCTCATATAGAAAACCGGTATGAACTGATCCCTGTTCTCCATTCATGGGGTTTTTCCCGTCATTGATGGCCATATCCAGCAGAGTGCTGTAGTGTACAGTGGAATGAGGCGGGCAGGTCCCGTTTGCGCAGGAGTAATTATTTCCGGAGCCTGTGATTTCCTGGCATCCGATGATGGCGTAATCCCTGGCATCCTCCAGGGTAAAGCCCATCTCTCGTATAATTCCAGGAATGATCACATCATCATTCTGAAACAGCGGCAGGCCGCCCACCAGCTTTGATGTCTCGATTGCGGTCAGCCACAGATCCTCCGGCGTCCCCCTGTGAACTCGAAGGGAAATGGTGGGGTCATGAAGCTTCATGCGTCCAACACTCTCCAATACCATATAGGTCACGGGATTGGATGCATCCTCCCCTGTCTCCGGCTTCACACCTCCGATTGTGGTGTGAAGATAGGTGTTCCCGATGCCAATAATCTGCGCAAAATAAGGATCGCTTCCTGTGTAGCTGGAATTCACCTTGAGAAAAAAGCAATCCACGATCTCCTGTGCTTCCTCCATCGTCAGGCGTCCTTCTTCCAGATCCTTTTTCAGATACGGCCAGGTGTACTGGTCGAAGCGGCCATAAGAGCCGCTGTCGCTCAGATGGGACATCTTCAACAGATATTGGTACAGAAGCGCCTGCTGGCACGCCTCCCGGAAGGTCCGGCATGGATTTTCCGCAATCCATTTCAGACTGTCCGCCATGCTTTCAAGCTCGAACCGCCTCTTTGGCTCCGCGCATTCCAGCGCCTTTTCCAGACACTTTTCACTGTATCTTTTCGCATAGATGGACGCGGCATCACAGCACATCACAATGGCTGTATAGAACAGCACCTTCTCCGCGTCCTCACCCATCAGGTTGTTTACATGGGCATCCAGCCAGTCCTGTGCCTCTCTTCGGATGTCTGCGTAGCCTCTTTTGATGATTTTCGGAAATCCGGGCGTCAGATGCCCGGACGCTGTGCGGAAAAAAGGCTCTCCCGTCCTTGCCGGCGTGCACTCGATTCTGGCCAGCTCCTCATATCCCGGCGGCGTCCACGGCTGAATCAGATCGTCATATGTACGACCCTCCCAAAAATCACGGATGGAGAGCAGAGCCTCATAATCCTCCGGCGCCATGGAAAGCCGCAGCTCCTCCCCCACCGGATTATGATAAAGGCCATCCTCCCAAAGAGTCCATTTTCCGGAAGTAATGGCATCCGGAATCCAGCCGATTCCTACCCAGTCCGGCTCTATACCGGCTCCGCAGAAATTCCTGGCGCTGTTTCCCACCAGCATTTCAAAATCTTCTACGCGGATAGTCATCCGCTCGCATATCGCCTTCAAAACCAGCGCCTGGCGCAGCATAGGAACCAGATTTTTATTATTCTGAAATACATCTGTGATGATCAAAGCGCGCTCCGCATCATTCTGAATTACCCGGTCGCGTATCGTCCGGTGCATCCGCTGCATTCGCTCTGATACCGGTTTATTTTCAAACAAATCAACACCTCCCTACCGGCAGATAACTTATAGAAAAAATCAAATATATCAGTTGTTTACAATATATTTAAATCATATTTTCATTTCGCATAATCAAATCATCCTGGCAATCCTTCGACAGCTCCACGAAATAAGCGGAATAGCCTGCGATCCGCACCACCAGATTTCGGTATTCATCCGGGGTTTCCTGTGCCTTTTTCATAGTCTCCGTTGATACCACATTAAACTGCACTTCTGCACCGCCGTTCGCCATATAGGTTTTTACCATATCCCGGAGCTTGACGATTCCCTCTTCATTGCTCAGAGCCGAGGGATGTATGCGGATATTCAGGCACACACCGTCCATAAATCTGGAATGATCATAGCAGAGGGAAGAGGAAAATACCGCCGTCGGACCGCTGGTATCACGGCCCTGCACCGGGCTCGCGGCGTCAGCAATAGGCGTACCGGTAAACCGTCCGTCCGGCGTCGCCCACGTGGTATAGCCCTGATGCACATGATCCGCAGCGCCATACAAACCGGCCTTAAAAATCTTCGACCGTTTCGAATAGCATCTGCTGCACATGTCCGCATAGGCGTTCAGAACCCACTCCATCTGCTCATCCGCATAGGGATCGCTGTTGCCAAAATGCGGCGCCTCGTTGATGATCTGCTGCCGAAGCGGCTCATAGCCCTTCCAGTCCGCCATCACCGCATCATAAAACTCTCTTGTGGTACACAGCTTTTTGTCAAAACACATATACTTGATCGCAGTCAGGGAATCCGCCACAGTTGCCAGTCCGGTGGCTGTTCCTCCATAGGAATTATATTTTGCTCCCCCCGCCGTACAGTCCTTTCCGGACTCCATGCATCCGTCTATAGAAATAGAAAGAATTGCATGGGGCGTCAGATATTTCACGAAATATTCCATACAGTTATTTAAGGATACCTGCGCTCGCAGGAAATATTCCGCCAGCTTCGCCCAGGCATCCCGCACCTCTTCAAAGGAATTCATTTCGTACAAATAACCTGTGTGAATGGAACACTGTTCCCCGTTCATGGGATTTATACCGTTGTTGAGGGCCGTATCCAGAACCACGCTGTAGTGAATCGTAGCATGGGGCGGAACGACTCCGTTCGCAGCAGAATAGTCATTGCCGGAGCCAGTGATCTCCTGGCATCCGATAATGGCATAGTCTCTGGCATCCTCCAGCGTGAAGCCCATTTCCTTCATGATCCCCGGAATGATCACTTCATCGTTCTGGAACAACGGCAGGCCGCCCACCCGGCGGGATGTCTCAATCGCCAGCTCCCAGAGCTTCTCCGGCGTGTCTTTATTGATTCTCAGAGAGATGGTTGGGTCATGCAGCCCCAGCCTTCCCACGCTCTCCAGCGCCATAAAGGTAACCGGATTGGAAGCGTCCTCCCCTGTCTTTGGGTCAACTCCGCCCAGCGTCGTATGAAGATATGTATTTCCGATCCCAGTAATCTGCACAATCTTCGGATCACCACCGGTATACATGGAATTAATTTTCAGGAAAAAGGCGTCGGTAATCTCCTGCGCCTGCTCCTGGGTCAGACTTCCCTCCGCCAGCTCCTTTTTCAGATATGGCCAGGTGTACTGATCAAAGCGGCCAAAGGAGCCCGCGTCTCCCAGATTTGACATTTTCAGAAGGTGCTGGTACAGAATCGCCTGCTGACACGCTTCCCAAAAGGTTCTGCAAGGATTCTCACTGATCCAGAGAAGGCCCTCGCCCATCCTTTTCAGCTCAATCTTCCGCTCCTGAGCCGGGCACTCTCCTGCCATCTCCAGACATTTTTCTCCGTAACGGCGAACATAGATCGATGCCGCGTCACAGGCGATAACCGCAGACGAATAAAACATTGCCTTTTCCGCATCCTCACCCATCAGGTTGTTGACATGGTTATCCAACCAGTCTTGTGCCTCTTTCCGAATAGTGCCGTATCCCTTTTCGATGATTTTTTTAAATCCTGCTGTCAGATGTCCGGATGGAATTGTCAAAAGGGGCATATTCTTCCTGGTTGCCGATACATTCATACGACAAAGCTCCTCGTACCCTGCCGGTGTCCAGGTTACAGCCACATCGTTATAGGTACGGCCTTTCCAGAAATCTTTCACCGAAAGAAGCGCCTCGTAGTCCTCTGGAGCCATGGACATGGGAAGCCCCTCCTCATCCGGATTATGGTACAGACCATCCTCGCGAAGTGTCCACTTCCCCGACTGGATCGCATCCGGTATCCAACCCACGCCTGTCCAGTCAGGCTGGATGCCCGCACCGCAGAAATTTTTGGAGGTATTTCCCACAATCACCTCAAATTCCTCCACCCGTATCGTCATCTGCTCACAGATGGCTTTCAGCAACATTGGGCGGCGTATAAATGGCGCCATGTGCTCATGTTCACGAACAAACGCCGTCGTGATCATAGCACGTTCCGCATCGGTCTGAATTACCCTGTCCCGGATCAATCTGTGCATTTTTTCAATTCTCTTTGTAACCGGTTTGAACTCATACATCTTTTCTGCCTCCATTTCTCATCCTTTTTACCTATCTATATTATGTCACACATATCCTTTATAATGAAGAAAAACAGGGCTTTTTATTGACTGACAGTTTTTGTATTAACAACTTTTGTTTGTTAATTTTACTTTTAAATTTAAATTTGTGCTTTTATAAATCCATATCCGCAATACTGCGATAATTTTTCAGCAGCGCACGGGGCGCACTCTTAATAATTTCCTCCACTGTCCAGGGATCATCCCCTGCTTTCTCCAGCATACGGCAGACAACTGGATCCTGGTGAAGCTGCACTGTATTTCCGGAAACCGTAAATACGCTTCCGCTAACGTTTGCAGCGTAATCCGAAGCCAAATACAGAAGAAACGGAACCACCCTCGAGGGCTCCGGAGTGCTGTCAAAGGACGGAACTCCCGTTCTGTCACCCGCCATCAGAGAATCTTCCTTTGTCAAAGCCAGCGCCTCCAACTCATAAGCAGCTCGGGTCTTTGCAAAGGGGCCAAAAGCATTACAGGTAATCCCGTACTCCCGCAGCTCGATGGCCGCTCCTCTGGTCAACCCCACAACTCCCGCATTTGCCGCACAGTACTCCGCGTGCTTAATCACATCTCCCATAAATGCCCGGCTGGTACAGTTTATAATCCTCCCATAATGCTGTCTTTTCATATAGGGAATGGCGAAGCGCATAGTGTGAAAATACCCTTTCGGCTTAATGCGATTCACCTTATCCCACAGCTCTTCGCTGATCTGATCAATCTCACATACGCCAAAGGCCCCGGCTACATTGCATAGAATATCGATGCGCCCGTAGGTCTCCACTGCTGTATTGATCAATCTTTTAGCATCCTCGAATACCGCGATATCGGCAAAACACGCAGCTGCCTCTCCTCCCTGGCTGCGTATTGCCTCTGCAGTTGTCTCCGCATCTCCGTTTAATTCAGCCTGAACACCGTCATACCATGCCTTCTTTTCCTCAGAAAGCCGATCATACTGTTCCGGCGTCAGCATGGCGCTGCCGGTAGAGCCAGGCCGACGGTTGTTGGTGATCACCTTCGCTCCGTGTGCCGCCAGCCCCATGGCCAGCGCCCGGCCGACTCCCTGGCCGGAACCGGTTACAACCGCAACTTTTCCCTTCAGCAAATTATTCCCCATGAAACCTCTCCTTTCTGGCCTTATTATATTTTGAAAACCTGACAGTTCTTACAGCCCGCCAGGTTTTCCAGTTCTACAGAAAGATCCGAAATTTCCCGCATCATTTTCTGTACACATTATTTTGAATACAGCTTTTCTGCAATGTCCTTTTCGTACTGAACAAACATTTGATCCCGGGCAATTTCTTCTTCAAAAGTAAAGGGCTGGAACTCATGAGGAATGATTCCCGGCACATCGTGAATTTCGCTGTACACACTGTTCTTCGCCCTGAAATTCTCTCTCATCGCATCCAGCATACCGTTACATGCCGATTTCATAGCTACATGGTTAGACACAAGATGGAAACCCCATTCCTGCATCTGTTCAAAGGTGCAGTCCGGCTTGCCGTCCGTTGCATGAACATCCGGATAAAAACGATAGCCCGGAACCTGCTCTTTGATCTTCAGGCATTCTTCCTCACAGTCTGCATGACAGATATTCTGAATCATCGTAATCTCAGCGCCGGCTTCCACGCCAAGCTTCACTCTGGCGATGGCCTCATCCAGTCCCATACCGCCAATCTGGCCGATGGCCCCGATTTGGGGAGCTCCGCCGCCCTTGCAGTCGCTTCTGGCAATGATCATGCAGTCTGTTCCTTTGACAGCCTCACAGGCAGCTTTTATATTTGCCGCAAACAATTCACGGGGCATAAAGCCTCTGCTGGAGCCGTAATGATAGCCGCCGGAAATGCCGCCGGTAATACTGTCCTCGATGGAAATTGCCATAATGCCGGCCTCCGCCAGGCGTTTTACGTTCCGGTATACACGGGACGGCGTTCCTCCGCCGTTCTCGCCGTCCATGATCACCGGAATATTCACCGCATGAGCAATTCTGTAAGCAGCCCCAATAAACTCTTCCCAGTTAAACACGCCTGCCAAGGTACCGTTCAGACTGAATTCCAGCTCACAGCTGCTGATCAGACAAGCATTGTATCCCGCAAGCTCGGCACACCTTGCGCTAATGCAGTCATAAACACAGGGAGCCCATATAAACTCTTCTTTTTCCAGTAACTGTCGAATCGTTGTTTTTGCTGACATAACCGTTCCCCTTTTCTTTCACTAATCTGCTAATTTCTCGACATTGTGGCATGCTACCATGTGCCTGCCGCCCATGTCTCTCAGCTTCGGCGCCGTTTGCCTGCATTCCTCAGTGGCAAACCTGCATCTTGGATGGAACGGGCACCCTTTCGGCGCATGAAGCGGGCTCGGCACTTCACCCTGAAGAATAATACGGGTTCTCTGTTTTTCCTTGTAGTAATCCGTGATGGGAATGGCTGAGAGCAGAGCAATAGTATACGGATGCATCGGGTGGGCATACAATCCCTCCGAATCCATCATCTCCACCATATGCCCCAGATACATGACGCCCACTGTATCCGCAATATGCCTCACGACAGCCAGATCGTGCGCAATAAACAGATAACCCATATCCTTCTGAATGCGCTGAAACAGATTGATAATCTGAGCCTGAATGGACACATCCAGCGCAGAGACGGGCTCATCACACACGATCAGCTCTGGTTCGCACGCTAAAGCCCTCCCGATTCCCAGGCGCTGTCTCTGTCCGCCGGACATCTCATGAGGATAACGTTCCCCCATCTCTACCGGAAGACCGACAGTAACCAGATATTCATTTACCCTGTCTCTCATTTCCGCCTTACTCAGCTTTGCTCCTCCTGCCTCAATTGTTTCCTTCAGAATCCCAAAAACAGATTGTCTGGGATCAATGGAGCTATAGGGATCCTGAAAAATCATCTGAAGCGATCTTCTGTACTTTTTAAATTCCTTCGCAGGCATATGTACGATATTCTGGCCTTTATAGAGGACTTCTCCTCCGGTGGGTCTGTATATCTGTAAGATACTTTTCCCCACAGTTGTTTTTCCGCAGCCAGACTCGCCCACCAGGCCAAACACCTGCCCTTTTTCGATAGTAAAGCTTACACCATCAACAGCCTTTACTACAACCCCCTGACGCCCTGATCTAAAGTGCATTTTCAAGTTCCTGACTTCAATAAGAGGAGTATTCTTTTTTTCTTCTTTATTCATCTTACTCCCTCCTTCAGCTCAATATGGCAGGCTATGTAATGCTGCGATTTTTCATCGAGCAGGCGAAGCTCCGGCTTCTTCTTTTTGTGGCACTCCTCCGTGGCATATCTGCATCTCGGAAGAAACGGACATGTCTCCGGCATATTCGCCAGATTTGGCGGCGCTCCGTCGATGGGAACAAGGGCCTTTCCTCTCTCATCCTCCAGGCTGGGCACAGACTTTAAAAGCCCTACCGTGTAGGGATGCTTCGGATTTGTCATTAAAACTTCCGTAGTGCCTGATTCTACCACCTGTCCGGCATACATTACATAAATTCTGCTGGCGTAACGGGTTACCAGCCCCAGATTATGTGTCACTACAAGCACGGATTTCCTGTATTTTTTCACTGCCTCCTGTAAAAGCTCCATCACCTGCGCCTGCGTAGTCACATCAAGAGCGGTGGTTGGCTCATCGGCGATGATAATTTTGGAGTTACACGCTACCGCAATCGCAATGCAGACTCTCTGGCGCATTCCGCCCGACATCTCAAAGGGATAACTTTTCATCCGGGCTTCCGGATCCGGTATACCGACTGCTGCCAGGGATTCTACTGCCTTTGCCCATGCCTCTTTTTTATTCATGTGAGAATGTGCACGGATAACCTCCGTCAACTGTTTTCCCACAGTGATGACAGGATTTAAGGCTGTCATAGGTTCCTGAAAAATCATCGCAATCTCAGCTCCCCGGACCGCACGCATTTCCTCCGATGTCAGCTTAAGCAGATCCTTTCCCCGATAGAGAACCTCTCCTCCTATAATTTTTCCAGGAGGACTCTGAACGATCTGCATAACAGACATTTGTGTTACTGATTTCCCACATCCGGACTCTCCGACAACCGCAATGATTTCCTGTTCATCCAAATAATAACTGACATGATTTACAGCTTTTACTTCTCCATTGTAAGTAAAAAAGGATGTACAAAGATCCTTAACTTCAAGCAGTCTGTTTTCCATCAGATCTTCCCCCTTAATCTCGGATCAAGCGAATCGCGCAGAGCATCGCCGAGGATGTTGAACGCGATCACCACAAGCATCAGGCAGACACCTGGTGCAAACGACAGCATTAATTCGCCCTTAATAATATACGCATAACCCTCTGAAATCATATTCCCCCAGGAGGGTGTGGGCACCTTAATACCAATACTCAGGAA
>CAZGTY010000012.1:0-4665 GCA_964528895.1 uncultured Blautia sp. | reverse complement strand
AGCGCGGGGATGGACATCTGAATGTCCACGTATCGCATAATCACAGTACTCACAGCGCCTTCAAAATATCCCGCGATCAGACCCAGAATCACTCCAATGACAGCCCCCAGAAGGCACGAAAATACGGAACAGATCAGAGACATCCGCGCACCGGCTACAATACGGGCCAATATATCACGCCCGTAGAGATCCGTTCCCAGCAGATGCTCCGCAGATGGCTTCGCAAACTGATTCAGCAGATTAATTTCCAGTGGATCCTGATGCAGCAGGATCCGGTTAATCGGAGACGCCAGCAGAGATACCGTTACAAAAACAATGGCAATTACCAGAGAAATCTTTACAATAATGCCTCTGCTGAAAAAAGTCCGCAAAAACATCTGCATCTGCGAATTTTTCCCGGAGAGGTTGCTGTTTCCACTCATACTATTTTCCCTCCTCTCCGCCGGTCTGCCGGATTCTCGGATCCAGATATCCATAGAGAATATCCAGAACCAGATTTACGCCGACAACAAACACTGAAATGATAAATGTACACGCTTGGATCATAGTGTAATCACGGCTGGTGATTGCAAGCATGACGGTTTTTCCAATTCCGTTAATGGCAAAAATCTGTTCTATAAACAGAGAACCGCCTACTGCCCACCGGAACTGAATACCTACAATCGTCACAATAGGAATCAGCGCATTTTTCAATGCGTGGCGGTATTTGATGCTTCGATCGCCAAGACCATTTGCCTTTGCCGTACGGATATAATCCTGATTAATCACTTCAAGCATGTTAGTACGCGTCTGTCTTGCAATAGCCGATAAAGGTCCGAAGCACATGATCGTCACAGGCATTGCAATAGAACGCAGATATCCAATAAAATCCTGCGACGGGCTTGTATATCCCATGACTGGAAACCATCTCAGCTTCAATCCGAATACCCAGATAAACACTATGCCTATCCAGAAAATCGGTACACCGTTCATCGCGGTAAGCAAAACGGTCAAAACCTGATCTAGAGCTGAGCCTCTTCTGACAGCACAGATCACCCCGATCAAAACTCCAAGAATCGTTGAAAGCAGAATACAGGGAACCGCCAGAGACAGGGTTACCGGAAAGCGCTGAGCCATCAGGGTTCCGATATCCTGTCCGTTCAGAGCATAGGATGTGCCGAAATCACCTCTGAGGGCGCTGGTCAGCCAAAGCCAGTACTGTACGGGCAGCGGCTCCGTTAGATGCAGCTTTTCACGATATGCCTGCAGTACGGCCTCATCCGATTCTCCGCCCAGCATGATCTTCACCGGATCTCCTGGAATTAAATGCATAAGCGAGAAAACAAACACAGATATTATAAACACAACAAGAAGGGATACAAGAATTCTTTTTATAATATATTTCCCATATGATTTACTCATAATACCTCCTCGAGAATGGAGTGTCTTTAAAAGGAACATAAGCAACCCGTATAAATTGGAGCCTATGTTCCTTTTTTAGATAATTCATACATTCATTTTTTAGGAAACAGCAAATTATTTGTTGTTTCTGATAAAGCCAAATTATTCTGCAGCAGGCGCGATCAGTGTGTAGTCGAAGGAAAGACTGGTGTTATTAAAACAGCCCCCATCCACAATCCCATCAGAAAGTAAAATATAATATGACGGTTGTAAATAGATTGGATAAGCGATTGCATAGGTATCGCTAATCAGTGCGTTTGCTGCTTTAATATTCTCAATCATAGTATCCGTATCAGTAGCACTTACCGCTGCACGGATCGTTTCGTCCAGATCGTCTGGATGGATCTTGGAGTAGCACATCATACCAACGCCGTCCTTTGCTGACTGGGAGAAGTTTGACAGCATCTGGTTCGCTAAATTTATACCGAATCCATGAGCGCCAACCATGAATCCATCTGCTGCATTCATGAAAGTCTCAATCCACACTGCAGGCTCCAGAAGCTCGATCTCTACATTGATTCCTATCTCTGCCAGCTGGCTCTGAACAGCCACTCCGATAGCAGTATACAGTGCACTGTTTTCATTGGATGCATACAACTTTGTCGTAAATCCGTCCGGATATGCGGATTGTGCCATGCACTCTTTTGCTTTTTCCAGATCGTACTCGTAACCCGCCAATTCATCATTATAAAATAATGTACCCGGGCCTGCATACTGATTGGAATAAATACCATAGCCGTATGTTGTAGAATCAATAATCGCCTGAGAGTCGATTGCATAATAAGCTGCTTTGCGGACATTCTCATCTTCCCATCCTGAACCTTCAATATCAGACGGCGGGATTAGAAACTGGATCATATATTGTGTTGAATTATTTGCCATATAAAAACCGTCCATGTTAAGCATAGTGTCAATCATGCTAAAAGATGCCATGAAGTAACCATCAATCTCACCGGAAAGAAGCGCTGCCTGAGCAGTAGACTCATCACCGCAGACTCTCCAGGTAACCTTATCATAAGCCGCATCCTGTTCGTCCTTGTTCCAATAGTTCTCGTTCTTTACAAATGTTCTGTGATCGCCCGGAACCATCTCTTCTTCCACATATGGGCCGGTTCCTACAGCATGAAGATCACACCACTCCGCTCCGTTTTCCTCATAAGCTGTGGGAGAATACATATATCCGCAGTTATCCTGGAAAGAGTATGGAATCTGGCTGTTCCAGCTGGTCAAATGAATCACAACTGTCTTATCATCTGTTTTCTCAAAACTTTCAACAGAGCCAAAATGTGTGGAGCTTGTATTGGAATTTTCCTTGAAATTTTCAAAGTTCCACAGCAGTGCATCTGCATCGAATGCCGTGCCGTCTGAGAATGCTACGCCGTCACGAACTACGCAGGTCCAGGTAAGGTTATCCGGATCCGGTGTCAAAGACTCTAAAAGGTACGGATACCAGTCGCCGTTCTCATCCAGTTTTACCAGTGGTTCGTAAACCAGAGAGTAAACGGCTCTGTCTGTGTAGCCGCGGAGCATCCATGAGGGCGTGAAAATGATATCGCTCTGAGAGCCAAGTACCAATTCTCCGCCTGTGGTCGTAGCCGGTGCTTCAGTCTCCGCTGCCGCAGCACTGCCTGCCATGGCAAATACCATAGCCGCCGACAATACACTGATTAATTGTTTCTGCCATTTCTTCATGTTTCTTCCTCCATTCATTTTATTCATTTTTTATGCAAACGGAATTTGACATTTCCATTTGAATCATTTTAAATAAAAAATCTGTCCATCCCATAAATTACCATCCCAAAAATATTACAATCTGTCTTCAATATCAATTCTCTTGAATCCTTTCGGATAATCATCTACCTTATGTCCCACAATGGTGTATTCTTTGATGTCTCCTGTAAAGGACTGTTCCAACTTCATGTAGTCCTGCGGTGCAAATAACGGCGTCGCACTGAAATCCACCTGTCCTGTCCCGGACGCGTGCGTAAATGTATAGGCAACGGACTGATTTTTGAAATTCTCTTTTCCGTGCTCAAGCATACTCTCCATAGCCGCCTTCAGCGTGAAATGTGTAGAGCACATAACAAAGCCCAGCTCCGTCAACTGTTCCATAGTCACAGCTGGTACCCCATTATCAGCACGTACGTCCGCATAAATTTTCGGCCCCTTTACAAGCTGGGACATCTGCTTTGCATGCTCGTAATCCACAATGAGAACCATCATTGCCAATACAGTCATACCTTCGGCCGCTCCAATGTTGATCGCTTCCTGAAGTCTTGCACACCCTTCTTTCATCTGCTCCGGATCAAAGGGATCTGCATTGCTTCTGGCAATCAGCAGGCAATCGGTACCTTTTAAGGCTTTCAGCGCTGCGCGGACTTTTGCCAGATACTTGTCTCGTGGAAGGATGCTTGTGGATTCCTCCATATCTGCGGAGTCCTCCAGCTGAATAGCCGAAGCTCCTGCAGCGGAAAGTCTCTTTGCTGCACGGTATACAGCCAGAGGTCCGCCAAATCCATCCTCAATATCAGCGATCAACGGAACCGAGCCTGTGCTGGCCACACGACTCACTACCCACTCCAGATCCGTCAGGTTTGTAAAGCCGTAGTCAATAACTCCGTTCAAGCTTATAGATACTTCGCCACCGCTCAAAAGAGTTACCGGGAAACCGCACATTTCCATTGCATGATTGGATGCGCAGTCATATACGCAGGGTACTAGAAAACACTTTTTACTTTCATCAAGAATCTGTTTTAAAGTTTTTTTACTTGCCATACGTTCCTCCTATTTAAAATAAAGTCTAACGCAAATCAAGAAATCGATTGCGTTCTCTTTATAAGGACAATAGCATTATTTCAAATGAAATGCAACCGTTTTCTCTCAATTTTTATAATATTCTACATATTATATAATATATAATTATATATTTTGTCTATTTTGTACATAAATTAGTTCTCGTTTCACAGGAATTTCTTGTTTTTATAAACTAAACCGTTTTCTTTTTCGGTCAGACTAATGGGAAATCCCGTGCCTTTTTTAATCTGCCAGATATCAGGAAATGCAAAAACCAGGGATGATATTTTGCGGACGATGCTGTCATCCTGCAAAAGGGATAATGCGGAGGTGATAATAAAGTGCAATCAGGCGGTGACGACAAAGTGCGAATCTATAGATAGCCAAGCGCAAAAGGGCGCATGACAGGCGGCAGAAGCAGATTGAGGAAAT
>CAZGTY010000011.1:0-55449 GCA_964528895.1 uncultured Blautia sp. | reverse complement strand
ACCGCCAGCATTCCTTCCTCCGAGGAAGCATTTACCACATAACCGCCGGGACACATGCAGAAGGAATACACGCCTCTTCCATTTTCGCAGGTATGGGTAACTTTATAGCTGGCCGCGCCCAGAAGCTTATTTTCCGGTTCCCCGTACAGGGCCTCGTTGATGAGACGCTGGGGATGCTCCATCCGAAGACCCACTGCAAAGGCTTTGGGTTCCATATGAAGCCCTTTTTCATAGAGCATCCGGAAGGTATCTCTGGCGCTGTGCCCCACTGCCAGCACGCACACATCCGCGTCCATCCATTCATGGCCGTTGATCTCAAGGCCGGTGAGACGGCCCTTTTCCACCCGAAGATCCGTAACCTTAGACAGAAAATGAAAGCTTCCTCCCATAGCTTCGATCTGATGGCGAAGATTTCCCACAATTCCGATAAGCACATCCGTGCCCAAATGCGGCTTCTGCTGAAAAAGAATGGCCTCATCCGCGCCTGCTTCCACAAAACGTTTCAGAACCTCCTGATTCCGGCCGGAGGGATCCCTGACCAGAGTATTCAGCTTTCCGTCCGAAAAGGTTCCCGCTCCACCCTCGCCGAACTGCACGTTGGAATCCGGATCCAGAATCCCGTCCCGCCAAAAACGTTCCACTGTGTTCTTCCGTTTTGCGGCCTCCTCGCCGCGCTCCAGTACCACAGGGCGGTAACCGGCTCTGGCGAGATACCAGGCGCAGAAAATTCCGGCAGGCCCGCTTCCGATCACCACGGGAGGATATTTCAATTCCTTCTCTCCGGGCTCCGGGAATTGATATTTTCTTTCGTTAATTGACATAATATTATTATTGTGAACCTTTTGCAGAATCTTTTCCTGAGAAGATATTTTCACATCAACCGTATAAACAAATTTTTTTTCATTTTTATGGCGCGCATCCAGAGACTGCCTGCGGATCTTATAGGTAAAGGCCTGATCTCTGATACGCAAAAGAGACCTGATCTTATCTGTCAGGTCCTTTTCTTTATGATCAATTGGCAATTTTATCTGAGTGATCCTGATCATTTCGGCTTCCCTTCCGTCCCGGAGGCCGCATGCCGCCCTGCCGCCGCCCCGCTGGACCACGCCCACTGAAGATTATATCCCCCGCAGGTTCCGTCAATATCCATAAGCTCTCCCGCGAAATACAGTCCGGGCCAAAGCCTGGATTCAAGGGTATTATCATCAATCTCCGCCGTATCCACGCCCCCGGAGCATACCTGTGCCTGATCAAAGGTCAAGCCGTCCTTTACCTCCAGGGAATAATCAGTAATTCGCCCGGCAAGCTGTCCCCCGGAAGTGAGTACGCGGATCAGCTTTTCCGGAAACAGGCCGATCAAAAGCTCCCGTTCATTTTTATATGGACAGGCCGCTCTTCGCTGCTCTAATAATCCTTCCATGCCGGCTTTGTCATATTCCGGAAGGAAATTCAGTGATAAGCGGACTTTTTTTCCCGCATCCAGACTGCGGATCCCATAGCGGCTGACCTGAAACACCGGAATGCCCGACACGCCATAATCCGTAAGCTGAAGCTCGCCGCAGGCCGTTGCTTCCACATGCTCATCCACAAAAAGCGTGACCCTTCCCTGTACCCGAACCCCCGCCCACGCGGCAAATTTACCGCCCTTGCAGCGCAGTCCTGTCAACGCCGGAAGGGGCTTTATGATCCGGTGGCCCAATGAAGCAACAAGCTCATAGCCGCTTCCGTCCGAGCCTGAAATTGCGGATGCCTTAGAACCATTGGCAAGTATCAATGAATCACCTTCATAGCGCCAGGTTTCCGTCAAAACCTTCCACAGGCCCTTCTCATAACAGACCTTTGTCACCTTTTCCCTGGTTTTTATTTTTACCCGAAGATGAGAAGCCTCCATCATCAAAAGCTCCGGCACACATTTTGCCTGCATATTTGCAGGATAAACATAGCCCTCCCGCTCTGTGACGACAAGCCCTGTTTCCCTGAAAAAATTTAACGTATCCGCAACGGAAAACTGCCGGAATACGTTCCGCACAAATTCCGGATGCGTACCTCTGTAGGCATCCGGCGGCATAGTAAGATTCGTCAGATTACACCTTCCGCCGCCTGTGGCGCATACCTTTTTCCCGGGCCGTTCATTCTGCTCCAGAAGGGTTACCGCCGCTCCCGCTCTGGCTGCCATGACTGCGGCCATAAGCCCGGATGCCCCTGCCCCCACGATCAAAACCCTGCGCTTATCCATATGCTTCCTGCTTTCTCATTCCGGCAGGGTTACCAGCCCTGCATCCGACAGCTTCTGCAAAGACATCAGTATCCCAAGCTTTGCGTGCTCCCAGGTAAGACCTCCCTGAAAAAAAACTGTATAGGGAGGTTTCATGGGGCCGTCCGCGGAAAGCTCGATGGAGGAGCCCTGGACGAAGGCTCCCGCCGCCATGATCACCTGGCTGTCATACCCCGGCATATCCCATGGCTCCGGCGTCACAAAGCTGTCCACCGGCGCGGCAGCCTGTATTCCCCTGCAAAAAGCGATCAGCCCCTCCGGAGAGCCGAGCGTTACCGCCTGTATGATATCCTGTCTTGGTTCCGCAGAATCCGGCGCGACGGAAAAGCCCAGCCGTTCATAAATATTGGCCGCGAAAACGGCGCCCTTGAGCGCGCCCTTCGTAACCATGGGAGCCAGGAAAAAGCCCTGATAAAAGGACCTGTTCACCCCGAGAGAAGCCCCTACCTCCCTGCCAAGCCCGGGGCAGGTCATGCGGCAGGCCGCGTTTTCCACGCACTCCTTTTTCCCCGCGATATAGCCTCCGATGGGCGCCAGGCCGCCTCCCGGATTTTTGATCAGTGAGCCGACCATTATGTCCGCGCCCACGTCGCTGGGCTCCACGGTATCTACAAACTCACCGTAACAGTTATCCACCATACAGATCACATCCGGCCTGATGCTTTTTACAAATGAGATCAATTCTCCAATCTGCTTCACGGAAAAGGACGGACGGGTCTGATATCCTTTGGATCTCTGGATGGCCACCAGCTTTGTCCGTTCATTGACTGCCTTTTTAATATTTTCATAATCAAAGGTCCCGTCCTTAAGAAGCTCCACCTGCCGGTAAGTCACGCCGTATTCTGCCAGAGAGCCCCTGGACGGCCGGATACCGATGACCTCCTCCAGAGTATCATAGGGCTTTCCGGCAGGAGAAAGCAGCTCATCACCCGGCCTTAAATTGCCAAATAAGGCGATGGCCAGCGCGTGGGTCCCGCATGCGATCTGTGGGCGCACCAGACATGCCTCCGTATGAAAGGCGTCCGCATAGACCTTTTCCAATGTATCACGGCCATGATCATTATATCCGTAGCCGGAGGAACCGTTAAAGCATTCCTCACTGACCCGGTTTTTCTGCATGGCAAGCAGTACCTTTATCTGATTGTATTCCGCGACCCTGTCGAATTCCCGGAATCTTTCCTCCAGCTCCTTCTCCACCTGCCTTCCGAACCGGAATACAGAAGAAGAAATTCCTAACTGCTCATATAATTCTTTCATGACTCTCCATCCTTTATAACCAAAGAGGCGGGAAGGATATGCCTCTTCCGGCAGATTTCCAGCATATAATCCAGAATCCGCGCATCCTCATAATGAAATTTATCTTTATCCATCCAAATAACGTCCGGCTCTCTCCGGAACCAGGTAAGCTGCCGTTTCGCGAAATGCCGGGTATCCTGTTTTATGGCGTTCACGGCCTCTTCCAGAGAATATTCTCCGTCCAGATATGCCAGCAGCTCCCTGTAGCCCAGGCCCTGCATGGATACCATACCCCTGTGACAGCCCATGGCCTTTAAATGCTTTACTTCATCCAGCAAGCCTTCCCCCATCATCTCATCGACCCTTTTTTCAATGCGGTCATAAAGGAGCTCCCTGGGGGCATTCAGGACAAAATAAGCCAGATTGTAAGGGCTTTTCTGCTCCTTCTGTTCCCGGTTATGTCTGGAAATGGGAAAGCCGTTCTGATGATAAAATTCCAGCGCCCGGATCACACGCTTTATATTATTTGCATGGATTTCCTCTGCGCTTACCGGATCTGCCTCCTTAAGCATATTGTGAAGATATTCCTTTCCCCGCTCAAGCGCCAGCCGTTCCAGCCGGAGACGGTATTCATCCTCCTGCCCGGCCCCTGTAAAATCAATGTCCCTTGTAACGGCCTGAATGTAAAAGCCGGTGCCCCCCACCAGGACCGGAAGCTTTCCGCGGGAGTAGATATCCTCCATGGCTTCCTTTGCCATCTTCTGAAATTTTACAATATGAAAGTCCTCCATGGGTGAGAGCACGTCCACCAGATAGTGGGGAACCCCCTGCATCTCAGACCTTTTGATCTTTGCAGAGCCTATGTCCATATATTGATAGACCTGCATGGAATCTGCGGAAATGATCTCGCCGTCCACTGCGCGCGCCAGCTCTATGGAGAGCTTTGTCTTTCCCACGGCGGTGGGCCCGGTGAGCACGATCAAAGGTTTTTTCATAAAAATACCTACACAATACGTTTAAATTTCTTTTCAAGCTCCGTCTTTGTCATAGAAATAATGGTTGGTCTTCCATGAGGACAATGATAAGGATTTTCCAGTTTTAGAAGCTCATCGATCAGCTTATCCGCCTCCTGGGGAGACATTCGGTGATTTCCCTTCACAGCGGCCCTGCAGGCCATGGAAGCAAGCTGGGAGGCAAAAAGCGAAAAGGCGTCCCGTTCCCCTTCCCCTGCCAGATGATCCAGCATTTCTAAAAACAGCTCTTCCTCCTGAAAGCCGTATAGGTCCGATGGTACCGCACTGATGGCGTATTCCCTTCCGCCGAAATTTTCGATCTCAAATCCGGCTTCCTGAAAATAGTCCCGGTTGGCGCGAAGCAGCTCCTCCTCCTGTAAATTCAGAGTAACAATAAGGGGCGGACTTATATACTGGGACCGGATCTCACGTTCACGAAACTGCTTTACAAATCGCTCATAATAAACCTTTTCATGAGCGGCGTGCTGATCGATAATATAAAATTTATCCTCAAACTGTACCAGCCAGTAAGTATCAAATATCTGTCCTATGAGCCGGTGGCGGCTGCGGGATTCCGGTGAAAGAAGCTTCTCCTGAAACAGCTCCAGCTGCTCCCCGTAGCCCTTCATCTGATTATCAGAGGCTTTTATCTGCTCATCAGAGGCTTTCATCTGCTCGTCAAAGACTTTCGTCTGCTTATCAGAGGCTTTCATCTGCTCGTCAGATGCTTTCATCTGCTCGTCAGAGACTTCTATCTGTCCGCCGGGGGCTTTTATCCGCATCCCGGAGGGAGCCTCCATCACCTTATCCTCCTTCAGGCTTCCGCGAAAAAGCGCCTCCTCTTCTTTGGTAAATGCCGGCGCTTTGGAAAACCTTACGTCAGTTCCGGATTTCTGTTCCGCCATCTCCCGGCGCTTTGTCTCAAAGGGTTCCGGGATCTGGGAGGGCTTTATCCGTGGCTTGAGGATATCCGCCTCATTTTTCTCATCGCTCCCCACGCTCACCTGGGGGATCATTTCTCTTCCGGTGAGGGCCTGCTTCACCGCGCTGAACACACTGTCGTAGACCTCGGCCTCCCGGGCAAAGCGCACCTCTCTTTTTGCGGGATGGACATTGACGTCCAGATCCTTTCCATCCATATCCATATGCAGGGAGATAAAGGGAAATTTATGCTGCATAAGAAAACCCTTATAGGCGTCCTCAATGGCCCTGGTGATAATATTGTTCTTCACATAGCGGCCATTAATATAATAATTTTCAAAAGCCCGGTTTCCCCGGGAAATTTCCGGCTTTCCTGCATAGCCTGAGATCTTCATGAAATTATTTTCATATGAAATTTCCAGTAATGCTCTGGCGATATCTCTGCCATAAATATGATAGATGACGTCCTTTACATTATAATTGCCGGACGTGTGCAGCTTTACCTGTTTATTTTGTATATATTTAAAGGAAATCTCCGGGTGGGACAGGGCGAGCTGCTCCATCAGGCCCGTGATATAATTCCCCTCCGTCATATCTGATTTTAAAAATTTACTCCTTGCAGGCGTATTGTAAAACAGATTCCGGACCAGAAAGGTTGTTCCGTCCGGAGCGCCGGTCTCCTCCAGAGAGTGTTCTCTGCCGCCCTCTATAATATAGCGGGCTCCCGTCATTCCGGAGGGAGTCTTTGTGATCAGCTCTACCTGCGCCACTGCCGCTATGCTGGACAATGCCTCACCGCGAAAACCCAAAGAGGAAATGCCCTCCAGATCCTCCACCTTTTCGATTTTGCTGGTGGCATGACGCAGAAAGGCCAGGGGAATCTGATCCCTCTCCATGCCGGAGCCATTATCCGTAATGCGGATCAGCTTTTTCCCGCCGTCCGTAATTTCCACAGTCACGGCAGTTGCGCCTGCATCGATGGCATTCTCCACCAGCTCCTTCACCACGGAGGAGGGCCGCTCCACCACTTCGCCGGCCGCGATCTTGTCTATTGTATTCTGGTCTAAAACAGCTATTTTTTTCAAGACTTCCTCCTACCAGCGGTTTTTGATCTTATTTTGGAGACTGTATAAAATATTCATGGCTTCCCTGGGCGTGATATCCTCCATGTCGAGCCCCCGGATTTCCTCCACAATGTCGTTATCCTGTACCGTGTCAAACAGGGACATCTGCGTCATGTCCACAAGGTCATACTGTGTTTTATGCTTTCTTTTTGGTGAAGCGAGATCCTTCACCGCGTCCGTAATATCCGCCGCGCTGAGCTCATCTACCAGTTCTCTGGCGCGGTCGATGACAGACTGAGGGACTCCAGCCAGCTTTGCCACCTGAATCCCATAGCTTTTATCAGCTCCGCCCTTTACGATCTTTCTGAGAAATACGATGTCATCGCCCTTTTCCTTCACCGCAATGCAGTAGTTATTCACGCCGGAAATCTTACCCTCCAGCTCCGTGAGCTCATGATAATGGGTGGCAAAAAGCGTCTTTGCACCGCACAGCCTTGTATTGCTGATATGCTCGATCACTGCCCAGGCGATGGCCAGTCCGTCAAAGGTGCTGGTACCCCGCCCGATCTCATCCAGGATCAGAAGGCTCTTTGATGTAGCATTTCTTAAAATATTGGCGACCTCCGTCATCTCCACCATAAAGGTGCTCTGTCCGCTGGCCAGATCATCGGATGCGCCGACGCGGGTAAAGATCCGGTCAACAATGCCGATATTCGCTTTCTCCGCAGGGACAAAGCATCCGATCTGCGCCATAAGCACAATAAGGGCGCTCTGGCGCATGTAGGTGGATTTTCCGGCCATATTCGGCCCTGTGATTATGGAAATACGCATTTTCTGATTATCCAGATATGTATCATTTGCAATAAACATATCATTTGCAATCATCTGCTCCACAACAGGGTGCCGTCCGTTTTTAATATCGATTACACCATTCTGGTTGATTCTCGGACGCACGTAATTATTTCTCTGAGAAACAAGCGCCAGAGAGGCGAATACGTCCAAAAAAGCCACCGCCCTGGCGGTCCGCTGAATGCGGACCACCTCGGCCGCGATCCGTTCTCTCACCTGGCAGAAAAGCTCGTATTCCAGTGCATAGAGCTTATCCTCAGCGCCCAGGATCAGATCCTCCAGCTCCTTTAATTCCTGCGTGATGTAGCGCTCCGCGTTGCTCAGAGTCTGTTTTCGCACATAATAGTCCGGGACCTGATCACGGAAGGAATTTGTCACCTCCAGAGAATATCCGAATACCCGGTTAAATTTGATCCGGAGTGTTTTGATCCCTGTTTTTTCCCGCTCTCTCGCTTCCAGCTCTGAGAGCCATTTCTTTCCGTCCGTTCGGGAACGGCGAAATTTGTCCACATCCTCATTGTAGCCCTCGCGGATGATGCCGCCGTCTTTCTGTGCCAGAGGCGGATCCTCCACAATGGCGCTCTTAATAAGCTCCGTCAGCTCCTCCAGCGCGTCCATATCCTCATTTATATTTTTCAGAACGGGAGCCTTGAATTCTCCCAGTATCTGTTTAATATAGGGCAGCATTTCCAGCGAGGAGGCGAACGCCACCAGATCTCTGGGATTCGCGGATTGGTAGCTGATCCGGCTTACCAGGCGTTCCAGATCATAAACAGGATTTAAATACTCCCGGATCTCATCTCTGAGCATGGCGTTTTCATTGAGCTCCTCCAGGGCTTCCAGGCGTTTTTCTATCTCCTCTTTATCGATCAGGGGCTGTTCCACCATAGAGCGCAGCATTCTCGCCCCCATAGCGGTTTTTGTCTTATCCAGGACCCAGAGAAGGGAGCCACGCTTCTGCTTTTCCCGAAGAGTTTCCACAAGCTCCAGATTCCTCCGGCTGGAGCTGTCAATGAGCATAAATTTATCCGTTGTATAGGGACGGATAGTGGTCATATTGGACAGGGCTGTTCTCTGCGTCTCCTTTAAATACAGGAAAAGAGCTCCTGCGGCAATGACGCCGCTGTCATAGTCCTTAATTCCAAGTCCATCCAGAGAGCTTACCTGAAAATGCTCCAAAAGCTCCCGCCTGCACAGCTCGTCGTCAAAATACCAGGAATCCAGCGTAAAGACGCATATTTTCAGCCGTTCCTTCAAATCCTCCACATCGATCCCGCACATATAAAAGGAATCGCTGCATATGATTTCCGCAGGCACAAATTTATTTATTTCATCCAGCAGCTTCTGGGGCTTATCAACCTCTGTGAGAAAACAGTCCCCTGTGGTAATATCAGCAACGGCGCAGCCAAAAAGGTCGCCCACTGTCACAATGGACATCAGATAATTGTTTTTTGATTCGTCCAGGGCGGCGGCGTCCAGCGTTGTCCCCGGGGTGACGATTCGCACCACTTCCCGCTTCACCAGTCCCTTTGCCAGCTTCGGATCCTCCACCTGATCGCATATGGCGACCTTGTGGCCTCTGTCTATAAGCCGCTTAATATATGTTTCCGCGGCGTGATAGGGAACGCCGCACATGGGAGCCCTCTCCTCCAGGCCGCAATCCTTGCCGGTAAGGGTAATTTCCAGCTCCTTCGACACAAGAAGCGCGTCGTCGAAGAACATTTCATAAAAATCGCCCAGACGGTAAAATAAAATACAGTCCTTATATTCTTCTTTTTTCTTTACGTACTCCTGCATCATTGGTGATAATCCCATAATTTTTTAAAAGCTCCTTTATTTTTCTGTCGTCTTCTGCCCGGAGGTTTATATGACGGCATCTTTCTTTTTCCCGTATTCTGTTATTTTCCGTATAATTGATACATGGCGACATGATCGTAGATACACCGCCAGCTGCTGTAGGTGTTTACAGTTACGCAGATATACGGATTCCCCGAAGCGGAAATCCCATAGCTTGCCGCACAATCGCCGGACTGCTGTACATATCCGGTTTTCGCGCAGACCACCGTGCCCCCGTCCTTATCCTCGATCCTTCTGAGAAACCAGTTTGACAATATAATTCCCTCCGGATTCTGTTCCGTAGCGGTCGTGGTATAAACATGCGCGGAAAGAACCTCTTTGCAGAAGTCATTTTCTATGGCGGCCTTCAGGATCATAGCCATATCGTAGGCTGTACAATAATGGTTTTCATCATAAATACCTACACAGTTGGTGAAGTGCGCAGTATCCGCAAGCCCCAGATCCGCGAGTTTCTGGTTCATGAGCTCCACAAATGCCTCATGAGAACCCGCCGCACAGAGAGCGAGCGCCACTGCGGCTTCTCCGCCGGAAGGGAGGATCGCTCCGTAAAACAGATCCCGCGCCGGAACCGTTTCCCCGCTCACAAACCCTGCTGCGCTGCATCCGTTGGAAAAGCAGTAGTCGGTCATATCCGAGGTTATGGTAAAGGGCGCGTCCAGATCCGAAATATGCTCCGCAGCCACAAGAATGGTCAGTATTTTCGTCATGGAAGCGGGGGATATCCGCGCATCCGCCCCCTTTGCGGCGATCACGGTATCTGCATTCAGGTCAAGAAAAATGCTGTTTTCGCTCAGCACGTCCGTTTCCGGCGGCACAACCGCCTGATCCAGAGACAAACGGGCCGGGACAGGCGTCGCTGTAGGAACAGGCGTCGCGGTCGGAACGGGCGTCGCTGCAGGAACGGAAGAAGACGCAGGCTCCGGCAGAGCAGACGTTTCTCCCTGGTTCTGCTGCTGTAAATTCTCCCTTCCCTCTGAATCAGAAGGAACCGGAGTTCCCATTTTCTCTTTTTCCGAAAATAAATTTCTGCCAAGATATAACATCGCGCCCAGACACAACAAAGCGAGGACCAGCAGAAACAGGCTTAATACTCTTTTATGCTTCATATCATTCCTCTGATGGACTTCCCAGATAATAAAAGCCCCTGCACTCATCCAATCTTACGTTTACATATCTTCCAAGCATTTTTGAACTGCCGGGGAAATGCACCAGAAGATTGTACTGTGTGCGTCCTGTAAAAATTCCCTTTTCCCTGCTCTCCTCCTCCACAAGAACCTCCTGCACGGTTCCGGTGAAACGGGCGGAGTTCTTTCTTCCTTTCTCCTGAACCAGCGCTAAAAGTCGCTGGAAGCGGTCCTTCACAATATCCTCCGGGATCTGATCCTCCATGGCGGCGGCCGGCGTGCCGCTTCTTTTTGAGTAGATGAAAGTAAACGCCGTATCATAATCGGCCTTTTCCACCACATCCAGCGTTTCCAGAAAATCCTCCTCCGTCTCCCCGGGAAATCCTACGATAATGTCCGTCGTCAGAGAAATATCCGGCACAGCGTCCCGTATCTTTTCTATCAGATTCAGATATTTTTCCTTATCATATCTGCGGTTCATTATTTTCAGGATGCGGCTGCTTCCGGACTGGAGGGGCAGATGCAGATGATGACAGAGCTTTCTGCTCTTTGCCATTACCTGAATCAGCTCGTCGGAGAGATCCTTCGGATGGGACGTCATAAACCGGATGCGCTTCAGCCCGTCGATCTCCTCCACCATTTCCAGAAGCTCTGCGAAGGATACGGGCTCCGCCAGGGTTTTCCCATAGGAATTTACGTTTTGTCCTAACAGCATGACCTCCGTCACGCCCTCGCTGACCAGCCGTCTGATCTCCCGGATGATGGCCTCCGGTTCCCTGCTGCGCTCTCTTCCCCGTACATAGGGTACAATACAGTAGCTGCAGAAATTGTTACAGCCAAACATGATATTAACGCCGGATTTAAAAGAAAAGTTCCTCTCAGTGGGAAGATCCTCCACCACCTGATCCGTTCCCTCCCAGATATCCACGATCTGTCTGTCTGTCAGAAGCATAGCATGAAAAAGCTCCGCGAATTTAAAAATGTTGTGGGTTCCGAACACAAGATCCACAAAGGGATAGGATTCCCGGATCTTTTTTACCACATGCTCCTCCTGCATCATACAGCCGAATAAAATGATCTTCATGTGGGGATGATCCTTTTTCAGATTTCCAAGATAGCCCAAACGTCCATAAACCTTAAGGTTGGCATTCTCCCTTACGGTGCAGGTATTGTAAATGACAATATCCGCCGCCTCCTCACAGTCCCGGCGGGTACAGCCCATCTCATCCATGATGCCTGCTACGGTTTCCGACTGCTTTGCGTTCATCTGGCACCCGAACGTGGTCAGACAATAGCTTACCGGATGTCCCAGACGGCTGCCAAGATCCTGTACCAGCAATTTATTCGTTTCAATAAAAGAAAGCTGCCGTAAGGATTCCGGGGAATTTTCCTTTACGGACTGTCTTTTCGGTTCGCTTATCATAATGTACTGCGCTCCTTATATTCCGTCGTCACTTTCTGTGTTTCGGCCCTGTTTACTCTCACATATCATACAGTAAAATACTTTTTCTGTCAAAGCCTTTCCCGGCGCCCCGGTAATCGGTTTTCCTTCCCTGATCCCGACTTTATTCCAAAACCGTAAAAATATATTCCAGAGGCAGGGTTTTAAGCTCTGCCATCTGTCCCTCCGGGATCTTCAGCAGCATGGCGGGCCTGTGAACCGTCTGGGTATAATATTTTTCCGGCGAGCCGTTTCCCTCCGCCTGCTTCTGTTCCCAGCCGCAAAAGGAAAGAAGTCCCGCGCTGTCGTATTCCTGAAAAATACGCATCAATGCCCTCGTTTCATTTTCACTGCCGCATTGCCGGCCGATCCTGGCTTTAACATAGTCAAAGGTCGGGAAATTCTGGCGGAGGTTGATACCCCGGCTGTTGCTGTAGAAGCTTCCCGACGGGATCATCTGCATTTTCAGCATCTGCCGGTTAATGGGATTACGTACCGCGCTGCAGCCTCTGCCGCACACCTCATATCCGTCCGGATTTAAAAGGGGGATCATACAGAGCCTGATTTCATCCAGCAGCTTCCTTACCCGATAAAGCTCCTCCAGCTCACGGTCCGCCTCGTATGCCCTGCAGTAGATCTCCGCCATCTCCACCAGATGACAGGGTATATGCCTGTCCGTTCCGTATATTCCGCCAAGACAAAATAACGCCCTGTCTCCTTCTCCGATCTCCAGCATGGGGATCATCCGTTCATCATGGGAATTCCCGATCACCCGAAATGCGGTAAACCGCGCATATCTCGCAGAAAGCTCCCACATATCATAGTAAATGCTCTCATAGGTTTGATCCTCTTTTTGCAGCTTCAGGGTCACCCCTCCCGACACGATTATTTAAACGCGTGTTTTTATGCGTTTGCTATATTATGATTTACCCGACAAAAGCTGATTCCCGGATTGTTCCGCGCTATGTGCTCCCGCAATCCTCAAAACATTCATAATCCGCTCATTTTCTGCGAAAAATGGCTTCTTATTCATGTTTTGGCGGCCCCCAGGTTCAAAAAATCCTCTCGCAAGCAAGCTTGCATCGGATTTTTGAATCTGACGTCCTGGTATCATATTATATGAAAAGAGACAGGCCATAAGACCTGTCTCTCACTGATTATACGAAAATTAGTCGTGCTGCTTTGCTTTTCTCATTTTAAGAGCGGTAAAGATCCCAGCAAGAGAAATAATTGCCATCGCAATAAATGTGCCGATCTGCGTGTTATCCGCGGTACTGACCGCGCTTGTTGTACTGCTTTCCGAGCCGAAGGTCAGCGCGTCGCTGTCTGAATCTGTGGTGGAATCGCCGGTCGTTGTCTCAGTCGTACCGGCTTCACTGGCGGAAAGGGTCTGGAAGGAGGTGACCTTCGCCTCGATTCTCTTCTGATTCACCCACTCGCTGCCGTCATACTCATATTTCCGGCACCAGATATATACAGGGATCGTCTTTGATTCCGTAATAACTCCGCCGTTCTTGATGGCGATGGACCATACTCCATTACTGGGATATATCTTCTGACTGTCGGTCGGATTGGCAACCGTACTGAAGTACAGCGGCTCCCACATAACATCTCCGGCTACGGCGCTGTCTCTATACTGTGTTCCCGCGCCTGTTACACTGAAGGTGTAGGATACATTTGCCGTTGTAAAATCCAGAGGATTCTCAAAACCGGTCACAACCGTCTCGTCTACGCCGGGAGTATACGGCGCACGCGTAGTCACTGTCGGCGTTGGCGTTGGCGTATCTGTTGGAGTCGGTGAAGACGTTGGAGTCGGTGAATTTGTCGGAATTGGTGAAGGCGTCGACGTAGCAGTCCCTGCCGCCGGCCTGTCGCCTTCTATGGAAAAGACTGCCCTGCAGGTAACGTCCGCCTCATCCGCCTTTGCAATAACCAGGATCAATACATCCTCATCCGGCAGGCTTCCGACAGTCTCTGTGACGGTTTGATCCTTTGCAAGGGCCTTCGCAGCTGTTTCATCAAATCCCACGGCGAGGATATCCTCATCGCTGGCGGTCTCGGGAACGTATGTTACATTATATTTACAATTCTGAAAAGTGCTGAACGTCACGCTTGCGGAGCTGTGATCGATCCACTGGCCGGATGCATTGTCCGTAATCAGGAACGGAACAGCCTTCAGCGTTCCGTCCGTATCTAACTGATAGAACTCGCTTTCGTAGGTGATATTGTTAAGAGCAGCGGCAAATACATCATCTGTCACTCCTTCGTCCTTCAGGACTGCAGCCGCGCCCTTCGTCTGGTTTTTAAGACTCATATAAATACTTCCATCAAAGCTTCCTTCCACCACAAGAGCGGCGCTCTCGCCGTCAAGAAGGAGATTGGGGCTGCTTTCGGAATCTCCGCTGCCCGTATTGTCATTTACGTAAGGCGAACCCTTTACGTATACCTTACCCACACTGTAAACACCACAGCCATCGACGCCGGAATTATCGTTAACATAACCTCCATAGAGATTCACTCTTCCGGAGACGCTGCTGTTTACGACAGCGCTTCCGTCCGTGAGCGCAGACGTATCCGCCGCATTCCCCATAAGGGTCACGGCGTCTTCCATCTGGAATACGCCGCTGCTGCCCTCCGGAATGTTCACAATACAGCCGGAAGCCTTATTTTCCTCGCTTAAATCACCGAACGCCGTAATCGAGCCGGTCAATATAAGAGTACCGCTCACGCTGAACATATCGCCGGAAAATACCGCGTTATCCGCTTCACTGCGCTCGATTCTCACTTCGCTGTCGCTGGTAAGGGTGATGATCTTATCCGCCGGGATCTCTGCCGTATCGGCCAGGGATACGTCCGCAATAAGCTCGATGGTGGTTTCCGTATATGACGGCGCCGCGGCAATCGCGTCCTGAATAGTCTTATATTCGGTTTCTCCGATTTTTGCCACGGTACCATCGGGAGTACGCTCGCTGTACGCGGCAGGCTCCTGTGCCGATTCTGTCACGGGCGTTTCTGCGGCAGATGTTTCTGCTGCAGGTGTTTCCGCAGCAGGTGTTTCCGCAACAGTCGAATCCGTAACAGTCGAATCTGTAATCGTCGAATCCGTAACCGTCGAATCCGTAACCGTAGCTTCCGGCTCCGCAGAATCCTGAATCTGCGAAGTATCCTCCGCCGTATCTAAAGACGCATCAACGGAATTTTCTTCTATGGAAGCCTCCTCCGCATAAACTGCGCAGGGCGCTGCTCCGACTGTAAGTATACCTGCCAGTAAAATGGCAGCAAGCTGTTTCATCTTCAATTTAAATCTCCTCCACTTGTATTGCCGTCAGATCAGTTCTGATACCTGGGGAAAGTATAGCATCATATCCCCCAAAAGTCAAATTTTCAGAGTCATCGTCACAATGCTTACGGGCGGATCTGCCCGCTCCCATATATGATATATTTGGTGGTGGTAAGAGCCAGCAAGCCCATGGGGCCTCTGGCATGGAGCTTCTGGGTGCTGATACCGATCTCCGCGCCGTAACCGAACTCATAACCGTCCGTAAATCTGGTGGAAGCATTTACATAGACCGCCGCCGCGTCCACCTGATCCAGGAATTTCTGCGCGTGATCATAATCCCTGGTAATGATGGCCTCCGAATGTTTCGTATTGTATTTATTAATATGGGCGATAGCCTCATCCACATCGGAAACGACCTTTACGGAAATAATATAATCCAGATATTCGGTTCCCCAGTCTTCCTCTGTGGCCGGAACCGCCCCGGGGATAAGGGCGCCTGCAGCTTCGTCCGCCCGTATCTCCACATTTTTCTCCTTCAGCCGTTCTGCAAGCGCCGGGAGAAACGCATCCTTTATATTTTTATGTACCAAAAGGGATTCGCAGGCATTGCAGACTCCTACCCGCTGGGTCTTGGCATTGATGACAATATCTGCGGCCATATTGAGATCCGCCCCTTCATCCACGTAAATATGGCAGTTCCCGGTCCCGGTTTCAATAACTGGAATTGTGCTCTGGTTCACAACCGCCCGGATAAGCCCCTTTCCGCCCCTCGGTATCAGCACGTCCACATACCGGTTCATCCGCATAAATTCTGCCGCCGTCTCCCGGGAGGTGTCGCCGATCAGCTGAACGGCATCCTCCGTCACTCCCTGCGCCGCAAGGGTTCTGCGGATACAGTCCACGATAGCCTGATTGGAGTGAATAGCGTCGCTGCCTCCCTTCAGGATCACTGCGTTACCGGTCTTAAAGCAAAGGCCGAAGGCATCTGCAGTCACATTGGGCCTGGCCTCATAGATGATGCCGATCACGCCCAGCGGGACCCTCTTGCGGCCGATGAGAAGACCATTGGGACGTTTTTTCATTTCAAGCACTTCCCCGATAGGATCCTCCAGGCCACAGAGCGTCCGAAGGCCCTCCGCCATGCCCTCAATGCGGGCATCGTTTAACTGGAGGCGGTCGATCAGGCCCTCCGACATATGGCCTTCCCGGCCTTTTTTCACATCCTTCTCATTGGCTTCCAGAAGCAGCGCGCTTTCTCTGACCAGCGCGGCAGCCACAGCTTCCAGGACCCCGTTCTTTTTATTGGTATCCAGATTGCGAAGCTCCGTTTCCGCAGCCTTCGCCCGTATACCCATCTCTTCCAGCATCTTATTCATTTTACACCTCCAGGTAATGTGTCTCCGATTCAGAGACGATGATCTGCGGATAAATGTCCGTAGGCTCCGTTGGAACCTCCTGCAAAAGCTGGAAATCAAATGCAAGCGCCAATCGAATTATGTGCGGATGCTTTTCCAGATACCGGTCATAAAATCCGCCGCCGTAACCGACTCTGTGGTTTTTCCGGTCAAAGGCCACACCGGGCATGATCATAAGAGCATCCTCCCAATGCGCCTCCGTTCCCTGTTCCGGCTCCGGGATTCCATAATACCCTGGCTTCAGCCGGGAAAAATCCGTAAAGATATAAAAGCTCATATCCTTTCCCGTCACTTTTGGAACCGCCACTTCTTTGCCCCGCTTCCAGGCTTCTTCTATAATATACCGCGTGATCACTTCGTGGTTGTAATCCGCATATGCCAGGATCCTGTCCGCCTTCTGAAATTCCGGAAGCTCCGTCACCTTTTCAGTGATGATCCTGCTCCAGGCTTCCACCTGCGCGTCGGTACATTCTCTGCGGACTTTGAAAATCTGTTTTCTAATGAGTTTCTTTGCTTCCATATTTTTCTCCCAGATTTGTCACAGAGCCGTCTGCCTCCTGCACATCGATATTATCAAGCTGCGTGCGCAAATTCATACGTATAGCGGCGATGTATTCCCGGCGAAGCCTGTCCTGTTCCTTTTTTTCTTCCTCCGTAAGTCCGGCTCTCTTTGATTTTTGCGCCAGCACATTGATGCGCCCGATCATTTTTTCATCCATAGGTTCCTCCTGATATCCATGCGGCTAAAGCAGCTTTTCAATATAGTCGATGAGATAAAACTCTTCCTTTTTATTTCCGATGAAGAGGGTACCGATCTCGCAGCCCTCTATAATCTTATGGATCACATGGAAATCCTTTCCATTTGCGATGATCATATCCGCGCCGGCCGCAGCGGCGATCTCGGCTGCAGTAAGCTTTGTGGCCATACCGCCTGTTCCCACTCTGCTCCCTGTCGAGGATTTTCCCATATGGAGGAGATTATCGTCCAGGTTTTCCACAATATCGATGAATTTTGCTTTCGGATTCTTATGGGGATCATCGGTAAACAGCCCGTCGATATCCGAAAGCAGGATCAGAAGATCCGCCTCAATAAGGGCGGCCACCACTGCGGAGAGGGTATCATTATCACCGAACTCGATCTCATAGGTGGCGATCGAATCATTTTCATTTACGATGGGGATTGTACCGAGCTTTAAAAGCTCCTGGAAGGTATTCTTTGCATTTTTGCGGTTCAGATTATCCACCATGGTATTCTTTGTCATAAGGATCTGAGCGGCAGTCTGGTTATATTCTGCAAAGAGCTTCTGATAGATCATCATAAGGCGCGCCTGTCCCACGGCGGCGCAGGCCTGTTTTTGCTTCAGCTCATCAGGTCTGGTTTTCATTCCCAGAGCGGCGGCGCCCACGCCGATGGCGCCGGAGGACACCAGCACCACCTCTTTACCCTGATTATGAAGATCTGTTATTTCACGAATAAGCACCTCCAGCTTTCGCAGGTTCAGTCTACCGGTCTCCGCATGAGTCAGAGATGAGGTCCCGATCTTGATCACAATTCTGTTTTTGTTCTTCAGCTTTTCACGATAATTCATGCTTTTGTTTCCATGCTCCTGTCTCCTGTTTTTAACGGCAAATGCCAAGCTCATCCAGAGCCTTTTCCTGTTTTTCTTCCATAGCCGCCGCCTCTTCCGGGGTCATGTGATCATATCCAAGAAGGTGCAGCATACTGTGTGCGACCAGAAAGCAGAACTCTCTCTTTACACTGTGTCCGTATTCGGCCGCCTGGGCGAGAACCTTTTCCGCCGAGATCATAATATCTCCTAAAAGGAGCTCCCCCGTGTCCAGATCAAAATAAGAATCTTCATCCTTCAGAATGTCGTATCCGGCGGGCTTTTGGAAAGGGATCATGGGAAAGGAAAGCACATCCGTGGGAGACGGAATGCTGCGGAATTCCGTATTTACCCGCTTGATCTCCTCATTATCCGTGATCACCAGATTCACGGAAGCCTCATAGGGACATTTCTCCATATCCAACACATGCTCCGCCACCTGCGGGGCCAGTGTACCGTAATCAATATCCAGCGAAATATCCGTTTCATAATCGATCTGAAAAGTCATACATTCTCCCTGCCCCTGCGGTTTGCACGCTTCGCCGCAGGCTTTTGCTGTTTTTTCTCATAATCATCATATGCCTGTACAATCTGCTGTACCAGAGGATGACGCACCACATCCCTGCCGGTGAGCTGGCAGAACGCAATATCGTCGATATTTTTCAGCACACGCATTGCCACATCCAGGCCGGAAACCGCATCCTTCGGCAGATCCTTCTGAGAAGTATCCCCTGTGATGATAACCTTGGAGCCGAAGCCAATCCGAGTAAGAAACATTTTCATCTGTGCGGGGGTGGTATTCTGGGCCTCATCAAGAATGATAAAGGCATTGTCCAGCGTTCGTCCGCGCATATATGCCAAAGGAGCCACCTCGATCAGCCCGCGTTCTGTATTTTTGGCAAAGCTGTCCGCTCCCATGATCTGATAAAGGGCATCGTAAAGGGGACGGAGATAGGGGTCCACCTTACTCTGCAGATCTCCCGGCAGAAAGCCCAGCTTTTCACCGGCCTCAATAGCCGGGCGGGTGAGGATGATCCGGCTGACCTCCTCGTTCCGAAAAGCCGTAACTGCCATGGCCATGGCAAGGTAGGTCTTACCTGTACCGGCAGGGCCCACTCCGAAAACAATCATTTTTTTCCGGATCTGATCCACATATTCCTTCTGTCCCAGCGTCTTGGGCTTGACGGGCCTTCCCTGGATCGTGTTGCATATAAAATCCTTATCAATTTCTGTCAATACCTGGTTCTGTTTTTCCATAGCCAGGGAAAGGGCATAGCTTACATTCTGGCGGGTAATGGTGTTTCCCCTTTTTGCCAGAGATAGAAGCTCCTCGATGATCTTTTTTGTCTCTGTGGCGTTGCCTTCGTTTCCCAGAATCTTCAACGCGCCGTCCCGTGAGACCAGTGTCACATTCATGGTCCGCTCGATCAGCTTCAGATGTTCGTCAAAATGTCCGAACACATTGCCCTCCAAATCCGCCGGAATCTCCGCGTGTAACTCGATGATGCTATTCGCCATTCTCCGTAGTCCTTTCTGTCGGCTGTACAAGTATCTCCACAGGGCTCTCCGTTCCCGCCTTTTCAATGACGGTCAGGACGCCGCTGCTGATACAGGCTGAATAATCTGTTTCTATTTTAACACTATTTGCAGATATTTGAACCCCCTTTTCCATTAAATTTTCCATGTAGTCCCTGAGCCTGGTTCCGGCAACGGCGGCTGCCTCATCCTTTGTATACTGCCCGGAGATAGTTTTATATTTTTCGTATTTCATTTTTCCGAAAGATATGGGAAGCACAAAATTTTCCGTAATGCGAAGGGGCGCCTCTGTCGTTGTCCGCCGCCACTCCATGGGACATTTTGGCCCCAGCCGCAGATAAAACGGGCCAATCTTTAAAAAGGGGACGGTTTTTTCCGTACCCTCCCTCGCCTCTTTTTCGTAGGACATGGAAAACTCATCATAGTAGGCGAGCTCATGCTCCACGTATACGTCCGCATCTGCATGCACATACTCATACCGCACGATCTCCGTACTGTCATTGGTGATATCCAGTCTTCCCCTCACAAGGACGTCTCCTTTTTCACAGATATCTCCCTCCCCCATAAGGGGTACGCCCTGCCTGGTCACCATTTTTACGATCCTGCCGGAGATGTCCGCCTGAAGATCACAGGGCTCATCCGCCGTTTCTTCCTGTTCCCGAAGGATTCCCTCCCGTATGGTAATGATCAGACGCGTTCCCCGGATTTTCACGGACACCCAGGTGATCTCCGGATAATTCTGCCTTACGGCTGCGGCCAGCTGACCGCAGTTAATGCTGCTTTTTGCGATGCCGTGGCATATACCCTCCTCCTCCAGAAATTTCAGGATCTCCGGCGTGGTATTTGTAACATTTCCCTGGACATGAATATTCCAGATGTGGCCGGTAAGATATAGCATCATAAAAAAGCAGAATAATACGCCGCAAAAAAATGCCTTTCTTTTTCTATTTCTGTAAAAAATGAAAGGCAAGCCATGCTTTTCCAATATATGAATCCGGGCCTTTGTCTTTGAACGGACCGGCTCCAGGAGAAAAAAATCCTTTTTGCATATGTATCCGATTATGGCGTCTCCCGTATTCTGTATTCCGCGTATGACAATGCCCCGACTCCGGCAGAGATTCAGAAAACGCTCTGTCTGCGCTCCCTTCACCCGGATTTTAATATACCCTCTTATGAATCCAGAAAACCATCTCATGACATTCTACCTTTCCAGAAAAATCTCGTTGATCCGGCCCCTGATCATCATCTCTTCAGCCGTATAATAAGGGATTTCCAGACGCCTTCCGCAGAAGGCCACTTTTCCCCGGAGTGTAAGAATCACTATTTCTTCCGGTGTATAACAAAGAATGCTCCGATAGTTTTCGATTCGCGCCTGATTCAGTCCGTTTATGGTAATAATGGCGTCTCCATATGCCAGGTCAGGCGGTACTTCCATGATGGATACCAGATTTTCCTTCCAGCGGTGTGCTTTTTTCATAAAAAAATCCCCCGGCTTTTATTGTTAATTTATGCCGGAAGGATTTTATGTATGAATTCTTTAGCGGAACAGGACCATGGAAAACCAGAGAATGGTATTTCCTCCAAGATTATATTCCATCTGCTGTTCCTCCACGATCTCAGAGACTACAATTCCATGGCTTTCCAGGCATGGATGCATTTTGTCCGGAAAACGGCAGGGCTTCCCTTCTTTATAGGTGCACTTCTCACAGATATCACAGGATTCCGTGGAAAGGGTATAGGTTTCGTACCCCTGTCCCCGCAAAAAATCCGCCACCTGGCCGGTCAGTTCCTCATGGGCCATCCGTGTGGAAAGCATCTCGTCCATGTTGAGAACATCGGAAACCTCAGCCACACTGGAGAAAAATACCGCCTGCCTGTAAGCTTTGATCTTACAGCCGCACTCCTCCAGACTCCCCACAGCAGGCGGACAGGCCCAGCTTTCCCCATACCGCTGGCATTCCGTGCGGCAGATTTCACGCACGCGCTCCTGAATGGTCAGGGACGCCGTATCCAGCACCCTGTATTCAAAAACAGGAAAACCTGAAATAAATTTCTCAAATTCTTCAATATTTAATATAAATTCCAACTGTCACGCGCCCTCCCGCAGTTTTCTCTGACATTCGCGCCATCAAAGGTCAGTCTTTGATGATCAGAGCCATAAAAACAAGATCCTCGTCCCCGGAGTTTGAAAGCGCGTGCCCCATTCCGTCCGGCGTGTATGTCACGTCCCCTGCCTTTACCATGCGGAGGACTCCGTTGTCACTGTAAATACCCTTTCCGGAAAGGATATAATAGGTCTCGCTCTCTCCATGGTGCTCATGATAACCCAGGGAGCAGCCGGGTTCGATGGTAACCTGCGCATAAAGCCCGCATTTATCCTTCAGCTGCTCCTTTTCAAGCAAATGCTTAAGGATCACATGTCCGTTTCCGCCCTTCATGTTTTCTACACGTACTGTCTTCATATGATTTCCTCCGGTTCTCGTTATTTATGATATGGCTCATGATTTAATATCCGGTATACCCGATAAATCTGTTCCAGAAGGATGATCTGCATCAGCTGATGGGGAAATGTCATTCTGGAAAAGCTGAGTTTATAATCTGCGCGTTTCAGGACCTCGCTGCCAAGGCCAAGGGAGCCTCCGATCACAAAAGCGATGGAGCTCACCCCAGAGACGCCCAGCCCTCCGATTTTCCCGGACAGCTCCACGGAATCCAGCATATTGCCGTTTATGGCAAGGGCGATCACATAATCATTTGGGCGGATCAGCTTCAAAAGCCTCTCCCCCTCCGCATCCCTTATCCGGGCGTTCATCGCTTCAGACGCCCCATCCGGCGTTTTTTCGTCCGCCACCTGATGAAAGGACAGCCTGCAGTAGCGGCTGAGACGTTTTGCGTATTCTCCGATTCCGTCATTCAGATATTTTTCTTTGACTTTCCCCACTGACAAAATACGAATATCCATTTCCGGCAAGTCCTCTGTCCCTCTGAATTGTTCTGAATTAACCTTCTTCCAGATATGCTTCAAATTCTTCCATGGTCATCAGGACTTTCCTTGGCTTCGTCCCCTCCTCGGGGCCCACTACGCCGACCTCGCTGAGCTGGTCCATGATGCGCGCCGCCCGGTTAAAGCCAATCTTAAACATTCTCTGAAGCATACCAATAGAAGCCTTTTCCTTTTCGATGATGAATTTTCCGGCCTCTGCGAAATAGGCGTCACGGCCGTCTCCCGATGAGGAGAACTCGCCTCCTGCGGCGCTCAGACTTGCCTTATTTACCTGCTCCTCCACCTGATTGCTGTAGGAAGCAGACGGATTTTTATCAGATAAAAACCGCACAATACTGCTGACCTCTTCATCAGAAATAAACGCTCCCTGAAGACGCGCCGCATGGGAATAGCCCTGCGGATGAAACAGCATATCGCCTCTTCCCAACAGCTTTTCCGCGCCGTTTGAATCCAGGATCGTCCTGGAATCCACGCCTGAGGATACGGCAAAGGCGATTCTGGAAGGCATATTCGCCTTAATGACGCCGGTGATGACATTCACGGAGGGCCGCTGCGTGGCGATAACCAGATGAAGGCCTGCTGCGCGGGCAAGCTGTGCCAGACGGCAGATGGCTTCCTCCACCTCACTGGGAGCGACCATCATCAGATCCGCAAGCTCGTCCACTATGATCAGTATCTGGGGAAGCTTTTCCGGTCTTTCCTCTCCCTCCTGAACAGTCATATTCTCCACTTTTTTATTATATTCCGCCAGATTACGGACTCCAAATTCCGCAAAGGTATTATAGCGGGTAGTCATCTCGGAAACAGCCCAGTTCAATGCGCCCGCCGCTTTTTTCGGATCTGTCACCACGGGGATCAGAAGATGGGGAATTCCATTATATACACTCAATTCCACCACCTTCGGATCGATCATGATCATTCTTACCTCATCCGGAGACGCCTTGTATAAAATACTTACGATCAGGGTATTGATACAGACGGATTTGCCGGATCCGGTGGCTCCCGCGATAAGCAGATGCGGCATCTTCGCAATATCCGCCACAATGGTTTTTCCCCCGATGTCCTTGCCGGCCGCAAAGGACAGCTTGCTTTTGGAATTCTGAAATTCCTCAGACTGGATCAGATCCCGAAGCATAACCGGACTGTTCTCCTTATTCGGCACCTCGATGCCGACCGCGGCCTTTCCGGGAATAGGCGCCTCGATACGGATATCCGGCGTGGCGAGATTCAGTTTTATGTCATCCGCCAGGCTGACAATACGTGAAACCTTTACCCCGACCTCCGGCTGCAGTTCATATCTGGTTACGGTCGGACCGCAGCTTACATTGGTGACCGTTACATCGACTCCGAAGTTATGAAGCGTATCCTGCAGCTTCTGGGCTGTCTGGAGAAGATAATCGTCCGAATCCCCGCGGCCTTTGCCGATTCCCCTTTTCAACAGTTTCATGGGAGGAAACTGATATTTTTTCTTTTGCTTTACTTCCTGCTGTTTTATTTCATGCTGGATGTTTTCCACCCGGTTTTCTATCTCATCCCTGGAGGAACCGGTTTTTTTTTCGGCGCCTTTGCGCGCGCTTTTTAAAGAACCGGGCTCTTTTTCCGGATCATCCTCCATGGCGGCGCTTTCCTCCACCTCGATACGGCCGATTTCAGGGATATCCTCGTCCTCATCCTCCTCCGGATCATCTGCCGCCGGCGTCTGAAGACGCTGAATCTTAAATTCCATCTGTCCGTCGGAAACCGTCTTATATTCCACTGTGACGTCATCGTCCTCCGGGGTCTTCCTGTCAGCTCCGGCTGTACGGACTGCCGTCTTTTCTTTTAAAGGCTCCAGCTTCGTTCCCTCCAGAAAGGATGGACGGCCGGTATCCTCATCCTCCGCCAGCGCTTCCTCAAGCTCACGGATACGCTGCTCCTTTTTCTGCCTGCGTTCCTTCGCCCGAAGCTCTTTTTTCAGCTCACGTTCAGGAGCGCCCTCCATATAACGTTCTCTGGTCCCCTGGATCAGTCCTATAAAACCGTTTCCCACACGGTTTAAAAATCCAAAAAAGGATCTCTGTGTAATGAGGATCAGACATACCAGCAAAACCAGAATGATGATCACATAACCTCCGGCCACCCCAAAGGCGGAGGTGGTGGAAATGCAGACCGCACCGCCCACAATACCCCCTCCCGTACGGTAATCGGAGCACAGAGCATAGTAATCCGCAAGGGTCGTGCTTCTCATGTAGCCCTCTGTGAGGAGCTGTACAAAGCCGCAGAAGAAAATAAAGAATACCGCAGCTGCCGCCGCCTTTTTATAGGCCAGGCGGTTTCCCCTGTTTGAGAGCAGAAAAGCAAATCCCATAAAGAAAAGTATGGGAAACACATAAGCCAGAAGGCCCACTGCCCCGAAGGAAAAGGAACCGATGGCGTCCCCCACAAGCCCGCCGAATCCCAGCGTACTGATCATTAATATAATACTTGCAGCCAGGATGATCAGAAGAACGATATCCCTCTGAAATCCGCTGGTAAAGGACTGGCTCTGCTTTTTCCGGGAGGTTCCGCTTTTTGATGCGCTTTTTTTATTGGTGGTTGATTTTTTACCTGTATGATTTGTAGCTGCCATAGAATGGCTTCCCTCCTGTTTTAAAAGAGATATTCCATTGCCAGAGAAAAAATCCCGGCAAGGAAGCAGTAGTATGCGAAATACCGAAGCTTCACTCTGACTGTCAGTCTGAGCAGAAAACGAACGGAGAAATATCCGGTAACGCCCGCTGCGATCATTCCCGTAAAAAATAAGGCGCCAAGCCCCAGGCTCATATCCTTTGCCCCAAAGCTTCCAACCTGGCTCAAAAATGCCCCCAGAACAGCAGGGATGGATATGAGATATGAATATTTCACCGCAAAGCTCCGGCTCAGTCCGCCGAGCATTCCGGCGCTCAACGTCAGACCGCATCTGGATATCCCCGGGAACACGGAAATACCCTGGCAGATCCCGATCCACATAGCATTGGAATAATCCGTCTCGCGAAGCGTTTTATTTCCCCCGCTTTTGCTGAGGTCCACCACCAAAAGCATAATTCCGGTGATCAGAAATCCCACTCCGTACATGATGGAAGAGGAAACCGTCAAGGGTACCAGCCTTCTGGAAGCATACCCCAAAAGAAACGTAGGTATGGAGGAAACCAGTATCAGAACAGAAAATTTCCGTGAGCTGCTGCTGACAATCCTGGTATAGGAGAGTTTTTCTCCCGTCCGCTTATTATGTATGAAACGGTGAACATTTCCCACGAGGTCGATGGACATACTGAGAATGTTCCGGATCACCTGTACAATATCCTGCCGGAATACCATGACCAAAGCAAACAATGTCCCCAGATGAAGCATGGAAAGGAACAAAATGCCCGGACCCCCATCAAACCGGAAAAGCCTTTCCAATAATATCACATGGCCGGAGCTGCTCACCGGAAGGAATTCCGTGATTCCCTGTATGATTCCGATTATGATCGCATATAAAACAGACATATCGTTTTATCCTTTTCGTAAATAAATGAATTCGCACATTTTCCATTATAGCACAAAAACAGGGCCTTGCCAACCGATTTATCATCTGTGGTAAGACCCTGTCTGAAGTCAAATATGAATGCTCAGCCTTTAAAGGCGCTGTTTATCCCACATGAGGAAGACGCTCGTCGATCATGTTCATCAGATGATCGGTGCAGCCTAACGGCGCAATGAGAGCCGCATCCTCAACGGCTGCCAGACGCGCGCCCCTGCAGGCAAGAACGCCGCCGTTCACTTCTCCTATCTCTGCGCAGCGATATGCCGGAAGCTTATCGTTCATCTCATCGGAGATATCCTCCACCTCATCAAATGGTATCTCGATCTCATAAACATGAGCCAGCTCAGCAGCTACCTCCCAGTTATTAAAGATCACATCCTCCTCGATGGCCTGCTCCACAGCCTGCAGCCTGCGCTCTGTGTTGGTGTAGGTTCCATATGTGGAGGCAAATCCGGTGCCCGGAATGACCACATCAGCAACCTTTGCGGTTTCTGTCAAATGAGTATCCACCACTGCCAGGAATACAAGCTCTCTCAGAGCATCTGCCGGTACGTCTTCACCGAAGTCGATCAGAGCCTTCACTCCATCCATCGCCTCAGCGCCCGCGGTGATGCCCAGATCGATCAGGCCCTGGCTGTTATTCTTCGCTTTCAGCTGAAGGATACCGTCGCGGGCTTTTCCGATATGGCCGGAAACAACTGCGATATCCGCAAGCAGTACTGCCGCCTCCGTGGAAACCACATTCTGCTGGAATACGATCATAGCCTTTTTTGCGTTGGCATAGGCTTCTGCTACCGCTTTTACCTCATCGCATACGACAGCGCTTTCTACGGATACCCTGAACTCTTCAAAGCCGTCCATACCTGCGCCCTTACCCATTTCAACAAGAGCTTTCGCAACTCCCCTGAAGAATCCGAGCGTATTGTCCGTCACAACAGTCTTATAAACAAAGCTCATGTGATCCTGCTCATAGCCTTCCGGATTTACCAGAATAACCCTGGCGCCGTTTGCCGCCGCCTGTTTCAGTTTCAGACGGATCACCTGGTTTTCCTTTGCAATGAAGCCGGCGCAGAGGATCACCTCGGCGCTGAGCAGCTCGTCGATGGTGTTCGGGGAGGCATTGACGTCCAGAACCTTCTCAAGGCCGCTTTCTCTGTTATTGAAGCAAAGTGTCCTCGCACCGATCTCATCCGCAAATTTTTTCATTACATAGGCTTCTTCGTTTGTATATCTGTCGGAAATGGCGACGGCAACGGCGTCCTTACCGTATTTCGCGGCAAGCGCCTCCGTCTTCTTTGTAACAAGGACAAAGGCCTCGTGATAATCCACCTCCGTAAGCTCTCCGTTCTTTCTTGCCATGGGCTCAGTCAGTTTGCCCTCCATAACCGCACAGTCAAAGCCAAATTTACCGCGTCCGCAGAGAAGGCCCTTATTGACAGCGCCCTCCTTGTCTGGAACGGCCTTCACCAGCATATCTCCATAGCTTTCCAGATGGATCGAGCATCCTACGGAGCAATGAGAGCAGGTGGTATCTGTCACATCCGTATCAAGAGGAACGGACTTCTCCAGAGACAGCCTTTCCTGTAATGCGCCTGTGGGGCATACGCTTACACACTGGCCGCAGGAAATACATCCCGTCTCCGCCAGCGGCTGTTCCAAAGCAGGCTTCACAACCGTATCAAAACCACGTTTTACAAGTCCGAGAGCTCCAACGCCCATCACCTGATCGCAGGCGCGGACGCAAAGTCCGCAGAGAATACACTTATTGGGATCTCTCAGGATAAACGGATGCTCATCTTTATAATCCACTTCATTGATATCTCCTGCAAAACGCTCCGGCTTTACATCGTACATATTCGCATAGGATATCAGCTTACACTCGAAATAATCCTTACAGCCGCATTCCAGACAGCGGTGAGCCTCTTCCAGAGCCTGCTCCTCGTCATATCCGAACACAACCTCCGTAAAGTTATCCTTTCTCTCCTCCGCATTCAGCTGTTCCATAGTCGGACGGCACATTCTCTCACGGTCCTCGAAGGTCGCCGGAGTGATGTCCTTTCTGGTCACATAATAGTCCGGCTCGTAAGAGATTTCCTCGCCGCGCAGGTAAGCGTCCACCACAAGGCAGCCCTTCTTTGCGTCGGCAATGGACTCCACTGCGATGGAAATCTTGTCGTTACCGCAGTCGCCGCCTGCAAAGACGCCCGGTATTGCGGTCATAAAAGTATTCTTATCGTAAACAATGCCGCCCTTTCTGGTAAGCTCCACCCCATCAATACCGGCAGAGTTCACCCTCTGGCCGATGGCAAGGATAACCGTATCCACATCAATGGTCTTCGTCTTGCCCTCCACGGGAACCGGCGCACGGCGTCCGGAAGCATCCGGCTCACCAAGCTCCATAACCTGAAGGATCATCTGACGGCAGTGACCGTTTTCATCGGAGATGATCTCCAGCGGGTTGGTCAGATTCAGGAAGATTACGCCTTCTTCCTCCGCCTCCTCGATCTCGATCATATCAGCAGGCATCTCGTCTTTGGTTCTTCTGTAAATGTTATATACTCTGTCGGCGCCAAGACGGACCGCCGTACGGCATGCATCCATGGCCGTATTACCGCCGCCGACGATCGCCACGTTTTTACCAAGATCAATGGTTTCGTTGCGTACGACTCTGCGCAGGAAATCAATACCGCCGATGACGCCCTCAGCATCCTCGCCCTTACAGCGGACGCCTGTGGAAACCCAAGCGCCGATACCCACGCATACCGCGTCATAGTCTCTCCTGATGGTATCGAAGGAAATATCCTCTCCGATCCTGGTGTTTGTAATAAGAGTCACGCCCATCTTTTCCAGGGTCGCGATCTCTTCATCCAGCACCTCCTTCGGAAGACGGTACTCCGGGATACCGTAGCGGAGCATACCGCCAAGCTTCGGCATCGCCTCGTAGATGGTCACACCGTGGCCAAGCTGACGAAGAAAGTACGCCATGGAGATACCGTAAGGACCGCCGCCGATAATGGCGACGTTTTTACCTGTATCCGGGTCGCATTCCGGAACAAAGGGATCCTCCCCGAATTCATCCGTGTCCGCGGCAAATCTTTTCAGATTCGCGATGGCAACCGGTTCTTCTACCATGCCCCGGCGGCAGGCAGTCTCGCAGGGATGCGGGCACACACGTCCGATGGATCCCGGAAGGGGAATATTCTCCCTGATCAGCTTAATGGCTTCCTCATACTGGCCGTTGGCGATCAGGCCCACATAGCCCTGACAGTCCGTGCCTGCCGGACATGCCAGCATACAGGGCGGACGGCAGTCTCCCTTATGGTTGGAAAGAAGAAGCTCCAGGTTTGTCTTTCTGGATTCGATGACACGCTCGGTGTCGGTATGTATGATCATGTTCGGCGCTATTTCAGTCGCGCAGGCTTTCCATAATTTGGGATTGCCCTCCATCTCTACCACACAGAGGCCGCAGGCGCCGTAAATTTCTGTTCTCTCATCGTAGCAAAGAGTGGGAATGAAAATGTCATTCTCTCTGCACACCTCGAGGATGGTCTGTCCCGGAAGTCCGCAGACCTCTTTCCCATCGATATTCAATCTGTATTTATTCACAGTCCACACCTCCTGTTAAACTCTCTTGACCGCGCCAAAGGCACAGTTTTCTTCACATTTGCCGCACTTGATACATACAGCCGGGTCAATCTTATGAAGCTGTTTCTTCTCGCCGCTGATCGCGCTTACCGGACAGTTTCTCTTACATTTTCCGCATCCCTTGCAGGCGTCCGTAATTTCATAGTGAATGAGGGCCTTACAGGATTTCGCCGTACACGTATGATTATAAATATGATCCTCATACTCATTGCGGAAATAACGCAGGGTAGTCAGAACAGGATTCGGAGCTGTCTGGCCCAGACCGCACATAGCGCCGTCCTTGATCTTAGCCGCCAGCTCTTCCAGAAGCTCGATATCGCCGTCGCGCCCCTCACCTCTTGTGATGCGCTCCAGAATCTCCAGCATTCTCTTGGTACCGATACGGCAGTAATTACATTTACCGCAGGACTCCTTCCTGGTGAAATCCAGGAAAAAGCGGGCCATGTCTACCATACAGGTATCCTCATCCATAACGATCATACCGCCGGAACCAACGATGGCGCCGGTTTTATTGATATCCTCATATGTAACGGGAGTATCGATCAGCTGTGCCGGAATACATCCGCCGGAGGGACCGCCCATCTGAACGGCCTTGAATTTCTTGTCGTTTTTGATTCCGCCGCCGATACTGTAGATGACTTCTTTCAGAGTCATACCCATGGGTACCTCCACAAGGCCGCCCTTTTTGATCTTGCCGGCCAGTGCAAATACCTTGGAGCCCTTGCTCTTCTCTGCTCCTCTGTCCGCAAATGCCTGTCCGCCGTTGGATATGATCCATGCAACATTGGCGTAGGTTTCCACGTTATTGATATTGGTAGGAAGCTTCCAGTAACCCTTGGCTGCCGGAAAAGGAGGCTTCAGGCGCGGCATACCGCGCTCACCTTCCAGAGACGCGATCAGCGCTGTCTCCTCGCCGCAGACAAACGCGCCTGCGCCGGCTTTGATGCGAATATCGAAGCTAAAGGCCGTACCAAACAGATTTTTCCCTAAAAAGCCTTTCTCTCTCGCCTGCGCCATGGCGATCTCCAGACGTGCAATAGCCAGCGGATACTCGGCGCGGCAGTAAATGATGCCTTCGGAAGCGCCTGCAGCGAAACCGCCGATGATCATACCTTCCAGCAGGGAATGAGGGTCGCCCTCAAGTACGGAACGGTCCATGAACGCGCCGGGATCGCCCTCGTCCGCGTTACAGACCATATATTTCTGCGGCCCGCTGTTGGATTTGATCGCGTTCCATTTAAACCAGGTGGGAAAGCCGGCGCCGCCGCGTCCGCGAAGTCCGGAGATTTTGATCTCCTCGATAACCTCGTCCTGAGTCATGGTGGTGATGACCTTTTTTGCAGCTTCATAGCCGCCTGTCGCAATGTATTCCTCGATCTTCTCCGGATTGATCTGTCCGCAGTTACGAAGAACGATTCTCTGCTGCCGGGATAAGAAAGCCTCATCCTCCTCCTGGATCACATATTCCTGCACGGGTGTGCCGCCGATCAGATGTTTTTCCACGATCTCCGCCACCTTATCAGTCGTGCATTTTACATATCTTGCCTCCAGAGCGCCCTCATCATTGTAAACATCCACAATGGGCTCCAGATAGCAGGTACCGATACAGCCGGTTTTATCAATGACAATATTGGTCAGATGCTTTTCCGCTGCGATCCTCTCGAATTCATTGGAGGTTTTCTTTGCTCCGGTAGCGATACCGCAGCTGCCCTGTCCTACAACAACCTTCATATTCTTACCTCCTATGCGTTCTGTGCCCTGTAATCATCAAGGATCTTCCTAACAGAAGATTTTGTCAGGTTACCAAAAGTTTCCTCACCGTCGACGGCCTTCACCATCATAACCGGCGCCAGAGAACAGCAGCCAAGACAGGCTACATTATTCAGAGTGAACAGCCCGTCTTCCGTAGTCTCTCCGTCCTTAATGCCAAGGTGCTCACAAACGGCCTCCTCGATCATATCGGAACCATTTACGTGACATGCGGTACCCTTGCATAGCATGATCAGGTATTTACCGACCGGCTGCAGACGGAACTGCGCATAAAAGGTAGCTACGCCATAGATCTTCGCAGGCATGATTCCGGTTCTTTCAGCTATGTAATTGATCGCATCCAAAGAAAGATAACCGTAAATATCCTGTGTCTGCTGAAGGATGGTGATCAGGCTTCCCGGAACGGACGCGTACTTTTCCAACACCGGAGCCAGTTCGGCAAAGTCTGGGTTTCCGCCGTTCTGGCATCCACACTTATTGCTCATATGATTGTCCCTCCTGTATAGATAATTTTAAACATAATATTACATTCTCCGATATTATAGCACAAAGGGCGGGACAATCAAAGAAAAAAAGTGATTTTTTATGAGCATTTTATTTGAAATTTTTTTCCAGCGGCAGTCACCGTTATTTCTCCGCGCCCCGTTCCTCGATCATGGAATAGAGCTTATTTAAGGCGTGTTTCATGCCGCCCACCTCATCGATCAGCCCTTCTCTCACAGCGTCCTCTCCCTCAAGCATGGTACCCACGTCCTTCACAAGCTGAGTGGTGTCCAGCATCAGCTCCTCCAGACGCTCCTGTGTGGTTCGGGAGTGATCGGATATAAATTTCGTGATCCGGTCCTGGATTTTTTCAATATTCCGGTAGGTCTGGGCCACGCCGATAAACATGCCGCTGCTTCTCACCGGATGGATCACCATGGTAGCGCTTGGCACCACAAAGGAATAATCTGCGGAAACAGCCATGGGTACGCCGATGGAATGTCCGCCTCCAAGCACCAGCGAAACGGTAGGCACGCTTAAGGAGGCGATCATTTCCGCAATGGCAAGGCCGGCTTCCACATCGCCGCCCACCGTATTTAAAAGGATCAGAAGTCCCTCCACACTTTTATCATCCTCGATCATCGCCAGCTTTGGAAGCACGTGTTCATATTTTGTAGTCTTACTGTTAGAGGGCGCCGACTCATGTCCCTCCACCTCACCGATGATGGTCAGGAGCTCTATTTTGTGCCGGGCCTCATTGGAATCCAGCGTTACCAGGCCCATCTCTTTGATCTGTTTATTCTGTTCGCTTTCATTTTCCAGTTTCTGCTTCTCTGGCATAAAAATACCTCCATGAATTTATCATAGAGGTATTATGTGTAAAATTTAATTTTTTATGATATAGGATAGTAAAAACCTTTCTATATCATTCTACGCAATCTTATTCAGCTTTTCGCTGTGCTCCAGGACGACTTTTTTTATGACGTCTATATCCTGCTGCATCGCTTCCAACTGGTTAATCCCGCTCTGATATCTTTTGTATGTTGAAATATAGCAGTCTTCAATGTTCTGAAGTCTGGGCCGGATATCATTTTCCAGCGTCAGTTTTACAGAGCCCAGTTCTGAACGGAGACTTTCAATATCCCCTTTCAGTTCTGAACGAACGGCCGTGATATCTCCCTTAAGTTCCGACCGGAGATTTGCGATATCTGTCTTCAGTTCTGACCGGAGATTCCCGATATCTGTCTTCAGTTCCGACCGGAGATTCGCGATATCTCCCTTAAACTCCGTGCGAAGCACTGCATTATCTGTTTTTAATTCATCTTTTGTATCTCTTAACTCTTTTCTGATCGGTGCAATTTTACTGTCCATCATTTCCGAAATGGCAAGCAGTAATTCATTATCAGACATTTTTCCACCTCCTTCCAGAACATATTGTACCATACGAAAGAAGTAAAATCCATCCCTGATTTAAAAAAATTTCCGCAGTTTAAACACGGTTTAAAAATGAACCAGATTATCCGGCCGCTGCAAAGGTATCATATGATTTACCCGTCAAAAGTTGATTCCCGGAGATCATGACAGCCTATTCATCCCAGTTGTGCCATACATCCGTCACATCGTCATCCTCGTCCAGAAGGTCCAGCGTCTTCTGCAGATCCCGGACAGCCTTCTCATCGGTGAGCTCCACATAGGTCTGCGGAACCATAGCCACCTGTGCCTCCACCATGGGGATCCCCTCTTTTTCCAGAACCTCACGCACAGCGCTGAAATCTTCCGGAGCTGTAAGGACCTCAAAGCTGTCCTCCTCCTCGGTGAAATCCTCGGCGCCCGCGTCCAGCGCGATCATCATCAGATCATCCCCGTCCAGCTCACATTCTTCCTTGTCAATGATGATCTGACCTTTCTGGTCGAACATGAAGGATACGCAGCCCTGGGTACCGATGCTGCCGTTCCCCTTGGAAAACGCATTGCGTACATTGCCGGCGGTACGGTTCTTATTGTCTGTCAATGTTTCCACGATAATCGCGACACCGTTCGGGCCGTAGCCTTCATATGTAGCATGCTCATAATTATCTGCGGACTCTGCCCCCGCAGCCTTTTTAATACCGCGCTCGATGGTATCGTTCGGCATATTATTTGCCTTTGCCTTTGCGATCACATCCCGAAGCTTGCTGTTATTATTGGGATCAGGGCCGCCCTCCTTGACCGCGATCACGATCTCACGGCCGATTACTGTAAATATTTTTCCTTTTTTCGCATCATTTTTTTCCTTTTTATGCTTTATGTTTGCGAATTTTGAATGTCCTGACATGTTTCCTCTCCTTTTGCGTCTTTTTTATTTAATTTTTCAGCCCGCACCTTGCCAATGGTTTTATTGCCAAGAGACAGGATTATAAAACGATATCCTTCGGCTATGATCTCTCTGTCCAGATCCTTCGCCGTAGGGATGTGCCCCATAAGCGATGTAAGATAGCCGTTTAATGTATCAAAATCCACCTCGCCGAAATCGATCTCCAGCTCATCCTCCACATCCTTTAGATAAGCCAGGCCGTCAATAATCAGCGTATTATCCTTCTGTGTGCGGATGATCGCGCCGTCCTCCTCGTCGTATTCGTCCAGAATGTCTCCCACGATCTCCTCCAGAATATCCTCCATGGACACGATTCCGGCAGTCTGTCCGTACTCATCAACGACAATTACCATGTGCAGTTTTTTCGCCTTCATGGTCCGGAAAAGATCACCGATGCCTCTCGTCTCCGGGATAAAGGCCGCCGGACGGATAAGTCCGGGCAGCTCCCGAAGGGCTTTGAATTTCGCCCAGCTGTTTTTGGTCATAAAGCGCAGGGCGTCCTTATAGTGCACCACGCCGAGAATATCGTCCATATCCTCGCCGTATACGGGGTAACGGGACTTCCCCTCCTCCATCATGATATCCACCATTTCCTTCAGCAGCACATTCTGGTCAAAGGAAACCACATTTTTCCTGTGGGTCATGATATCATGGGCCTCCGTTTCATTAAAGGCCATGATATTCTGGATCATTTCCGCCTCATTTTCCTCGATGACGCCCTGCTCATGGGCTTCATCAACCATGGATATAATCTCCTCCTCCGTAACCGCATCCGGCTTGCGGTCCAGAGAGACCCCAAATGGAACGGCCGCCACTTTTGCAAGCCATGTGCAGAGCATGGTAAAAGGATACAGAATGGAGGCAAAAAAATTTACGATTTTCACATAACGACAGGCAAATTTTTCCGGGTCACAGGTCCCCAGACGCCGGAACAATAAAATGCCAAAGGAGGCCACCAGCACAATACTCAGCGCCACCACCAGTATAAACGCCGGAAGATATTCTATGTAACGGCGCGAAGCACGGATGATACCGGGCAGCAGAAAAATACCCATACAGATACCGGTGGAGGTTATCAACAACGGTATCGCATTTACATACTGCACCGGATTGCTCATGAGCTTCTGAAGAAGCCGGGCCCGCTTATCCCCATCCACAGCTTTTTTCAGCACTTCACTTTCGCTGAGATTATTCACTGCGGCGGAAAAGCCATAAAAGATTCCATTAAGCCACAACAGCAAAATTATTATAATGATAGCCCACAAGGATACGTCCTGCATACCCGGAATGGGCAAATTACTGCCATCTTCCATAAATGTTTCTGTTTCATCCTCCATGTGTTGCAAAGTTACTGCTAAATATAGCACGTTTGTTCTCATTCGTCAAGCAGTCAGAAAGTAAGCTCCAGACTGATCTCCAGCGCGTGATTCACCCGATCCAGCATGACCTGATCCAGATGGCAGACCTTATCCTTCAGCCTGCGTTTATCAATGGTCCGAAGCTGTTCAAGAAGGATCACCGAGTCCTTTTCAATGCCGTAGGCCGATGCATCGATCTCAATATGTGTGGGCAGCTTTGCCTTATTCATTTTTGATGTAATGGCCGCGCAGATCACAGTGGGACTGTGTTTATTTCCCACGTCATTCTGAATGATCAGCACCGGCCGGACGCCGCCCTGCTCACTGCCTACCACCGGTCTTAGATCCGCATAAAAAATATCCCCTCGTTTAATTACCACACAATTCACACTCCGATTTCTATTTCGGTATCCACCGTATTATATAGAATTAGTATTTCCATATTTTTCTCGTGTATACATGCGTGGTACATTAAATCATCTTCGCCGGACTGGCTGTCGCCGGCGGATCATATCTTATCCTCCCACATAAACGCGGGGTACGCGTTTACTGATCTCACAGGCAAACTCATAGGAAAAACGTCCAGAAAGATCGCCCAGCTCCTCGATACTGATAAATTCATCTCCATCCCTGCCGATGAGCGTCACCTCGTCTCCCTCCTTCACATCCGGGATATCTGTCACATCCACCATAAACTGATCCATACACACCCGGCCCAGGATCGCCGCACGCTGTCCGTATATCAGCACCCATCCCTTATTGGACAGCTGCCGGGGATAGCCGTCTGCGTAGCCCACCGGAATTGTAGCCACCCGCATGGGCTTCTCCGCCACAAAGGTTCCTCCGTAGCTGATCTGCGCCCCCGGAGATACGTCCTTCACATAGGTCACATGGCTTTTCAGCTCCATAGCCGGAATCAGCCTTACGATATCCCGCTCCACCTCATTGGAAGGATAGATGCCGTAGATCGTGATCCCCGCCCGGACAAGATCCAGATTCGCCTCCGGTATGCGGATGATCCCCGCACTGTTTGAACAGTGCTTCAAAGGGATTTTTACTCCCGCGGCCTCCAGCCTTTCCGAGAAATCCAGGTACCGCTTCAGCTGCACCATGGCCGGACCTCTGTCATATTCATCGGCTCTTGCAAAATGCGTAAACATTCCCTCTATTTCCAGATTAGGAAGCTCCTTGATCTTTAAAATTTCCTCAATGCTATCCTCTGTGTCGGCAAATCCGATCCTGGTCATTCCCGTATCCAGCGCCAGGTGGATATGTACGCATTTCCCAAGCTGCACCGCCGTCCTGCTCAATTTCCCGGCCACAGGCAGAGTACAGACAGCCGGTCGGATATCCTTTTTAATAAGGTCCCGAAAATGCTCCGGAAAAACGATCCCCAGGATCAGGATCGGCTTGGAAACGCCCGCCTCCCGAAGCTGAAACGCCTCCTCCGCCGTAGCTGTGGCAAAGCCCCAGATATAGTCGAAATCATGGATCAGATGGGCGATGGGTACGGCTCCATGTCCATAGCCGTCCGCCTTGATCACAGCGATCATTTTTGTGTCCGGCGAAATGTTCCTGTGCATCTCCTCAAAATTATGCGCAATGGCGTCCAGGGAAACCACTGCTTTTACTCTGCTGTATTTTTCCATAATATCCTCCACTCTCGGCATCACTGCATCTGTAATGCGCCCGGAATATTCCGGATGATATCTCTCGCCAAAACGCTTCCCTGCCCGCCGGGATTACAGATCACTCTGGTCTTCCACGGAGCTTCCTCACAGACCTCCCTGGTCTTTCCCGCATATTCCTCAGGAAGGGATTTTCCGGCTGCTTCCGCCGCGGCCAGATCTCCGGCAAGGCCATGAATATACACGCCCAGCGCCGCCGCTTTTACTGTGCTCATTTTCCCGCTGTGAAGAAATCTGCAAAAGACGCCGGCCAGAATACCGGAAAGGACATCTCCGCTTCCCGCCGTAGCCATAGCCGCATTGCCGGACAAATTTAAAAACATCTGTCCCTGTCCTGCAGTTATAGTAACCGCATCCTTTGCCACGCAGACGGCTCCAGTCTCCAGGGACAGGGAGGCAGCAGTCCGGGGAAGCAGCTCCCTGAGCTCTCCCGCGCTTTTTCCCACAAGCCGCCCAAGCTCTCCGGGATGAGGCGTCAGTATTACATGAGCGCCAAGCCAGGCCCTCCACTCCGGATGTACGGCCAGAAGGTTCAGCCCGTCCGCATCCAGAATTACCGTTTTTCTCTCCTCTGCCGCAGCCCTCAGAAAAAAGGCCGCCCTCTTTTCACTTTCCTTTGAGACGCCAAGCCCCGGACCTATGACAAGCACATCGCACCACTTCATGGACTCCTCATACTCCTTTAAAGTACTTCTGCAGGCTGTCATAGCCTCCGGAAGAAGGATCTGAAGGGGTATGCGGTTTGCCTCCACAGTCTGAATCTTCACCATGCCCGCTCCCATCCGCAGGGCTGCGGCTGCGGCAAAATAAGCTGCCCCGCACATGCCTTCGGATCCCGCCACCGCCAGAACCTTCCCGAAGGTTCCCTTGTTTCCATCGGGATCCCGCTCCGGAAGCCGGGACAGGTCGGAAAGGTCCATTATATTGACATCTACTATAGTAGTATATTCAGTTCTTTCGGGGTTATTCACATCCCAGCGAATCTGTTTCACACGATCCCCTCTCTTTAATAAGAGCCGCTGCATACATATACACCGTACAAAACCGGAAAATTCCAGTCTTATGGGTATCCCAGCCATGCAGCAGCTCATACATTATTCCATATTTCGATTTTTTTGACGGGATTCACTGAGATTGTAGGAAAGAGTCATCAGGCTCTCAGAAAGATGCACATTTTCCACAATCACATCATCCGGTGCATCAAGATCGATATGAGCGAAATTCCAGATTGCCTTGATCCCGTTTGCAATCAGGACGTCCGCCATCTCTCTGGCCCTGTTTTTCGGTAATGTAAGGATGGCGATCTCTACGGGATTCTCCTTCAGAAAGCCAGGCAGCTCACTGATCATCCGGATCTCAATCCCTCTCACGGCAATGCCCTCTAAAACGGTATTTACGTCAAACATACCCACCAGACGGAAGCCCTGCTTCTCAAAGTCCACATAGTTGGCAAGAGCCTGTCCAAGATTACCGGCCCCTATGATGATCATAGGGTGCGTCGTATTTAAATCAAGGATCTTACCGATCTCCGTATAAAGATATTTTACATTATAACCGTATCCCTGCTGCCCGAATCCGCCAAAATTATTCAGATCCTGACGAATCTGGGATGCTGTAACATGCATTTTTTTGCTCAGGTCATTAGAAGAAATACGTTCCACCTGTTCTTCCATCAGCTCTCCCAAATAGCGGTAATAGCGCGGCAGGCGCTTGATCACTGCTTTGGAGATTTCTTTTGTCTCCACCAATAAAAACCTCCCTTATGATGCATAAATCAATTATAACGAAGGGATTTTTTATTGTCAATCAGAGTTGAGCACTATTCCGGAAATTTCAACATTTTTCTGTAACCTCTGACGGATTTTCCACTTTACAAAATCTTTTATTTCCATGATAATAGAAAAGGCTTAGAATGATATGCATGAACTTATATTTTGGAGGAATGATTATGATCTTATCATGCCAGAATATCAATAAATCTTTTGGCGAAAAAGTGATCTTAAAGGATGTCTCCTTTCATATAGAAGAGCGGGAAAAAGCTGCCCTGATCGGCAGCAACGGCGCCGGGAAAACGACTCTTCTGCGCATCATCATGCAGGAGCTTGCCGCCGATTCCGGTACCGTGGTGATCTCCAGGGACAGAAAAATCGGCTACCTGGCCCAATATCAGGATATCTCCGGACGCCATACCATCTATGAGGAACTGCTGACCACCAGACAGCATATCCTGGATATGGAAAACCGGATGCGCGCCATTGAAAAGGAGATGAAGCACGCCTCCGGCGGAGCTCTGGAAGCGCTGATGAATACATACGCCAGGCTAACCCATCAGTTTGAGCTTGAAAACGGCTATTCCTGGAAAAGTGAGCTGACAGGAGTTTTAAAGGGTCTCGGTTTTAAAGAGGAGGATTTTGACAGGCAGATCGAAACCCTTTCCGGCGGTCAGAAGACGCGTGTGGCTCTGGGTAAGCTTTTGATCTCCAGACCGGATATTTTGCTTTTGGATGAACCCACTAACCACCTGGATATGGAGAGTATCGCCTGGCTGGAAACGTATCTTCTGAATTATCCGGGAGCCGTATTTATCGTCTCCCATGACCGCTATTTTCTGGACAAGGTCGTGACAAAGGTAGCGGAGCTCGAGTCTGGAGAAATGCGGGTGTACTCCGGCAATTATTCCGCCTTTGCGCTGAAAAAGGCACAGGTACGGGATGCTAAGTATAAAGCATACATTAATCAGCAGCGCGAGATCAGGCATCAGGAGGCTGTCATCGCAAAGCTCCGCTCCTTTAACCGGGAAAAGTCCATACGAAGGGCGGAAAGCCGCGAAAAGCTGCTGGACAAAATGCAGCGCACCGAGAAGCCCGCAGAGCTTCAGGATCGAATCCGTCTGACGCTGGAGCCAAGGTTCCTCAGCGGCAACGATGTGCTTCATGTGGAAGAGCTGTCCAAAAGCTTCCCGGGGCATGCCCTGTTCCGGAATATATCCTTTGATATTAAACGGGGAGAACGTGTGGCGCTGATCGGGAATAACGGAACCGGCAAAACAACTATGTTAAAGATCCTCAACGGTCTTCTTCCCGCGGACAGAGGCGCCTTCACCCTGGGAACAAAGGTGCAGATCGGCTATTACGATCAGGAGCATCACGTCCTCCATATGGAAAAGACCATTTTTCAGGAGATTTCCGACGCTTATCCCGCATTGACAGAAACGGAGATCCGCAATATGCTGGCTGCCTTTTTATTTACCGGAGACGATGTATTCAAACAAATCTCCGCACTCTCCGGCGGCGAGCGCGGGCGGGTGTCCCTGGCGAAGCTCATGCTCTCCGAGGCAAATTTTCTGATTCTGGATGAGCCCACCAACCACCTGGATATCACATCCAGAGAAATTCTGGAGGAGGCATTGAACAGCTACACGGGCACGGTCCTCTATGTCTCCCATGACCGTTATTTTATTAATCAGACAGCAACCAGGATCCTGGATCTGACCAATCAGGCCATCGTCAATTATATCGGCGACTACGATTATTATGTGGAAAAGAAGGAGGAATTGACTCAGATCTATGCTCCCGCAGCGGAGGAATTATCTGCTTCAGCCGGCGTATCCGAGGGGAAGCTTACCTGGCAGCAGCAGAAAGAAGAACAGGCCCGCTTTCGAAAGCAGCAGAATGAACTTAAGAAAACCGAGAAACGTATCGAAGCCCTGGAAACCCGGAATAAAGAGATCGATACAGAGCTGGCCCTGCCGGAGACCGGATTTGACATGGTAAAATGCGCCGCACTCAGTAAGGAAAAGGCGGAAATTGAAACGGAGCTGGAAGCGCTATATGAAAAATGGGAGGAACTGGCATAAAAAACGCCGGAGCCGGGGTATCCGGCTCACATTAATTTATCCAGCGTCTTCCTGACAGCAAGAATAAAATCCCTGCTGTTCATTACATGGGGATGCTTCAGGCTGGTGATGGCCGCCAGATCCCTGGTCATATGGCCATCCTCGATGGTACTCACTACAGCGCGCTCCAGTTTATCCGCAAATGCAGCCAACTCATCATTCTTGTCAAGCTCCGCGCGCTTACGCAGGGCTCCGGTCCACGCAAAAATAGTAGCCACAGAATTTGTAGAGGTTTCCTTACCTTCCAGATAACGGTAATAGTGCCTCTGCACCGTGCCGTGGGCGGCCTCATATTCATAATATCCATGAGGAGAAACCAGCACGGAGGTCATCATGGCGAGAGAACCGAAAGCGGAGGAAACCATATCGCTCATCACGTCTCCGTCATAATTCTTACAGGCCCAGATAAAACCGCCCTCCGACTTCATCACCCGGGCGACCACGTCGTCGATAAGGCTGTAGAAATAAGTAAGTCCGGCTTCCCGGAACCTGTCTTTAAATTCCTTCTCGAAAATATTATTAAACACTTCCTTAAATTTGCCGTCATATGTTTTGGATATGGTGTCCTTTGCGCCAAACCAGACGTCCTGCTTCGTATCCAGCGCATAATTAAAACAGCTTCTCGCAAAGCTTTCAATGGAAGCCTCCATATTGTGCATGCCCATAGCTACGCCCGGAGCTTTAAATACCTGCACAAGAGAGCGTCTCTCCTCTCCGTCCTCAGAAGTATAGACCAGCTCTACCCTGCCCGGCTTATCAATGTACAATTCCGTATTTTTGTAAATGTCACCGTATGCATGGCGGGCAAGGGTGATGGGCTTTTTCCAGTTTTTTACGAATGGATCGATACCCTTTACCACGATCGGCGCACGGAAAACTGTTCCGTCCAGAATAGCACGGATAGTGCCATTGGGACTTTTATACATTTTCTTCAGATTGTACTCTTCCATCCTGCCCTTATTTGGGGTGATGGTGGCACACTTAACTGCAACGCCGTATTTCTTTGTGGCTTCTGCGGCGTCCACTGTCACCTGATCATCCGTTTCATTCCGGTAAGCCAGCCCAAGATCGTAATATTCCGTATTCAAATCAACATAGGGGATCAATAACTCATCTTTGATCATTTTCCAGAGAATCCTGGTCATCTCGTCCCCGTCCATTTCCACCAGCGGAGTCGTCATTTTAATCTTATCCATAATTGCTCCTTTCAAAAACGTATTTTATTGTAGCGGATATCCTTTCATTCGTCAATACTCAGAAAACGTTCCAGATGAAATTTTCCCCACCCCTGCTGATTTCCGGAAAGTCCCATATCCTCCGCGCTGTCGCGAAGCATCATTTTAATTTCCACATTGGTGAGCAGCGGGTCCTTTTCCAGCGCCAGCGCTATACCTCCGGAGACCAACGGCGTGGACATGGAGGTGCCGCTTTTAATTCCATATGGTTTTTCCACGCCGGCTGCGCAGGAAATGATCCGATTTCCGGGCGCTACCAGATCCGGCTTGCACACACAATCCTGAGTAGGCCCGCATCCGGAGACAGCGGAAGTTCCCTTCAACAAATCGCTGCTTCCCACGGTGATCACCTTACGGCTGCTTCCAGGCGCTGTGATGGTGCCGGGGCCGGGCCCCAGGTTTCCCGCCGCGGCCACAACGACCAGGCCCTCATCCCAGAGCTCCTCAACCCCGCGGATGAGAAGGTCGTGATCATCCCTGGTTTTATAGGTAGTACCAACCGAAATATTGACGATACGGATCCCCAGGCGCTGATAGTTCTTCAAAATCCACCGAAATGCCTGTAAAAGGTCTTCTTTTACACCTTTTCCATACCGATCCAGCACCTTTACCGCCGCCAGCTTACACTCCGGAGCAACGCCGCGGTATTTTCCGCGCGACATACGACCGTCGCCGCACAATATTCCAGCCACATGCGTGCCATGGCCATTGTCATCATAGGGAAGATTTTTATAAGAAACGAAATCTGCGAAAGCTTTGATCCGGTTACCAAAATCCGGGTGCGGATAAACCCCGGTGTCCAGTACAGCCACAGTAATTCCACGCCCGGTATATTTGTTTTGAGCCATGAATAAACTCCAGTATCAGTATTACTTTAATCTATTCACTTCTGTGGAATTTTGTCTGAATATTATGTATATTTTTCATGATAATGCCAATAATGAAAAATATCATCACCTGTAAAGGAGGCTTTACATGCTTTTATTTATTATCCTTTTCTTTGTCCTGCAGTCCCTGGTGCTTTTTTGCTGTCTGGCAGCGGGAAATGATCCATATTCTCAGGAGGTTTCCGATCAGGAGCAGATGGAATATATCATGGACTGGAAAAAGAGGCGCCAGACACAGGGAAAAGCATAACTTTCATTACTGCATCACTCAGCCTGCAATTTATAAATTGCAATAATAGTCCAAACATTATTTACAATGAAGAACATATCGTTCAGATTATTTACACTACGGAGAAAAGCCTATGGGACAAAAAATACGACAGGATATGTTTATCGGACCGACCATCCGAAAAATGCGAATGGATAGAGGTATGACCCAGGAACAGGTCATTACAAAAATGCAGCTTCTGGGATGCAATACCTCCCGAAGCTCTTATTCACAGATAGAAGTCGGGACTTACAATATACGCGTTTCTGAGCTTGCAGCATTAAAGGTTATATTCAAGGCCGACTATGCGGATTTTTTCACGAATATTAAAATTCCCATGGAATGATCTCTGCAAAAAGGAGCAGCAAATCCTTCAATACAAAAGAAGGCTTGCTGCTCTTTCCGGCTTTATTCTACAATAAATTTTAACAACGCAGCGTTCGACTGGTTGCCATTGGAATCGATCACATAATATTTGCATTCATATGTACCTGCCGCAGCAGTATTCAGATCACCCTCAATCTGAATTTTTCTATACAGATCATAAATGTCATCCGCATCATCGGTAATATCCTTTACATAGGATAGTCTGTCGACGGTAGTTCCCACGGAAACATGCACCACATAATCCGTCAGATATATGCGCGGACTTCCTGCGGGCATGGCGTCAGCCAACGCCTCCTGCTCCTCCTTCGCCGCGTCTTCCTCCGAGAGAGCCGGTGAAGGCTCCGGAACGACAGCCGCATCTCCTTCTTCCGAAACGGCCTGGGTATCCTCCGGCAGAATATTATCTATGTTTGCTCCCTCTTCCTCAACAGTCTCCTCTTCCCCTGGTGTTTTCTCTTCTTCAGTCTCATCCGGTTCCTGATAATCATATGGGATGACGCGTTTCTGCTTCACAAGGTTATTCTTGCTGTCCTTCGCCACATAGATGACCACAGCTTCCTTATCGTCCACCGGGGACACGGACTCAACTGCGAGAGAATCTGTCACATCACCTTCCTCATCATCATACGCGGTTACTCCCTCCAGCAATTCGGAATAGCTCATACCATCCCTGTAAGTTATTTCAGAATCATCAAAGGTAATTTCAGGCGCTTTCTGGTCCGTATTAATACGGAGCTGGATTACCACCGCCGCCATCGCCGCGCAAATAATCACCATGATTATCGCTATCTTTTTAGACATATCCCGCTTACTCCTTAAGTATTATCCATATCTGAACAGCATTTATTTTCCGTATTTTCCGTAATATCTGCCGTAATATTTCCCGTAATAACCCTGCCTGGTCATATCGACTTTATTCAGGATCACACCCAGGATCGGACAATTGCATTTGGAAAGCTGGCCCTTTACCTCCTGGGCAAAACGATAGCTGATGGTGCCCGCTTCCATTACAAGGATGGAACCGTCGCACTGATCTGCGATAACCGCGCTGTCAATAACACTGCCAAGGGGCGGCGAATCAATAATGATATAATCGTAAACATCCCTCACAACATCCAGAAGCTTTTTGAAATTTTTGCCGCCAAGAAGCTCCGCCGGGTTCGGCGGAATATTCCCCGCATAAATAATATGCAGCCTGGAAATATTTGTCACATAGACCACATTATCCAGCACCTCCTGCTGCGAAAGAAAGTGGGAAAGCCCTTTGATCGCCCCGTTCGCATGCGTTCTTCCCACAAGGACGGATTTACGCATATCCGCATCGATCATAAGGACCTTTTTGCCGGATTCCGCAAGGGAAATACAGAGATTCAGTGAAACGCTGGTCTTACCTTCATTGGGCGTACAGCTGGTAACTGCGATCACCTTTTTATCCTCACCGCAGAACAAAAGATTCGTTCGGAGGGATTTATAAGATTCATTTGCACTATAATCCAGTTTTTCATGTTCAATAATAATATTTTTCATGATCAGCCTCTCCTTTTTGATTTCTTCCTAGATTTCTTATTCTTACGGGAATTCCTGCCCTTTCCGGCATTTTCCATAAGAGGTATGGTTCCAAGAGTACTCAGGCCGAGATATTTTTCCACATCCTCCTGCGTTTTGATCGTATCGTTCGTAAGGTAAGCGATGAGAACCGCCGCGATGGCAATGACCAATCCCAGCACACCGCCGATCACAGTATTCTTAGTAAGGCTGGGACTTGCTTTTTCCGTGGGAATGTTCGCAGTCTCTACAATATTTACAGCCTCCGTGTCCATAACCTTCTGGATATGGTCTGCAGCCACATCACGGACCGCATCCGCGATCTGGCAGGCTACATAGGGATCCTCATCGCGGACCTTTATGGCGATCACACGTGTATCCGTTTCGTTCTCTACGGTAATCTTTTTAAGGAGCTCCTGATCATCCATGTCCAGATTCAGCTGGGCAATGACGCCCTCCATAACCGTCCGGCTCTGGATCAGCTCTGCATAGTCCTTCGTCAGATATAAGCTGGTCTGCATATCCGAGCTCGTCAGAGTGCTATTGTCCTGTTTATTCAGCACATACATTTTCGTGGTAGATTCATACTGCGGCGTAATGAACAGCAGCGTCCCCGCCAGAAATAAAAGCCCGGCGGTAATCCCCGCAAGAATAATGATCCATGCTTTACTGAGAAGTAAATGAAAGACTTCCCACAGATCAATTTCAATTTCTTCGTTGTTCATTGTGTTGTTGTTTTCCATCTTTTCTTTCCATCCCTTATTTTATCATAGATTCCGGATTCCGTATAAAGAGCCATTGCGCATACTCCGCGCCCATTTTTTTCGTTACGGATTCGTAAGCTTCCTTTATCTTCGGTATCCGGTAAGCGCTTCCATGGCAGTCGGTGCCCACAAAGTGCAGAAGATCCGAGCGCATCAGCTTCAGGCAAAAACGCTTTACGGCAAAGCCCTCCTTACCTGTGATACTCTCTGAGTTTACCTGCATAAAGGCGCCCATGTCAACCAGATCTTCAACAAAATTCAAATCTGTTCTGACCTTTGCGCAGCGTTCCACATGAGCCACGATGGGCCGGAAGCCATTCGATATGAGGGAATACAGCCGATCCCTGATATAACTCTGTTCCGCACTACCGGAAAATTCCGTCAGTACATACCTGGAGCCTGCCATTGTGGGGATCTTTTTCTCCCGAAGCATCTCCGCCATCTCCATATTTGCATGAAACTCACAGCCAAGATAAAGATCGATCCCGTCTCCGATCTCCCGTGCGGCAGCGCGAAGCCGGAGATATTCCTCCTGAATCCTTTCCATGGGAGTTTCAAACATATCAAAACGAAAATGCGGCGTGGCTATAATACTCCTGACGCCCTCTGCATATTCCATTTTAAGCATTTTAATGGATTCTTCCATATTATCCGCCCCATCATCCACGCCCGGGATAATGTGGCAATGCACATCATATAAACCTTCCATCATTTCATAAGACCTTCCCTGATCACTGCGTGATCATCTCTTCTGTGATCACTTCCCCGTCGCGTACCTTCTGCATAAGATCCTTGGCCTTATCCACAGTCGTCTGATCCGGTATCATAACGTAAGCGGTGGTACTCATAGAGTAGGGCTTCTGATTATCGCCCGTACCGTCCGCGCTGTAGCTGAAAATATTCCAGGAACCTCCCTCACTCAGCTGTTTGCGGACAATCTTCGCGATCAGGTCATAGGGAACGCTGGTTTCAAAGCTTCCCTTCAGGCTGTCCATCAGGGATACATAATTTTTCAAAAGATCCGAAGACATCACTTTATTCAGGACGGCCCGGATCAGCTCCATCTGATTTTTGCCGCGCTGACGGTCGCCGCTGCTGAAAGCATATCTTTCCCGTGCAAAGGCGAGCGCCGCGTCGCCGTCCAGATAATTGTCCCCCACGCTATAGTGATAGGATCCGGAAGTAAAATCATAATCTGAATGCACGGTCACACCGCCCAGTGCATTGATGATATTTACGAATCCGGCGAAGTTCAGGCGGAAATAATAATTGATATCGATGTCATACAGCATGGAAATAGTATCCATACAAACATTAACGCCGTAAATACCCGCGTGGGTCAGCTTATCCGGCACCCCGCCAGAAATAGACAGGGGAACGAAGAAGTCGCGGGGCGTGGATACCAGCAGGACCTGCCTCGTTTTGGTATTTATAGTCGCTACAATATTTACATCGCTCAGGCTGTTTGCAACCAGATAAGAACTTCTGGTATCAATACCGCTGATCAGGATCGTAATGACGGCGTCGTCGCTGTTCACCTCTCCGGTATCCGCGTCCACAGCAGGCTGCGGATCGCTCCGCTCCACCACATTTTCCAGTTTTTTCGAAGAAATTTCCCGGATCATATCCTCAATTTTGGTATATCCGCTCATGGAGGACAGCACATCAATATATGCCGGATTCAGAATAATCGCATCGGTCTGTCCCCGGATAATGCTGTCCGCAAGCTCCGTAAGGCTCTGATATTCCTGAACCGCGATCTCTGTGCCTGTCTCGACCTGAATCTGTTCTATGGTTTGATCTGTGTTTTCCCGGTCAAGCTCCGCCAGGATACCAAATTCATAATCAGCGGCATCCTTTATCGATTCGGCCGGATCATCTGTCCGCACATATACGTTAATTTGTGAAACCACAGTATTTACGCCGGAAATGTCGTCCAGAGTATGGATCGTTTTGTAAATATAGGCGCTTCCCAGTCCCAGCGCCGCTGTCATCAAAACAATCATGGCGATCCCGATCCAGAACCGGATCTTATGCCGGAATTTCCGCATCAGAAGCGCGGCAATTATAAGATAAAGAAACAGCGCGACCATAATAACGGCGATATACTTTGCCGGAAGCAGCTCCGTATATATCAGTAAACAGGCGAATGCTGCGACAATCAGCAAAAAGATAAAAGAGATAATTCTTCCTGGAAGTCTGTCTTTTCTTCTACTCAATTCATACACCCTTCCTTGCTCAATCTTGATTATTCTATCATATGTATCCGCTGTTATTCTACAATCCGGGACAAATATTTCTGACTCTATCCGGACATTTTCTGCTCTGCATGTGCCGAAATGCAAAAAACAGGCGTACACAGCTTTTTAAGTCATTATAGCAGAAGAAGCATAATTAATAAAGACCATTCTTCTGTATTTTATAGTAACGACAAATTATTTATCGCGGAAACGGCCTGCTCATAATCTCTGCGAACCTGTGCCACCAGGGCCTCCAGATTTTCCGGGCGCACGCCTGCCCGAAGCGCTTCCGTGAGCATACTGCCGGACCTGGCGAGATCTGAAAGGCCCAGGTTCTCGCAGATTCCTTTCAATGTGTGCGCGGCGCGAAACGCCTCCGGATAATTTTCCGCTGAAAGCTGTTCCGATAACAGGCGAAAGGTTCCGTCGTCTGGAAATTTCGTAAGAAAACGCCTGACCATAGACTCGCTGTAAAGGCGGGCCAAAACCTCGTCATAATCCCCGCCCAGTTTTTCATAACATTCTTTTAAGTCCATCACTGCCTCCTGTCATTTTTTCTCCCTGATCAGCTCTGAGATTACGTTTTCCAGCTTCTTCATGTCGATCGGCTTCGGGACATGAGCGTCCATTCCGGCATTCATTGCTTCCCTGACGTCCTCCGCAAATGCGTTGGCCGTCATAGCCACGATTGGGATTTCCTTCCCGCGGGGATGGCTGCAGGCCCGGATAGCCCTTGCCGCGTCATAGCCGTTCATAACAGGCATCTGGATATCCGTCAATATCAGATCGTACTGTTCCGTTCCGGATTTCTCGAATGTTTCCACCAGCTCCCGTCCATTTTCAACGATATCGCACGCCGCATTATTCAGATGCAGAAGCTCCTGCAATATCTCTGCATTCAGCTCATTATCCTCAGCTGCAAGGATATTCAGTCCTGCCAGTCTGTTGGCGGGAGCCTCTGTCACGGGCAATTTTCCCTCTATCGTCTTAGCCGCCTCCAGCGCCTGCTTTAAGTTGGATACAAAAAATGGTCTGGACAGGAAACCGGAAATACCGGCGGTAATCTCCTCTTTCCCAATATCGACCTCTTCACAGGCAGTATGAAGGATAATCGGTATATGCTCCGGCAGCATGGCACGGATTTTTCTGGCTGTGGAAATACCATCCATTCCGGGCATATCCCAATCCAGCAGCACCAGGTCGAACAGGATTCCCTCCTGATGCGCCTGTTCAAGCTGCCGGAGGGCGCTTTCGACATCTAATGCGTACTGAACCGATACTCCTGTGCTTTCCATGGCGCACGCCACATTTTTACATATGCTTTTTTCATTATCTACGACAAGCATACGGGCAATTCCGCGGCTTTGCCAGAATTCCTTATCGTCGTTATCCTGCTTCTGGATGCGCAGTTCCAATTCAACCGTAAAAAGACTTCCCTCGCCCTGTTTGCTCTTTACATCGATTATTCCGCCCATCAGCTCTACCAGATTTTTTACAATCGGCATTCCGAGGCCGGTCCCCTGCATCTGGTTCACTAAATGATTGCTTTCACGGGCGAAGGGTTCAAAAATATTCTTCAGGAACTCTTTTGACATGCCTATGCCGTTATCCTGGATCTCAAACTGCAGAGAGACAAAATCCTTTATTCTTTTTGGAAGCTGGGTTATGGTCATCTGGATCCTGCCGCCGTCCGGCGTATATTTGACCGCATTTGACAGGATATTCAGCAGCACCTGATTGATTCGAAGCCCGTCGCCTATCAGGTGTTCCGCAGTTATATCTGTCAGATGAATCTCGAATTCCTGCCGTTTTGCTTTGATCTGCGGCCGGATCAGGGTCATCAGCTCGTTGATCAGCTCCGCCAGATTAATTTCGGCAAGGTGCAGCGTCGTTTTTCCGCTCTCAATTTTGCTCATATCCAGCACGTCGTTAATCAAAGTCAAAAGATATTGGCTGGAAGCCGTAATCTTGCGGGTGTATTCCCTTACCCGCTGCGGATTATCGGCTTCACGATTCAACAGCGTGGTAAATCCCATGATTGCATTCATAGGCGTCCGGATATCATGGCTTACGTTATTAAAGAAGTCGCTTTTCGCCTTATTGGCGGCTTTAGCCGCATTCAACGCTGTTTCCAGCGTGAGCTTGTTCTGTCTGTCCTTTGTCCTGTCTGACAATACAATAATATATTTCTCCGACTGGCTGTCGCCCACGCAGTAAACAGATTCATGAAACCAGTGCTTTTCTGCCGTTTTTTTATGAACGCGCTCACTTTCCATTGCAACCGACTGCCCCGGCTGCATCCGGGTCAATTCCGGGTAGGAAAAATATCCCCCCTCGCTGTATTCTGCTTCCTGTAAAATACTAAGATTACCCGATATTTCTTTCCTGGAAAGGCCGAGCACACGGTTCACGTTGGGCGTCACATATTCTACCACATGAGATTCCCCGTTGAGCATTAAAAAAACGTCGTCTATATTTTCCGAAACAATACTGAACATCTGCTCTCTGTACCGGACATCCTGCTCCTTTTGCTCGATCCGTCTACGTGTCTGCCTTTCAAAAAGCAGAAATATCAGCCCTATGATAAATATAAAAACGACCACATACGCAAAAATCCGGGAGGACTGCAGGATCTCTTCCGCATTTTCCATAATGACGCTTCTTGGAATGATGGAAATGATATACCATCCCTCCGCGATCCCGATGGGAGAGAAGGTAATGATATTCTCCACCCCGTTGAAGGAAAACTGCATCACGCCGGAGTTTCTGTTTAACAGATTTCCCCGAAACGTCTGAATGTCCTCCGCATCATTTTCATTTTCAAGCATATCGAAAATATTGGAAAAAGTACGGTTACTGTTTTTATTTGTCGGACGGATCATAACATCTCCGTCCTGATTGGTAATATATGAAAAACCGGTTTCATTAAAAAAGGATATGGAGAAAATCTGCGAAAGCTCGGAAACCCTCCTGCCTTTCTGTACCAGTCCCCGGGTTCCATCATAAAACGTAAAGCATTCATAAACTCCTATGGTATTATGCCCGTCATAGATATTCAGGTAGTTTTCTCTGACACCCTTACCGGAAAAGGAACGGTAATATTCGAGCTCCTCCTCATCCAGTAAAAGCCGGTCTTCCAGACGGTTTGAATACAAATATCCATGGTCCAGATCCACAATGGTAAAATTAGAAACATCGTCTCCAAGCATATTGATATTATTTAATATTTTGTTTTTCTCAGAAGTACTTAATTCTGACAGCACATTGGCCAGGCTGTGTATCTGATCCTGCGCTACTGTAATATAAGTCTCAAATGCGTACCCGCCCTCGCTGGTGATCTCAAGAGCCTGCTTCGCAATCTGCATCCAAAGGGAGGTCTGAACACTCCTGATGTAAAAGTAGCAGCTGAAAAGCACGCTGCAAAGAATAATTAAAATCAGGCTGCTTTTTACAAATCGTTTGATTTTCATTTTCGTCTCCTTTGGGCGCTAATTTGAAAGAAGCCGCCTTAACATGCGGACTATCTTGTCTTCCGGCATACCGTTCAGCATCTGCAGCGTGATTTCCGTAAGGGAAGTGTCCAATGGAAGATCCAGCCTGTAATCGGATCCGATCACGACCCGTCCGTCCTCAAAACAAGCGGTGGCAGGAAGAATTGTTTCATCGGAGGGAGAATTGCCGTCCAGCAGCGGTGAGTAAGAGCTTTGGCTGTCGCAATAATTCTGTATATTGTCCGGTTGGGTGATGTATTCAGAAAGCTGGATGGCTTCTTCTAAATGTTCGCTGTCAGCATTCACACTGATACAGGTGTTGGCATCGATCTCGAGCACGCCGCCGTCTTCCAGGATAGGAAACGCATGCACTCCATAAGAAAATTCAGGGTTTTCGGCGCTCACCCTGAGAGTCGCCCAGCAGCCGGTCACCATAAACGGCCGGTCTCCGCCAAGGAACAGCTTGAGATCGTCGGAGGTCTGGTTGGTCGTCAGAGCCTCCGCGCAGTCGATCCAATCACTGTTGATCATTTCCTCCGCCATTTCGATTCCCGGGCGCAGTGTATCCAGCAGCTCTTCCGGATGAAGGTTGAAGCCTTCGATTGCCGCGGCGGAATCATGCTGATAAACCGAATACAAAGATTTGGAGACAATAAGGCTCCTAAGCGAAGCATAGTTATTTATAATAATGGGTGTAATCCCTTTTTCAACAAAATAATTGCAGACATCTGAAAAATCAGACCAGTTTTCCGGAATCTTCTGTCCGTGTTCCTCCAGCAGATCGTAATTAATATACAGGCCGTAGGCGGAAATACAGGTCGGCAGGAAATATACCGAGCCATCCGGATCAATAAACTGTTCCTTCATATAATCCTGATATTGTTGGATCACGGACAGCCCGGACAGATCCGCCAGCATCCCCTGTTCGGTCAATTCGATCACCCGGTCATGATCCACCATAAATACATCGTCAAGCGCGTCTGCCTTTGCCCGCTTTTCCAATGCCTCCCAGTAGTCGGTTCCCTTTACGCCTTCGTAGGTAACGGTATAATCCGGATGCAGCTCCATATATTGCTGCAGTATATTTTCAATGGCGGTCAGGTTGGCTGCGTCTGCTTTATATCCAAAAAAAGAGAGCGGTATCTGCTTCTTTGCCTCAGACGGTTCATACTCGATCAGCATGGCCTCCCTGGAACGCAGACTGCACCCTGACAGCAATACAAGAATTAAAATAACGGATAAAATACCCTGATATCGTTTCATTTTCCTGCCCTTATCTTTCCTTATCAGATTTCACGGGTGTTGCTATTCGTGTTTCCAACATAATAGTCTCCTAAATGGGATCTTTCATTTTGAGATGCCAGCTCCTGCGCGAGTGAATCTCCGATATCCTGCAGGCATTCCAGCAGCAGAGGCCGGAACGCACCGCACTGCCCGTCAAGGATCATCTGCAGCGCTGTATCATGGGAATACGCCGGTTTATAGCATCGTTCACTGGTAAGCGCGTCGTAAACATCCGCCAGAGCCACCACCTGTGCAGAAAGCGGGATTTCATCTCCCTTAAGCCCATCTGGATAGCCGTTTCCATCATACCTCTCATGATGCCATCTGCAAATTTCATACGCCGTTTTCAGAAGGGGCTCATCCATGTCGATGGGCAAACTGCTGAGTATATTCGCACCCGCCATGGCATGGCCCTGCATGATCCGGAACTCTTCCTCGGTAAAACGGCCCGGCTTATTAAGAATTTCCTCCGGAATCGATATTTTGCCAATATCATGCAATGACGACGCCAGACTGATCACAGAAATATCCTTTTCTGTGAGCGTACTGCTGTCGTCCTTTAACAGATACTGCCGCAGCAGTCGATCGGTAATGAGGTTCAGATGGATAACGTGGAGCCCGCTTTCTCCATTACGAAATTCCACGATATGGGATAGAATGGCAAGCATAAGCCGGTTATCCCTCTCATTTTTCAAAATCTGCTGGGCAATAGTCTCCTCCATCTGACGATGCTTCGCAAAAGATAAGATAACATTCGCTACACGGCGCCTCACAATCGCCGTATTATAAGGGCGGGCAATATAATCGGCTGCGCCGAGATTATACGCGCGCTCTATAAAATGATCCGCCGTTTCGCTGGAAATCATGATGACCGGAACGTCGTTGATCCAATGAAACAGGACCATCTGCTTCAGTACCTCCAGTCCGTCCATCAGCGGCATCTGAACATCCAGAAGGATAATGGACAGTTCAGACACATGTTCGCCTATGATCTCAACTGCCTGCAGCCCGTTCTCCGCCTCCAGGATCTCATATTCATCTCCAAGCATAGCGCCCAGCATCTCGCGGTTTAATTCGGAATCATCTACAATCAGAACCTTTGATTTCTGCATAGCTTCCAAAATATCATCTCCGGATAAAAAAGTTTTGTTCAGGCCTTCCATACGCACAGGGAAATGCCTGACATAAAAGGGTAAGTATTCATTCATGTTCCAGATCCGTGAATTTTACAGAACTTAAATTAAACAAAATCATTATAGATGGATTGCTGGAAATTGTCAATCACGGCATCCTTGTGAATCTTTTCACTTCAGCAATTGTTTACAATCACCGCCCTTGAAAAAAAATTGATAAAGCGCAAATATGGCTAGCGTAAAACTCCGGTTTCAGTCTCTTGAAAAAGCCCCGTATATTGATATATAATAAGCACACAGGAGCGAACTATGATTACATTACAAAACCCAAATAGAAATGACAACAAGAAAATAAAGCAACTCTTCCTCACTGCCTTTCCGCCTGATGAACGGCCGCCATATTCCCTCTTGACCTGGAAGGTAAGGCGCGAAAAAGCCCAGATGCTCGTGGCGAAGGACGATGACACTTTCATCGGTTTCACATACCTTGTATGCCACCTCGACTTGGTTTATCTGTTTTTCCTGGCTGTTGACGAAACCAAGCGCGGCTGTGGATATGGCAGCAAAATTCTGACGGCATTAAAAGAGAAATATGCCGGGAAACGCATTTTTCTTGCCAGGGAGCCGCTTGACCCGAACGCGGACAATTACGCCCAGCGCGTGAGCAGGCATGAATTCTACCTTAAAAACGGACTTGTTGATCTCCCTATGAAAATCAAGGAAGGCCCTCTGGTATATGACACGATGGGGATCGGCGGGGAAATCAAGCCGGAGGAATATCACGCTTTAATTCGGGTGTGGGGTGGAAAGCTGATACCCAGGTTGATTGACATGAGGATGATAGAGTGAAAGTGCGG
>CAZGTY010000010.1:0-56980 GCA_964528895.1 uncultured Blautia sp. | reverse complement strand
GCTCATATCGGGGCGGGTCATTAAGCCTTGTCTCCACTGAAATGCAAGCATTCCGGGGAGACAGGCCTCTGACCCTGGAATCTTATTATTTTACGATTGCAAGAATATCATTCTGTTTTACGATAATGTACTCTGTTTCGTCTATTTTTACTTCTGTACCTGCGTATTTGGAGTAAATAACCTTATCTCCCACTTCTACTTCCATTTTTACTTCCTTGCCCTCTACCGTTCCGCCGGGGCCTACGGCGATAACCTCTGCCTGCTGCGGTTTTTCCTGAGCCTGTCCGGGAAGCACGATACCTGATTTGGTGGTTTCCTCTGCCTCTAACTGCTTTAATACAACTCTGTCGCCTAATGGAACTAACTTCATAATCTATGTCCTCCTTTTTTAATATCCAAAGCGGATTGCTAGCACTCATTTCATTCGAGTGCTAATCACTGTCCTTATCTTATTGATTTCCGCCTCAAACTGCAACCGTAAATACAGTTGCTAAATAAATTATATTCTCTTTTTTTCTTAATTATACTTAATTTTTCTTTTATTTTCTTAGTTTTTATTTTTTTCTGAATAAAATGATTTACCCGTCAAAACCTGATTCCCGGATTGTTCCGCGCTTCGCGCTCCCACAATCCGCCCAATATTCGCATTCCCGTGGCGCTTGCGCACCACTTCATGCTCATATCGGGGCGGGTCATTAAGCCTTGTCTCCACTGAAATGCAAGCATTCCGGGGAGACAAGGCTTAATGACCCTGGAATCAAAAATCAAACGTTCCTTTAAAATTAAGAAAAGACGGCCTCGCCGCCTTTCTATGTTATGATGTCGTCGGGGCCCAGGTTCAAAAATCCTCCTGCAAGCAAGCTTGCATCGGATTTTCGACCTTTTGACCCTGGCGCCATATTATGCCTTTTTATTTCTCTGGGCCTTGATCTCTTCCAGTTCATCAAAAATCACTTCGTTCAGGACCTTAATATAGGTTCCCTTCATACCCGATGATCTGGATTCGATCACTCCGGCGCTTTCAAACTTACGCAATGCGTTGACAATAACCGATCTGGTAATGCCTACCCGGTCAGCGATCTTGCTTGCCACAAGAATTCCCTCGTCACCGTCCAGCTCGTCAAAAATATGGATGATGGCTTCCAGTTCTGAAAAAGAAAGCGTGTTGAACGCAGATTTAACGACCTGCTGCTTTCTGTCCTCCTCCGCATTCTCCTCGTGTACCGCGCGCATCATCTCAAGCCCCACCACTGTGGTACCGTATTCGCTGACTATAATATCCTCGATATCATATGGTCTGTCAAAACGGTACATGAATACCGTTCCCAGCCGTTCTCCCGCTATATCAATAGGGTTTATGATACCCTGGTATTTATCAGATACATGCTCAAATCCCAGTGTCTGGAGGTTAACGTTCTCCTTCGTAGACAGAACGCCTAAAAACCTTTCATTCAACAATACATCTACAAAGCTGCCCACCTTGCCTTCGATAAGCTCTGTAATTTCCTCTACGCCGGGACATAAACTGACGCCCAGAACCTTACCTTTTTTGCTCAACACCAGTATATTGGAGCTAAGGGTTTCCATCAATACCTGACAAATATCATTGAATACTACTTTGCTGGAACTGCTGTTGTGCAAAAGCTTGTTAATCTTTCTTGTTTTGTCTAACAACTGAACGCTCATCTTATCCTCCTTCCACTCTTTTTTTGAAAAATTGCAACTTATAAAATAATATTACACGTTTCTTGCTCAAAATACAAGCATTTTTCGATTTTTCTGTTATTTTTTCCCTTTTCCCAAATATATACCGAAATGCCGCATCGGCTTGAATGCGGCGCAATCAAAAAAGCAGGATCCATCTCAATCCTGCTTTTCCTTCTTTTCCACATATCCGCAAGCCGTCTTGCTGCAGGCAAGCTTATTGCCCTTTTCCACCATATAGCTTCCGCAAACAGGACACTTTTTATTTGACGGTCTCTGCCAGGACATAAAGCTGCATTCCGGATTATCCTCGCATCCGAAATACTTCCTTCCCTTCTGGGTCTTTTTCAGGACCACATCCTTACCGCACATGGGGCATGCCACGCCGATCTTCTCATAATAGGGCTTCGTATTTCTGCATTCCGGAAATCCCGGACAGGCCAGGAATCTTCCATGGGGGCCATACTTAATCACCATATTCCTGCCGCATACGTCGCAGACCACATCCGTGACCTCATCCTGAATATCTACCTTTTCCAGTTCCCGGGCCGCCGCATCCACATCCTTTTTAAGATCCGGATAAAAATTCCGCACAACGGTCTTCCACTGAACCGTACCTGCTTCCACACAGTCCAGAAGTCCCTCCATCATGGCAGTAAAATTCACATCCACAATGCTCGGAAAGGCCTGCTTCATAATGTTGTTTACAACCTCGCCAAGCTCTGTCACATACAGATTTTTCTGTTCCTTAGCCACATAGCGCCGGCTGATGATAGTAGTGATCGTAGGCGCATACGTACTGGGGCGGCCGATGCCCTGCTCCTCCAGAGTCTTTACCAGAGACGCCTCCGTATAATGTGCGGGAGGCTGCGTAAAATGCTGCTCCGGCTTTAATTCCTTCAGGCAGAGCGCCATCCCCTTTTCCAGGCTCTGGCTGAGCACATTACTCTTTTTATTTTCGTCCGCTTCCACATACACGGACATAAAGCCCTCAAAGAGCACCTTGGAGGCGGACACCGTGAAATTGTATTTTCCGGCGCTGATCTTCACGGAGGTAGTCTCATACCGCGCTGCTGCCATACGGCTGGCGGCAAACCGTTTCCATATCAGCTGATACAGACGGTACTGATCCCTGGACAGAGATTCCCTGATCTCAGCCGGTGTTCTGGTGATATCCGTAGGACGGATAGCCTCATGGGCGTCCTGGATCTTCGGTCCCTTTTTCTGCGTTCCGGGGACATCGGAAACATAATCGCTTCCAAACTGCTCCTGAATATAAGCTCTCGCCGCAGTGTCCGCTTCCTCGGAAATCCTGGTGGAATCCGTACGGAGATAGGTGATAACACCCACTGTGCCGCTTCCCCTGATATCCACCCCCTCATACAGCTGCTGCGCCAGCCTCATGGTCTTCTGCGTGGAAAAATTCAGGGTTTTGGACGCCTCCTGCTGAAGCGTGCTGGTGGTGAAGGGCTGCGGCGCATTTTTTACACGCTCGCCCTTTTTCACCTCCGTGATCTGATAGACTTCCTTCTCCAGCTCTTTCAGAAGCGCGTCCATCTCTTCTTTATTATTTATGATCATTTTCTTATCTGTGCCGTAAAACCTTGCTGCCAGAGGCTTCTTTTCTCCCGGTACCAGAAATTCGCCATCCAGGCTCCAGTATTCTTCCGGTATAAAGGAGTTGATCTCATCCTCCCGGTCGCAGATGATGCGAAGGGCCACTGACTGTACGCGGCCCGCGCTCAGCCCACGTTTTACCTTCGCCCAGAGCAGAGGGCTGATGGTGTATCCCACCATACGGTCCAGCATACGCCGCGCCTGCTGCGCATTCACCAGATTCATATCCAGCTCCCGCGCCTGCTTAATGGAGGATTTGACCGCCGTCTTTGTGATCTCATTGAAGGAGATCCTGTGCATTTTTTTCGGATCCTCCTTCAGAGCCTGCATCAAATGCCAGGAAATAGCTTCTCCCTCACGGTCCGGGTCAGTAGCCAGATAGATCTTATCCGCCTTTTTTGCCGCTTTTCTGAGCTTCGTCAGCAGATCTCCCTTTCCGCGAATGGTAATATATTTCGGTTCAAAATCATTCTCCACATCAATGCCAAACTGACTTTTCGGGAAATCCCTGACATGGCCGTTGGACGCCTGCACATCGTAATTGCTCCCCAGAAATTTTTTTATGGTTTTTACCTTAGCAGGTGACTCCACGATCACCAGATATTTTGCCATATGCTTCTCCCAGTTCTGTAATATGCCCGCTGAAAGCGCTCTGAAATATGCTCTCAGCTCAGTCTTACATAGTGATGCCTTCCTATCTCACATATCAGATCCAGAAGCTGCAGCTCCAAAAGTATATTGCTGACTGCAGCGGAAGGCAGATCTGTCTGCCGGATGATCTCATCCAGGCTTTTAGGTCGTAAATCAAGGCAACTATACACCAATTTTGAATCCCTTGCAAGCCCTAAGTTATTTTTTTCTTTTGTTTTCATTTTATTCACCCGGGTGATCCCCCATTCCAAAAGCAGTATTTCCGGGGAATAAGCAATGCCTGCTCCATCATAAATAAGCTGATGACAGCCCAGGCTCAGCTTTTCCGTCACAGGTCCGGGAAGCGCGTATACCGCCTTGCCCTGCTCCATGGCAAAGCGCGCCGTAATCAGAGATCCGCTCCTCTCCTTTGCCTCCACCACCAGCACCACGTCCGCCAGGGCGCTGATGATCCGGTTCCGCGCAGGGAAAAAATAATTCCTCGGCCTTGTTCCGGGAGGATATTCGCTTAGTATCCCGCCTTCTTCCCGGATAATACGCTCATATAAGGACCGGTTTGACAAAGGATAGCAGATATCCGCTCCGTTTCCCAGAACCGCAAAGGTGGGAACAGCCCCCTCCAGGGCTCCCTTGTGTCCCTCACTGTCAATACCTGCGGCAAGTCCGCTGATCACCTGAATCCCTGCGCAGCTCAGCTCTTTCGCATACCGGAAAGCCTGGATGCGTCCATAGGCGCTGCACATCCTGGCTCCCACGATCGCAATGGATGGCTTCCCGCTGTCCGGAAGCTCTCCACGCACGTATAATTCCTCCGGCATATCCGGATAATTTTTCAGCTTTTCCGGAAATTCCGGGTTCTTGAAACCTATGCGCCGTATCTCCTTTATACCTGTTTCTTCCATATATATATGCGCCTCCTATTTCCAGTACTTTTTGTCAAAGGTGCGGTAAGACAACGCCTCTCCCACATGGCGCCCGCAGATGATATCCGACTGCTCCATATCCGCAATGGTACGGGATACCTTCAACACCTTGTGATAAGCCCTGGCGCTGAAATGCATTTTGGAAAAGGCTCTTTTTAAAAGCTCCTGTCCCTCCGGCTCCACACGGCAGTACAGCTCTACCCCGGCATCCTTCAGCTCTCCGTTAAAGCTGATCTTTTCATTTTTGTAACGCCGGTTCTGAATATCTCTGGTGCGCTCCACACGTTCACGTATGACCGCCGAGCTTTCCCCGGGGAGCTTACTGTTTAGCTTTTCATAGCTCACCGGCGATACATCCGCACAAAGATCCATCCTGTCCAGCAGCGGCTGACTGATCTTACCCAGATAATGGCTCACCTCCCCCGGCGTACAGCTGCACTGGTTCATGTCCGGATAATAGCCGCAGGGGCAGGGATTCATGGCCGCGCACAGAATAAAGCTGGCCGGAAATTCACAGGTTCCGTACACTCTGGACAGCCTGATCACCTTGTCCTCCAGGGGCTGCCGCAGGATTTCCAGACTGCGTCTGGAAAATTCCGGCATTTCGTCCAAAAACAACACCCCTCTGTGCGCCAGCGAGATCTCCCCCGGGCGGGGATTCCGTCCTCCTCCCGCCAGCGCCTGAGGAGAACAGCTATGATGGGGACTGCGGAAGGGCCTTTTCCGGATCAACGGATGCTCCTGAGAAAGAAGCCCAGCCACACTGTAAATCTTTGTAAGCTCCAGGCTCTCTTCAAAGGTCAGCCGGGGCATGATCGTGGGAATCCGTTTTGCCACCATGGTCTTTCCCGCTCCTGGAGGCCCCACCAGAAGGATATTGTGAAAGCCGCTGACAGCGATCTCCATAGCACGGCGAAGCCCCTCCTGACCCCGGATATCCGAAAAATCCTCCGCCTCCTCTCCTTCATTCTCCTGCCTCTCCTCCAAATCACAGGAATAGGAATCCGGCTCTTTCAGATACCGGAGCATCTCGTCCAGATTCCGCACGCCGATCACCTTCATGTCGGAGATCAGGCGTCCTTCCTTCAGATTCCCATAAGGCACCATACAAAACCGGCATTTTTTCTCCCTTGCACGGATCACCATAGGCAAGATCCCGGGAATCGAATGAATCTCACCATTTAGACTGATCTCCCCCGCCATCATGATCCCCCTTAATAATTCCGGTGACAAAAATTCCGCTGCAGCCAGCATAGCTGCTGCTAACGGCATGTCAAAGCCTGCTCCCTCCTTCCGGATATCCGCAGGTGCAAAATTCACCGTAATCCTCCTTGGCGGCAGACTGATACCGTTATTCCGAAGGGCCGTGCGGACCCGGTCCTGAGCCTCCTTCACCTGGGCAGAGGGAAATCCAACCATGGTAAAGGAAGGCAGGCCGCTGCTCACATCCACTTCCACCTGAATAAGGCGCACCTCCATGCCGATGATGGTCGCGGACAAAACGCTTGCAAACATAGCTGCTCCTTTCCGAGAAACCTGATTGCCCCGATCATTTCCGATTCTCTCCTGTTTTTTAAAGGGAAAAATAAAAGAAGATGGTTTTAGAATTGTATAAAAAATCAGTTCAGAAACTTCATGTTTTTATATTATAGCCCCTTTTGTTCCAAATTGCAAGCGCGTTATTTGCGCCAAACTATACTCTGCTTACAGCTCCGGCGTAAACGGCAATGAAGCTGAATCACACTCTGAGCGCGCTGAAAAGAAAGGAGGGCTTACTATAGACTTAATATTTCCACGCATTCTGGATTTAAGAGAAGAGGCAGATCTGTCTCAGAAATCCATCAGCGAGGTCCTGCATATCAGTCAGCGTTCCTACTCCCATTACGAGACGGGAAGCAGGGGCGTTCCCATTGAAATACTGATCCGGCTGGCAGATTATTACCATACCAGCATAGACTATATCGTAGGCAGAACAGACAGGAAGTGAAGGCTCAGTTGCCTTCACTTCTCTTTTTTTCTTCCCATTCTGCTATTTTTTGAATGTTTGCCGCCTCGTATTCATTGAACACCGATTCGTCAAAGCTATCCGGCGACACAGTCCCCTGATACCAGGACTTACTGTTAAAATACTGCGCAATATAATCCGTCACAAACTGTCTGCCGTGGCGGGCATAGATCTCATTCTTGGCCAGCTCAAGATCCGCAGAGGAATACTGCGACAGCTCATCATCCGTCAGATAACGGCTGTCACTGTCCGCGAAATAATAGTCCCCTGTCTGCGGCGCCGGCGTAGCCGTGGGCTGAGAATTTACCTGGGGGCGTTCCCGAAGCATCACACAGTCCACGCTTGGCCAGACAACGGAGCTTCCCTGATCAGTGGTGGTAATCCGCACATACAGGCTTCCATTATCAAAGACAAAGCTTCCGGAAGCGCCGTTCCCCAGCGTATCCCAGAAAATGAACTGCGCCGCATTCCCGGCCACCTCCCCGCTGGCATCCGCCTCACAGCTCACGCTGCCATCAGAGCTCAGCTGACTGAAATAGAAGGAAACGGAATCGCTGCTGATATCATAAATATTTATGCTGGCAAGCCCGTCACGGCTGTACCATGTATCCCAATAATCATCGGGATCAAAGGTTACCCTGACGGCGGGCACCGGTGTAGGCGTCGCCGTAGGCCTCGGTGTGGGCGTAGGCGTCACCGTCATTGCCGGAGTGGGCGTCGCAGTGGGGCTCCTTTCCAGCGCAGCCAGAGCGGCTTCCCGCTTCAGCTCCTTTTGCTCTCTCCTGCGGTATCCGGCCAGAAAAAGAGCTGCGATCCCCAAAACAAGAAATGCTATGATCAGCCCCAATAGCGCTCTCCACAGTATCTGTCTTTTTCTCTTCATAGTGTATCACCCCTATTTCTATTGTCGCTCCCCAAAAACGCCTTTTATTCCTGCCCGTTCCAGCAATAGGTGCAGAGCTTGCAGGGAGAAATACCGATGGATTTCTCCAGATCATCCAGACGGTGATATTTTAAGGTAGTGAAATTCAGATCCCTGCGTATCTCCTCCACCATCTCCCCGTAATTGGTAGAATCCGGGTCCGCATAATCAGCCAGGGTTTTCTCATCCACATTTTCTCCCTCTCTTTCCGCAATGATCCTTCTGGTGATCAGGTCCATCTCAGATTTTGACCGGGAAAAATTCAGATATTTGCATCCGTATAAAAGCGGCGGACAAGCGGGACGGATATGGACCTCCTTTGCCCCATTATGATAAAGGAACTCCGTGGTCTCCCGAAGCTGTGTGCCGCGGACAATGGAATCATCGATCATTAAAAGGCTCTTGTCCTTGATCAGATTATGCACGGGGATCAGCTTCATCCTTGCGATCAGATTTCTCTGGCTCTGCTGCGCAGGCATGAAGGATCTCGGCCAGGTAGGCGTATATTTGATAAAGGGCCGTGCAAAGGGAACGCCGGAACGATTGGCATATCCGATGGCATGCGCAATGCCGGAATCCGGAACGCCGGCCACAATATCCGGATGCACCTCGCCCTGATCTCTCCGGGCCAGTATATCTCCGCAGCGGTAACGCATCTCCTCCACGTTCACACCCTCGTAGGTGGACGTGGGATAGCCGTAATAAGTCCAAAGAAAAGAGCAGATGCGCATTTTTTTACCGGGCGCCACCAGGGATTCATCCCCCTCCGGCGTTATAAAAGCCACCTCGCCCGGTCCTAACTCTCTGTGATCCTCATAGCCCAGATTAACATAGGCGAAGCTTTCAAAGGATACGCAGAAAGCGCCCTCCTTCTTTCCCAGGATCAGGGGGGTTCTTCCCAGCCGGTCTCTGGCTGCATAAATACCCCTGGGTGTCAAAAGAAGCATCGTCATGGAGCCATCAATCATTTCCTGCGCATGACGGATTCCCTCCACAATGCTCTGCTTCTGATTGATCAGGGAAGCCACCATTTCTGTGGGATTGACGCTTCCTCCGCTCTGTTCCAGAAAATGTGTATTGCCATTTTTAAAGGAATGGGCGATGAGTTCGTCCATATTGTTGATCTTGCCTACTGTCGTAATCGAAAAATTCCCCAGATGGGAGCGCACCAGCAGCGGCTGAGGCTCGCTGTCGGAAATACAGCCGATTCCCATATTCCCCTGCAATTCCGCCACATCACGGTCAAACTTTGTACGAAAGGGTGAATTCTCAATATTATGAATGGAACGGTCAAAGCCCTTTTCTTCATCATATACGGCCATACCGCCCCTGCGTGTCCCCAAATGAGAATGATAGTCAATTCCAAAAAACAGATCCAGAACGCAACTGGATTTTGATGCTACTCCAAATAATCCGCCCATATTCGTCTCCTTCTGCACTCAATCTATTTTTATTACACGCCCATTATAGTCAGCCCCCAAAAATAAGTAAAGAGATTTTTATTTTTTCTCTTTGATGATACCCCTCCGGTACGCATCCAGGAGCTGCCGGAGCTCCTCGATTCTCTCCTTCAGCGCCCTGCCGTTGTCCGTGTCCCCCACATGCCTTCTCTGAGAGGTATAATGCACGGCCACACGGTTTGATACAATGTCTTTTTCCTGGGATACGGCCGCCTCCGCCGAGGTAAACGGCTCATGGGCGGACAGAATCAATCCATAGGAATTGTAGATCAGCGTATACCCGGCAATCCCTGTCACCTTCCGGTATGCTTTGGAAAAACCGCCGTCGATTACGATGAGCTTACCGCCGCATTTTACAGGGCTCTCGCCTTCGCTCTGGTGAACCGGTACATGCCCGTTGATGATATGTCCTTCCTCCGGCGCCAGTCCAAACTCCTCCAGCAGTGAATTCACCACCGTCTCGTTTTCCAGAAGTCGGTAGTATGCATTCTTTGTCTCCTTATGAGCCTCCTTATCTTTAATGAAATACCTCTCGAAGGTGGTCATCTTATCTTTTCCGAACAGCGGGGAATTCGGTCCGGCCCAGATATACCACAAAATATCCCTGCCTTCTGACTGTTCTTCCCTGTCCACCGCATAAAACGCCCTGCGCACATATCCCTCAAGCGCGTCGTACAGCGCCTTTCCTTTGTAGGTCTTTCCGTAAATCCGGACTTCCTTCAGGCTTCCGTCCTCGTTCAGCGGAATACAGCCGTGGAACAGAAGATTTCCGTTATATACCTTATATAACCCGCCCTTGTCCAAAAGGAACCGTATATGGTTCTGCAGCTTTTCACAGTTGCGGAATGCAGATTCCAGGCGATCCATCACTTCCCTTTCGCCGGGGGTCAGATCATAGGGATGCTCCCAGCTCACTGTCGGAAAGTTAGTGTCCGCCAGCTCATATTCTTTTCCATCCGGCATGGTGATGGTGCCCTTTTTCGGGTTGATCCGGTGCAGCAGCGCGCGATCCTCCATCTGGAATTCCGGACGTCTTTTCAGAAGCTGGCCCTCCAGCTTAAACTGGATCACAGAAATCGCCTTGTGCATCTTCCTCCCCAGCTCTTCCTCCGCGGCGCTGTAATTGCTGCCCTTCATCTCAAATTCCTTACAGGGATCCTTCGCGTACGTCTCCATGGCAAAGGTGGCCAGCGGAATCATGTTAATCCCGTAGCCATCCTCCAGAATATCCAGATTATCATACCGGATGGAATTACGGATCACAGTGGCAATGCAGGCCCTCTCACCGGCCGCCGCCCCCATCCATACCACGTCGTGATTTCCCCATTGGATATCCAGGGAATGGTATTCCATGAGACGATCCATAATGAAATGAGGCCCCGGTCCCCTGTCATAAATATCTCCAAGAATATGCAGATGATCCACCACCAGTCTCTGGATAAGCTCCGCCAGGGCAATAATAAAGTTCTCCGCCCTTCGGATCTCGATGATGGTATTGACGATGGCATCATAATAAGCCTCCTTATCCAGGACCTCCGCCTTCTCAGTGATCAGCTCCTCGATCACGTAGGCATAATCGGAAGGGAGAGCCTTGCGCACCTTGGAGCGGGTATATTTGGACGCAGTGGTCCTGCACACCTCAATGAGCCGGTATAAGGTGATCTTGTACCAGTTTTCCATGTCCGGCTCTGTTTTTTTCACCAGCTCCATCTTCTCTCTGGGATAATAGATCAGCGTAGCAAGCGCCCTTTTATCACTGTTGCTCAGGGTATGGCCAAACACATCATCGATCTTTTTCCTCACAGCGCCGGAGCCGTTTCTGAGCACATGGGAAAAAGCCTCGAACTCCCCGTGCAGGTCAGACATGAAATGCTCGGTTCCCTTTGGAAGATTTAAAATCGACTGCAGATTAATGATCTCCGTGGAAGCCTTCCCGATGGTGGGATAAAGCTCCGCCAGTCTTTGCAGATAACGCAGTTCCTCCTTTTTCATAGTACCAACTCCTTTTATAATTTTTCAACAAAATGCGTGAAACTGCTTATATCACCAACGTCGAAGAGGGATATCTGATTGGAGTTGGGGATGTCCCCAAACAGCTCCAGATCGTCCATCAGATCCACCATCGTCTTGCTGACCCTGGTCCTGTCGCGGAAGTCATCCTTGGAAAGGAATTTCCCCTGCCCTGCAGCCTCAGCCACAGCATCGGCGGCCTTCTCACCCATACCATCAATGCTGTCCAGAGACGGCATCAGCTTGCCGTCAATGATCTGAAAACGATGAGCCTTCGCTTTATATATATCAATAGGGATAAATTCAAAGCCCCGCGCGTACATTTCCTGCACAACACGCATATCCCGGATGGAATCCTGATCCTTTTTCGTGGCAGAATCCCCCTTTTTTCGAAGCTCTGCCAGATAAAATTCCAGCCGGTCCCTTCCCATGCACATAGTCTCATAGGAAAAGGCAGTGGCCCGGATACTGAAAAACGCAGCGTAATACGCCAGCGGCTGAAACACCTTGAACCATGCAATACGGTACGCCATCATGACATAGGCGGCCGCATGCGCCTTCGGGAACATATATTTGATCTTTTTACAGGACCAGATGTACCAGTCCGGCACATTGTGTTCCTTCATAACAGCCTCCCATTCCTCCCGGAGGCCCTTGCCTTTACGGACGCTCTCCATGATGCTGAATGCCAGGCTGCTCTCCACCCCCATGCTGATCAGATAGATCATAATATCATCTCTGGTACAGATCGCCGTGGAAATGGTGGCTTTCCCCTCCTGGATCAACACCTGGGCATTTCCAAGCCATACGTCCGTGCCGTGGGCAAGCCCCGCGATACGCACAAGATCCGAAAAATATTTCGGTTTCGTATCAATCAGCATCTGCATGGCAAAATCCGTACCGAACTCCGGAACGCCAAGGCACCCCAGCTTACAGCCTCCGATGTCCTCCGGCGTGATCCCCAGAGCCTCCGTTCCGGCAAACAGGCTCATTACATCCTTCTGATCCAGGGGGATCTTTTTTGCATCCAGCCCGGTAAGATCCTCCAGCATAGGGATCATGGTAGGGTCATCGTGACCCAGAATGTCCAGCTTCAGGAGGTTTCCATCGATGGAATGATAATCAAAATGCGTGGTGATGATATCGCTGTTTACGTCATTGGCAGGATGCTGCACAGGCGTAAATTTCTCGATCTCCTCTCCCTTGGGAAGTACGATGATGCCTCCCGGATGCTGTCCTGTGGTGCGGCGGATTCCCGTACACCCCTGTACAATACGATTGATCTCACAATGCCGTTTACGCTGCCCCCGCTCCTCAAAGTAGTTCTTCACATATCCAAACGCGGTTTTATCCGCCAGTGTGCCAATGGTCCCCGCCTTAAAGGTCTGCCCCTTTCCAAAAATAACCTCCGTATATCGATGGGCGTTAGCCTGATATTCCCCTGAGAAATTCAGGTCGATATCCGGCTCCTTATCCCCCTTAAAGCCCAGGAAAGTTTCAAAGGGAATATCATGGCCTTCCTTCAGCATTTTCGCCCCGCACCGGGGACAGCTTTTATCCGGCATGTCACAGCCGGACATGCCGCGGAATCTTTTTACATCCTCTGAATCAAAATCGCTGTATTTGCACTCCGGACAAATATAATGGGGCGGCAGCGGATTTACTTCCGTGATACCGGCCATGGTCGCCGCGAGCGAGGAGCCGACCGAACCGCGGGAGCCAACCAGATAACCGTCATCATTGGACTTCCAGACAAGCTTCTGGGCTATAATGTACATCACCGCATATCCGTTGGATATAATGGAATGCAGCTCCTTTTCAAGCCTTTCCTCCACAATGGGCGGCAGCGGATCGCCATAGATCTCATGGGCCTTTTTAAAGCATATCTCCTTCAGGTCACGGTCGGAATTTTCGATGACCGGAGGAAATTTACCCGGATGAATGGGAGATATTTTTTCAATCATATCCGCAATGATATTCGTATTTGTAATCACCACTTCCTCGGCCTTTTCACTGCCGAGATAGGCGAACTCCTCCAGCATCTCCTCTGTGGTGCGAAGATAGAGGGGAGCCTGATTATCCGCGTCGGAAAATCTGTTGCCCGCCATGATGATCCGCCGGTAGATCTCATCCTGGGGATCCATAAAATGTACGTCACAGGTGGCGACCACAGGCTTTTTAAACTGCTCCCCCAGACTGACGATCCGTTTATTCAGTTCGATCAGATCCTCCTCGGATTTTACCATGTCATTTTTTTCATCTGCGATCATGAAACGGTTATTCCCAAGGGGCTGTATTTCCAGATAATCATAAAAGTTCACCAGCCTGGCGATCTCCGTTTCAGGCGCATCTCTAAGAAGCGCCTGATAGAGCTCGCCCGCCTCACAGGCGCTGCCGATGATCAGTCCGTCCCTGTGCTTTTCAAATTCGCTTTTCGGCACTCTCGGCCTCCGATTGTAGTATTTCAGATGAGAGAGGCTGACCAGCTTATAAAGATTTACTCTGCCTGTCTCATTTTTCACCAGGATAATGGCGTGGTAGGTCGGCAGCTTCCGGATGGTGTCAGCGGAAACCGTCCCTTCTCTGTTCAGCTGCTCCACGTCAAAGATATCCCTTTCCGCAAGCATGGCGACAAACTTTTCAAAAATGCGCGCCGTACACTCCGCATCATCTATGGCCCGGTGATGATGATCCAGCGAGACACCCACCGCCTTCGCCACCGTATCCAGCTTAAACCGGTTCAGCGCAGGCAGCAGAAAGCGAGCCATGCCCACTGTATCTATATAAGTAAAATCCCGGGGAAGCCCCAGACGATTACAGTTTTCGATAATAAAGCTCATATCAAAGTCCGCGTTGTGCGCCACCAGAACGGCGCCCTCACAGAACCTTAAAAATTCCGGCAGGAGCACGCCGATCTTCGGCGCACCCACCACCATGGAGTCATTGATGCCGGTAAGCTGTTCAATGCGATAAGGGATCGGCGTCTCCGGATTTACAAAGGTAGAAAAGCGCTCCGTAATATGCCCGGCCTCCACGCGGACGGCTCCGATCTCTATGATCCTGCAGGTAAGAGGAGAAAATCCTGTAGTCTCTATATCAAATACCACAAAGCTTCCGTCCAGCTTCTGTCCCTTCGGATTCGTCACCATGCCCTTAAGGTCATCTACCAGATAGGCTTCCATGCCGTAGAGCACCTTAAAATCCGAATCCTTCGGCACACAGCCTCCCCACGCATCAAAGCAGTGGTTCGCCTCGGGGAAGGACTGTACTACGCCATGATCCGTGATAGCGATCGCCTTGTGTCCCCATTCATAAGCGCGCTTTACCAGAGCCTTCGCATCGGTCACACCGTCCATATCGCTCATTTTCGTATGACAATGAAGCTCCACCCGTTTCTGCGGGCTGGTATCTTTACGGACACTGGTAAAATCCGACGTCCTTTTGATGCCGGCTACCGAGCCGATGGTCAGCTCGCTGTCGAACCGGTCGATGGTGGTCACACCCTTCAGCTTCAAAAAAGCGCCCTTTTTAATGCTTTCCCTCACCTCCGGCACCTGCTCATTGCGCAGGAACATCTTTACGGTAATGGAATCGGTAAAATCCGTCACAGGAAAGATCAGGATGGTCTTTTCATTCCGGATTTCCCGGGCTTCCACATCCATGACCTGCCCCCGGATGATCACCTCACCCATTTCCCCGGTGATGGACTCCAGAGGAACGGAATCACCCTCGAAATCTCTGCCGTAGATCACGTCCGGATTGCTGTCCTTACGGTACTCTCCCCGGAATCCGCGCCGACTATCCGGTTTATCCGGTCTTTTCCCGTCCTTTAAAAGGCCCCGGGACTTTTTTTCGCCGGAGGGCTTTCCCTTCTCCTGCCCGTCTTTTTCTCCCGGCCCGGTCTCTGTCCGCGCGTGCTTCATAACACTTTCCGCTTCATGGCGGATCTGCAGCGCGGCATTTTTCCGGTAGCGGCTCTCCTCCGTCTGAACGAACTCTGTCTCAATCTTCAGATCCATACCGCAGCGCTCACAGAACACCTTGTGCAGATACTCCGCCAGAATTTCACTTTTGTTCCGCGCGATCACAGAATCCGGCAGAACCATACGCAGGGTATTTCTGTCCGGAAATGTGATTTCGGAGCGCCGGAAAAGATTATATTCCAGCATATTGTAATTTTTCAGCTCAAGCTCCATGCTGGATTGATATACCTCCAGAAAATTTTCAGGGGTATACTGCCGGGACAGAAAAAAACGCTCGATCACCGTAACGCTCATGCCCAGACCCGGAAAACACTGACGCTCGATCTGATCCTCCAGGGCAAAAATATGCTTCTTATGAATCCAGCGTTCGCTTTTTATATAAATCCACAGCCTGGTTTTCGATGAATTGCAGGATACCTTTGTCACCCAGACCATATCCAGCCATTCCCGAAGCTCGCTGTTTACCTTCAGATTTGGAAATACGTCAAAGAAATCCTTTTCCATCTGTTACCTCTCAATTTCTCTCACTGCTCCCAATGAAGCAGTTCCTCCCGCAGGGTATCCAGAAGCTCTTCCTCCGGAATCTTTTTTACCACTTCGCCATGCTTTATGAGAAGGCCCACTCCCGCACCGCCGGCAATGCCGATATCAGCTTCCTTCGCTTCCCCCGGGCCGTTCACCACGCAGCCCATGACAGCCACTCTGATATCCAGGGGAATATCCTCCACCATGGCCTCCACCTGATTTGCCAGGCCGATCAGATCGATACGGGTCCGCCCGCAGGTGGGACATGAAACCACCTCCACGCCTCCCTTTCGAAGCCCCAGGGTTTTCAGAATTCTCTTTGCGGAGCGGATCTCCTCAAGGGGCGCCCCTGTCAGGGACACGCGGATGGTATCTCCGATCCCCTGAGATAAAATAATACCCAGTCCCACAGCCGACTTGATATTTCCGGCGTACAGAGTTCCCGCCTCCGTGATCCCCACATGGAGCGGATAGCAGGTCTTTTCCGCGATCAGCTCATGCGCCCGGGCACACATCATCACATCGGAGGACTTAATGCTGACGACCAGATTATCATAGCCCATTTCCTCAATGATCCGCACCTTATCCATGGCGCTCTCCACCAGCCCTTCCGCTGTTACGCCATGATATTTTTCCACCAGCTCCCGTTCCAGGGAGCCGCTGTTCACTCCCACCCGGATGGGGATGCTTCGATCCTTCGCAGCCTCCACAACCGCCCGGATCCTGTCGACGCTTCCGATATTTCCGGGATTAATGCGAATTTTATCGGCGCCGTTTTCAATGGCTGCGATGGCCAGCTTATAATCAAAATGGATATCCGCCACCAGCGGAATATGGATCTGCTTCCTGATCCCGGCTAAGGCCTCCGCTGCTTCCATGGTGGGTACCGCGCAGCGGATGATCTCACATCCCGCCTTTTCCAGCGTCAAAATCTGCTCCACCGTAGCCTGGACATCCTCTGTCCTGGTATTTGTCATGGACTGAATACGGATGGGATTTCCCCCTCCGATCTTCACATCGCCGATTTTTATGACTTTCGTATGATCGCGATACATCCCTTGCCTCCATCCTTATTCGATTCGGTTTATGTCAATTCGAGGCTGCCGGGTCAAACGGCAGCCTCACAATCAATTCGTTTTTCTTTTAGCGCCGGATTTCCAGAAGCTTATTCTTCAGATCGTTCTCCATTTTCACCATTTCAAGTTCCGCAGCCTGGCGCTTTGCCCTTCCCTCTGTCTGAATTTTCAGCACGTCATCCAGGGTCTGGATAAGATCCGCATTCGTCTTTTTCAGCGTTTCCAGATCCACAATGCCTCTCTCGGATTCCTTCGCCGTCTCCACAGACGCCATATGAAGGGCCTCTGCGTTTTTCTTCAAAAGCTCGTTCGTCACATTGGTAACTTCCTTCTGGGCCTGCGCAGCCTCCGTAGAATGAGCGATGCCAAGCGCCAGGACCATCTGATTTTTCCAGAGCGGAATGGTATTTACAACGGTCGTCTGGATCTTTTCCACCATCATGGTATCGTTGTTCTGGACAAGACGGATCTGCGGCGCTGTCTGCATGGAGATCATTCTGGTAAGCTCCAGATCATGAATCTTCTTTTCAAAACGGTTGCATTTTTCATCCAGATCCTTAACTGCCTGCGCGTCCTCGGGAAGAGAACTCATCTTCGCTTTTTTCTCCATTTCCGCAAGCCGTCCGCTCCGCACCTCCGCCAGCTTCTTTTTCCCTGCCAGAATATACATGGACAGCTCTTTAAAATAGGTGAGGTTCTGCTCATACATTTTATCCAGCATGGCGGAATCCTTCAAAAGGCGCACCTGATGCTCCTGCAGCGCGTCCGTGATCTTCTCCACATTGACGGAGGCTTTATCGTAACGGTTTTTCAGATTTTCAAGCTTGTTTGACTGTTTTTTGAAAAATCCAAGAAAACCTTTTTCCTCCTCCGCATCAAAGCCCTTTAACTCGCTCACCACGTTTGTGATCAGGTCTCCTATTTCCCCAAGGTCCTGGGCGCGGACATTTTTCAGCGCCTCATCCGAAAAATCGGCCATTTTTTTCTGGGCGCCCGCACCGTATTGGAGGATCTGGTTCGTATTTTCCACATCGATCCTGCTGGAAAAATCGTCTACCATAGCCTGCTCTTCCTGTGTCAGCACCGTCTGCGCCATCTGGACCTGCACCTCGTCCATACCCGGCGCCGCATCCATAAGCGCAGTCGTACCTGCCGCCCCGTCCGCCCCGGACTTCGCAAGCTCAGGTTCCAGTGTCAGTGTCAATTCTTCTCCCATCATTCGTCTCCTTCTCATTCATTCCTGTGTTTTAGTAACAGATTACTTCCGCTTTTGTGCGAAATCATCCCCCGCCAGCCCTTCCTGCGCCAGCAGAGTATTTAAAACGCTGATATCGCTGGATACATCCCAGACCGCATCCTGGAACACTGAATCCAGAAGCTTTTCAAAGGCAGCGCTTAAGGTATCCAGGGTGTTTTCTATCTCTTTTTTGGAGTTTCTTATATTTTCTCCCTGCACAGGCTGCCTGTCCATATCCTCATACGCGTTTAAAAGCTTCACGGTCATGGGCAGGTAATAGTCCATCATACGCTTCAGATCAGGAATAATATCCGGGTGCTCCTGCGCACGTTGGAAAATATGGTCCGCCACTTCCTCGATCCGGCTGATCTTCTCAGAGATCTCCATCCCCGGAATGGCATCGTTGCAGGCGCGTATTTCCTTCAGATACTGCTCCCCCCTGTCCAGCACCTCCTGGACCTCCGGAGTAAGCCTGTCCTTAGATGCCGCTCTGGCTGCTTCTTTCGCCTCGGCCTCAGCCTTTTTTTCCTCCAGCTGTTTCTGGGTAAGCTGGTATTGCCGGTAGGTGTCGTTGCTGGTGATCAGGCAGGTTTCCTGTCCGTCCACATGGCCTTCCATGAACCAGCCCTTACGGATCATGGCCTTAACATCCCTCTTTACAAATTTGACCGGCCTTTGCACAGCCCGCGCCAGCTGTTCGAAGCTGCAGTAGGTGCGGTTCTCCAGCGCTTTCACATATTTTTTAAAGCGTCCCAGTCTCCCAACGCCCTTACATCCGCTCCACAGAAGCCCTCCGCCTGCCGCCGTTCCCGCAAGCATCAAAAAAAGCGTGCTCCCCGCTGCGGCGCCTTTGCCGATGAGCAGCCCCACGATCGACACGGACAGTATTCCAACAACCATGCTTGCTGTGAGCACGCCGCCGAAAACTACCTTCAGGATACTTTTTACCCGGTCGCCGCCAAGCTGCGCATAGACCTTTGGCAGCTCTTTTTCAGGAGGCTTCGTCCGGCCGCCGGCCTTTCGCAGAGATTCCTGATATTGTGAAACGGTTTTATTCACCGCCTGGGTTATGGTCTGATTCAGTTTTTGATAATTTTGAGAGGACACAGCTTTTTCTACAATATCCTGGACCTTTTCGCCCAGTTGTGCCAGATCCCCCAGGTTATTATTCTCCTGATTCACCATATTCTCCTCCATAATACATCTGCTGCCCTTTATTATACTAAAATCATTTCCGAAATACAAGAGAAGCCTGCCTCACCCGGCCATTTTTTCTCCGGAGAGCAGCGCGTCCCCGGCAGCTGCCCTTCGCTGCAACAGACAGTTCAGCCAGGGCTGAGCTGTTACCCTTCGCCCGCATTTTTTCAGGAAATACGAAATTTTCCATTGAAGTCAACGCTTAAAAGTTTTAAAATGGTAAAGAGATATGAGCATCATGAAAACAACGGAGGATTGTATTATGGAAAAAAAGAACATTGACTGGGGCAATTTAGGCTTCTCATATGTCAAAACAGATTATCGTTATGTATCCAATTTTAAAGACGGCTCCTGGGATAAAGGCTCCCTGATTACGGACGACACAGTTACCATCAGCGAATGCGCGGGCGTCCTGCAGTACGCCCAGACCGTATTTGAAGGATTGAAGGCATACACCACAGAGGACGGGCGTATTGTCACCTTCCGTCCGGATCTGAACGCGGAACGTATGGAAAATTCCGCCAGAAGGCTGGAAATGCCCGTATTTCCGCAGGGCCGTTTCATTGACGCCGTGGTAGAAACCGTAAAGGCAAACGCGGCCTATGTACCGCCCTATGGATCCGGCGCCACCTTATATATCCGCCCCTATATGTTCGGCTCGAATCCCGTAATAGGAGTAAAACCGGCGGACGAATATCAGTTCCGTGTATTTACCACCCCGGTAGGCCCTTACTTTAAGGGCGGGATAAAGCCTCTGACCATCCGCGTCAGCGATTTTGACCGCGCAGCTCCCCATGGCACCGGACATATCAAAGCCGGCCTGAACTATGCCATGAGTCTCCATGCTATCGTAGACGCTCATAACCAGGGTTATGATGAAAACATGTATCTGGATCCCCGGACCCGCACGAAGGTAGAGGAGACCGGCGGAGCGAACTTCCTGTTTGTCACAAAAGACGGCAGGGTGGTCACACCGAAATCCGACAGTATCCTTCCTTCCATCACACGCCGTTCGCTCGTCTATGTAGCGAAGGAATATCTGGGACTGGAAGCAGAAGAAAGAGAGATCTACCTGGACGAGGTAAAAGACTTTGCGGAATGCGGACTTTGCGGCACCGCTGCCGTTATCTCCCCGGTAGGCAAAATCGTGGATCACGGTAAGGAGATCTGCTTCCCAAGCGGAATGACCGAAATGGGCCCCGTAACGAAGAAGCTTTACGATACGCTCACCGGTATCCAGATGGGCCGTCTGGAATCACCGGAGGGGTGGATCAGGGTTATCGAATAAATCATTTTTCACCGCAGGCCCTGCATCCGGTGGGCGTGGCTGCGCAGCCGCCCAGAGCGGTTTCCCTGAGCTCATATGGTATCCTTCTACCTACCTGATACATGGCATCGATCATTTCATCCAGAGTGAGCATCTGCCGTACGCCGGCCAGGGCCATCTCGGCTGCGATCAGCGCATTTGCCACGCCGGAGGCATTCCGGCTCTGGCAGGGATATTCCACCAGGCCGCCCACCGGATCGCAGACCAGGCCCAGCATATTCGCCAGTACCGTAGATGCCGCATCCAGGCTTTGCTTCGGCGTTCCTCCCATAAGCTCCACGGAAGCGGAGGCGGCCATCGCGGCGGCCACTCCCACCTCCGCCTGGCAGCCTCCCACAGCTCCTGCTACCGTGGCGTTTCGCATCGCCAGATATCCAATGGCTCCCGCGTTAAACAGCGCGTCTATCAGCCGTTCATCCGGAAGCCCGTATTCTTTCTGCAGGGACAGCAGAAGGCCCGGAACGATCCCGGAAGACCCGGCAGTGGGCGCGGCAACGATTACGCCCATCGAGGCATTGACCTCCAGTACAGCCATGGCGTATGTTATCCCCAGGCACAGAACATCCCCGCAGATATCCTGCTTCCTTTCATGATGACTTCCAAGCTGCTTTGCCTCCCCTCCGATCAGACCGCTCATCGACTTCACCGGCGTCTTTATGGGTGTAAAGGCGGATTCCTTCATAATATCCAGCGCCCGTCTCATTCTCTCCAGGATCCGGTCTTCGCTCACCTCCCCCAGCTCACATTCCCGCCGCTTCATCACATCTGAGATCAGCCAGCTTCTTTCGTTACATAATTCCAGCAATTCACCGGCGCTTCTGAAATCTACCATGATCACACACTCCTCATCAATCCTGAATAACCATCACGTCCTGGACATTGGGATTTTCCAGAAGCTTTTCCCTGATACCCGCGGGAAGCCAGTCATCGGACTCCACGATCGTGTACGCCCGCTCGCCCTTTGACTCCCGAAACAAACGCATAAATGCAATATTGACATTTTTATCGCTCAGGCATTTTGTAATATGGGCCGCCACGCCGGGTTTATCTCTCTGAATCACGATAGCCGCATGGTATTCGCCTGTAAAATCCACCTTCATTTCATTGATCCGCACAATTCTCACCTTGCCGCCGCCCAGGGATTCTCCCCTGACGGTCATCACAGTTTCCATTTCATCGGTCATACATATATCTACCGTATTGGGATGCACATCCGTCTCTCTGTCATCCGGAATAAAACAGAACTCGATTCCGCGCTCCTTCGCAATCCTGAAGGAATCCCTGATTCGCACATCATCTGTGGAAAATCCCAGAATCCCGCCCAAAAGAGCCCTGTCTGTACCATGCCCCCGGTAAGTCTTCGCAAAGGAACCGTAAAGCGTAAAATCCACTTTTTTAATGGCAGTGCCCATCATCTTCTGCGCCAGATAAGCGATCGCGCACGCCCCTGCCGTATGGGAGCTGGAAGGCCCCACCATATTCGGGCCAATCACATCAAATACACTGATAAAAGACATAGTCGTCCTCCTGTCCTTCTCTGTTGTACTCACTAATGAACGCATAAGCAACACTTCAAAACCTTCGGTTTTTCATCGTTCGTTGCTTATGCGTTCATTATAACAGAAGATACCGGAAAATCACAGAATGTCTGGTAAAAAAGGATCCTGCGCGGAGCGCTTTTTGTGATACAGGAAAGTAAAAACTATCCTATGTCATAAAAAAAGGGGCTGCATATTACGGTCCCGTAACATGCAGCCCATATATAAAGAGGCGCCGATCAACCCTCGATGGCAATGTACTTCTTTTCTTCTACTTCCGGTTTTTTGAGTTCCTTTTTCGGAACTGACAGGGACAATACCCCGTTCTCATACTTGGCCTTAATATCCTCCTGGGTAACATCCTCCCCCACATAAAAGCTTCTGCTGCAGGATCCGGAATATCTCTCCCTGCGGATATACTTTCCTGTTTTTTCGTCCTTCTCATCATTGTTCTTTGAAGTGGATGCCTGAATGGTAAGATACCCATCCTTAAGCTCTGCGCGAATATCCTCCTTCTTATATCCCGGAAGGCTTATATCCAACTCATATCCGCCCTCATGCTCTCTTACATCCGTCTTCATCAGAGCGCTCATATCCGTTCTCTGAAAATCTCTGAAGGGATGATCAAAATCAAAAAAGTCATCAATTAAATTTTCTCCAAAAATACTCGGCATCATCATAACTCATCGCTCCTTTTCTATTATCTCTTTTATTATGCTCCATCAGAACCAGATCTATCCGGACGTTTCAGGAACTTCTATTCTTTTTTCGTCCTTTTCTCTTGTTCTAAATGTAATATAGCACTTATTTTAGCACTCGTCAAGTGTGAGTGCTAACAATTTTGTGAAATTTCTGTGAACTGTGAACGCAGGCAGAGCGCTGCAACTGATACATGCCCCAGCCTTTCTCATTATGGCCGCTTCGTCTGAAATATATATAGTAAAAAGGGATCTCGAATGATATAATGAACGCACAAGCAGCGGAGCAGACATGTACTTAAAATTAATTAAAAAAAGGAGGATTCTTATGAAAAAAGGAAATGCTTTATTGAATGAATTTAAGGAATTCGTGCTCAGAGGCAATGTGGTGAGCATGGCAGTCGGCATCATTATCGGCGCCGCTTTCCAGAATATTGTAACATCCTTCACGGACAGCTTTATCCAGCCCATCATTAATTCTGTCGGCGGAGTTGATATCGGCGGTCGGGTTCAGATATTCCATACGGGACAGTATCTCGAATTTGGCAATTTTATTTCCGCAGTCATTAATTTTTTGATTATGGCGATCATCGTTTTTGCTATTGTAAAGGCAATGAACAAGGTCATGTCCATCGGCAAAGCAGGCAAAGAGGCCCCCGCCAAGGACCCCGTCACCAAGCTTTGTCCCTACTGTCTCAGCGAAATCCCTGCCGCTGCCACAAGGTGCCCCCATTGTACTTCCATCCTGAATAAAGAAGAATAATTACCCTTTTTTATATATCCGTTTCTCTTTTATTCCGGATCAGCGAATCTAATAACGACCTTCAGCTTTGTGCCACCGTACTGGCTGAATTCTTCAAAGGCTTTATCCGCTTCTTCAAGAGGATATTCCGAACGAAGCATAGGATCTGCGGATTCTGGATTCATAACAATTTTTTCCAGATCAACTTTCCCAGCCGTCACGAGATCAATCAACTCCAGAAAATCTTTCTTTAGTGCGTTTCTGGAACCATAGACCTTTAGCTCTTTCTTTTGAAGAAGGGTAAAATTAAAATCAAGATTCTTCTTACCTACACCAATCTGAATAACTCTTGCACCCACAGCGGCTGCGTCAATACAGTTCTGAAACGTAGCAGGAAGCCCCACAGCCTCGATACACACGTCAAATCCATGATGATTTCCTGTCGCCTCGTTTACTTTATCCATAAATGTATCAGAATTATCATTCAGGATCATTCCTGCAAGGCCAAAGGTCTCATAGGCATATTTCAATTTCGCTTCGGCCACATCGCAAACATATACCTCACCGCCTTTTGCTTTTGCAGCGACCGCTGCCAAAACGCCGATCGTACCTGCCCCCACAACCAGAATCTTCTCACCAGGCTGAACATCGGCATGAGACACTCCGTGATAGCTGATGCAGAACGGTTCGATCAAAGCCAACTGCTTTGGCGATAGTCCTTTACCATCATAAATTTTGTGAACCGGCATGGTAATGTATTCCGAAAATGCTCCGTCCCTCTGCGCCCCCATAGTCTCATTAGATTCACAGCAGTTTACAAGTCCGCGTTCACAGGGATAACATTCTCCGCAATTAAAATACGGATTGCAGGTTACGATCATCCCCGGTTTTAAACCCTGCTCATTTTCACCGATTTCAATAATCTGTGCGGAAAACTCATGCCCCGGAATCCGCGGATAATCTGCATACGCAAAAGTTCCTCTATAAGTTCCAAGATCACTTCCGCAAATTCCTCCGTAAAGTATTTTCAAAAGTGCCTCGCCATCTTTAGCAACTGGCTTTTCTGCTTCTATAATTTCGACCTTACCTGGCTTGTGAATCATTATCGTTTTCATAAGTTTTCTCCTTCATTCATGTCTACATCAGTTAATCCAGATATTTCTTCAGCACTGCACGTACAGCGCCAGGTTCCCGGATCTCGTCTGCAAAAATACGTTCAATTTCTTCTCCGATTCCGGCAGCATAAAGATCTATCCCAAAAATATTAGCATTCTGAAGAATCGGCTGCAGCTTTTTATGAAGATCCGAAGGTACTTCTCCCAAGCTGATTCCTTCCATCGCTTTCGTGAGCTCCAAAAGCATAGGATCTGAGGAACGTTCGAAAACATTCCCCTCATCATCCACTCCCAGCAGATATCGAAGCCATCCGGCGATAGCAATCGGTATTGCCTGAAGTTTCTTCGCATTGCCATATTTTTTCACATACGCTTTGATGGTTTCGCCATAACGTATACCGACTTTCTGAGAAGTATCTGTTGCGATCCGCTGTGGCGTATCCGGCATAAATGGATTCGGGATACGTACATTCAGTACTTCGTCCACAAACTTCATCGGAGAAAGAATTCCCGGATCTGTTACCACCGGCATACCCTCCACCAGACCAATCCGTTTTACCAGCTCTGAAAGCTGAGCATCTTTCATCTCGTCCGCGATCAGGTTATAGCCGAGAACACATCCATATACCGCAAGAGCAGTATGAAGCGGATTCAGGCAAGTTGTTACTTTCATGCGTTCAACTTTGTTTACCGTATCCCTGTCAGTTAGATAAACACCTGCTTTTTCCAACGCAGGACGACCATTCGGGAACTTATCCTCAATAACCAGATACTGGGGACCTTCCGCGTTAACAAATGGAGCAATATATGTACCTCTGGAAGTTATAACCGGATCCATTTCCTCAATTCCCAGTTTTTCCAGCTCGAACCGGACAGACTCCGCCGGACGTGGAGTGATCTTATCAATCATGGACCATGGAAAAGAAACCGATTTTTCATTTTTCAACCATACAGTAAATTCTACAGGCACAAAACCTGCCTTTTCCCACTCTTCCGCAATGGTGACGACAGAGTTCATCAGTTTCTCTCCGTTGTGAGAGCAGTTATCCATGGAAACCACTGCAATCGGATACTGCCCTGCTTTAAAGCGTTCATAGAGAAGTGCTGCCACAATGGACATAGCAGAATTGTATCCCGGCGCCTGGTCTTTCTTTGCAGGGCCTGCCAACAAATCCTCCTGAACAAAAGGAAAATAATCTCCGGACGAATTTTTCAAAGCGTATCCTTTTTCCGTAATTGTAAACGATACCATTTGAAGCGATTGATTAACAAAAATCTCCCGCAGCCGCATCCATTTCTCCGGTTCGTCTGTCTGTGCCTTAATTGCCTCAGTCAGAGAGCCGATGATCTGCTTCTCAGTAGATCCATCCGTCTTAAGTGTGACTGCCAGAACCAGATTGTCATAAGGTTCATAGATTTTATCTACTACATCAAAATCAAAAGACTCCACACATGTAATACCCCTGTCCATCTCACAGGTTTCCAGGAGCTTATCTGCCAGACCGCCGATAAAAATCCTGAAAATATTGCCAATTCCAAAATGGACCCAAATCGGGGTTTTTTTTGTCTTCTCTGCTACTGCTGTCACATCGTAAGACGGAAGCTTTACGCCTGCCGCTTCCCACCCAGCTATATTTTTCAGCTCATTCTTTGATAACTTCATAGTTCTATCCTCTTTTTGCGTTTTTTTCAACAGCTTCCCAAAGTCCCTCAATATAAGTCGCACCCAAAGCACGGTCATAAAGGCCATAACCCGGCATTGCCTGCTCTCCCCATATCATGCGTCCATGATCCGGACGGATCGGCCCGTCAAATCCGGTTTCATAGAGAGCTTTAACAATCTCATACATATCAAAGTTTCCATCGGAAGATATATGGCATGCTTCTTCAAAGTCATAATTTTCTCTGGTTGTATCATTAAAGTGCAGATTCCTTACATGCGCAAAATGGATCCGCCCCTTTAACGCCCTGATCATATGAGGGAGATCATTTTCCAAATTGGTCCCATAAGATCCTGAGCAAAATGTAACCCCGTTATGCACATCATCCACTGCTTCCATCAGTCGAAGAATGTTTTTCTCGGAATTAATAATACGAGTCAGTCCGAACACACTCCATGCCGGATCATCCGGATGGATCGCCATTTTAATATCATACTGATTGCACACAGGCATAATAGCCTTCAAAAAATATACCAGATTTTGGAATAATTTCTCTCCGTCTATATCTTTATACATTTCAAAGAGCTCCTGCACCTTTGCCATACGCTCCGGTTCCCATCCCGGAAGTACGGTACCATTGGACATTTTTTCCATGGAAACCGCCAGATCATCAGCATCAATGGCATCAATTGCCTTCTGATTGTAAGCAAGTACTGTGGATCCATCTGCCCTCACCCGGGCAAGCTCCGTCCGCGTCCAGTCAAAAACAGGCATAAAATTGTAGCATACCAGATGAATATCCTCTTTTCCCAGATTTGCCAGTGTCTGAATGTAATTGTCGATATACTTATCGCGATCTTTATCGCCTACCTTGATCGAATCACAAACATTCACACTCTCGATCCCGGAAAGGTGCAGTCCGGCCTTCTCCACTTCTGCTTTCATAGCACAAACATCTTCCTTTTTCCAGATTTCACCGGGAGTTGTATCATAAAGTGTCGTAATCACCCCTGTCACACCCGGCACCTGCCGAATCTGCTGTAATGTTACGGTGTCAAATTCTGAACCGTACCAGCGCATTGTCATTTCCATATGATATCTCCTTTATAATATAAACTGTAATTAGTCAAACGTCAGAACAATTTTTCGGATCGACGGATCATGGGTATCATTAAAATCAAATGCTTTCTGCGCATCCAGAAAATGGAAGGTGTGCGAGCTTTTATTCGCCAGATCTACTTTTCCTTCTTTCACCAAATCTATGGCTTCCTGAAATTTTCGATTTTGGAGTCTGGAGCCTCGGATGTCCAGCTCTTTGGACGTAATGCCAAACTGGTTCACCTCCGTCGGTGATACAGAGAATCCCATGGTAATCACTCTGCCGGCATTTCCGGTTACCCGGATCAGCGTTCCAAGGGAATCCTTTGTGCAGGCACAATCAATAGACAGCGTAGGGCCGTATCCATCCGTTGTATACTCTTTTAACTTCTTCTCAATATCTTCTCTCAGAAGATTGATTCCGTAATCTGCGCCGTTTTCTAACGCTTCCTGGATTTTATCGTCAACCACATCGGCCACGATGATCTTTGCTCCGGAAAGTCTGGCAATACTGAGCATCCGACTTCCAAGGGCACCTACTCCCATGATCAGCACCTCATCGTCCGCTGCAATCCCAGCCCTGGAGCAGGCCTGGATCGCAATTGTTGTTGGCTCAATGAGCACTGCATCCTCATATCGCAGGAAATCCGGAAGAAGATAACAGTCTTCATCCGGAACCGCGATATATTCCCGATATCCTCCGTCAATATGTACGCCGCGTACCGCTAAATGCTGGCAGACATTCGGACGTCCCTTCCGGCAGGCATAACACATTCCGCAGGCGGTCACCTGATCAATGATCACACGGTCACCAACCTTGACTTTTCTGGCTGAAGGTCCAACTTCCACAACCTCTCCCACCATCTCATGTCCGATCACTCTCGGATATGTAGCCGCAGCATTTGTTCCATGATAAATCCCCCCGTCCGAACCACAGATACCGGCAGCTTTGATTTTTACCAAAACATTATTTTTCTCATCAATTACCGGTTTGTCCATTTCAATAATGCGAAGTTCTTCTGGTTTTACTATTTGTATTGCTTTGATCTTTTCCATTATAAACCTCCGTTTGTAAATCTGGTTATAGCATCTTTCACCTATGCATGTTATTTTATCACTGATATATCACTATCTCTATGGGCAATATATCCAATATCTATATCTCTGTTTTGTTAAAATTTAAAATACTCTCTATGAACGCTGATCATTGCCGGTAAATACTTCTGATAATGGTTCATGTGTTTCTCCACAAATTCACTTAAATTGAGTCCTTCTGGAATACCAAACGTTATTAAATCAAGCATTTTCCTGTGATCCTCATAACTATTTGGAAGAAATTTATGTAATGCAAAATCCTGCATCAAATACCTCAATCGCGTCAAATGAGAGGAAACCCCATGAATTGTCCGATAACTGACAGGCTTCCTCGCGCTCTGATATATCAACTCGTGAAATTTTTCATCCATCCGCATATAATCATTGTATTTTTTACCTTGAAGGCAGGCTTCCTGTTTTGCCAGGTTATCCTTCATTTTCTCCCGATCCTCTGGGCCAATCTTCAACACAGCCAATCGAAGTACTTCCGTATCAATGACTTTTCGTAGAAAAAATCCCTCGTTTACCAGATCCACGTCTATCAATGAAACCTTTGATTCTTTCCTCGCATGAATCTCAATCAGGTTCTCTTCTTTTAATTTAAGAACTGCTTCATGGACAGGGGTTCTGCTGATATTCAATTCCTCCGCGATCTGCTTCTCATTGATTACTTCTCCAGGTTTCAATTCTAATAACAGAATATTATCCTGCAGCATACGATAGACATAAGCTGCATAGCTTTCTTCCGGATTACGTTTCAGTATTTTCACAGCTATTACCCCCTTTTTCTGGTACTGTTCGAGTTGCAATTACATTACATGGATAGCCAAGTATATTATAGATAAGGATCTCTCCGCTTTTCACTGGCGCTTTCACACATAATTGATGAATTATCTCGACCCCCTCCCTGATCCTTGCAAGTGGGATCGGTTCTGTCAACCGTACACTAACCAGAGGTAAAACGCCGCCTTTTACAGCAGCTGATGTCGCTATCGTTCTCTTCGGGTCGGTCATTTCCTCCAATACATATTTCTTTCCACGCTTGCAGCCTGCGCCGGTAATCACATAATCATCCCGCTTCTCCACCTGTATCACGCAGCTATTAGGACAAATGATACATGTAAATTCTTTCTTCACCGGATACTCACCTCCAGACTTTCTGCATTCCCTATTACATCTGAAAAATCTGTTGGATTCACCTCCAGCCGAAGCATTTGCGCCGGAAGGACCTTCCTGAATTTCTTTTCCAGAAGGAGCTTATCCCGGCAGCGCAGAGTTAGTTTTACATCCTCCATCGGATATATTACACGAAGGGAAAGTATAAATTTCTCCTGTCCAAAAATATGCTGGGGTACGGTATAACCAATCCCCTCTCCCCGTGATATGAAAATCCGGCTTTTCGGGAGATACGCATCTGCCAGCCAGCGACATACCCCATCCGCCAGCGCCTCAGCCTCCATGGAAACATAATCCACCAGATCATGAACATGAAGCACATTTCCCGCTGCAAAGATTCCCGGTACCGATGTCTGGTAAAACTCGTCGGTTACCGCTCCTCCGGTTCTGGGATCTAACTCCACTCCTGCATCCCGGGACAACTCATTCTCCGGCAAAAGGCCTACTGATAAGATCAGTGTGTCACACGGAACATACTGAGTCTTTCCCTGGATCGGCTTCCGGTTTTTATCTACCTGCGAAATCGTCACCCCTTGCAGTCGGGTGCTTCCATGAATCTCCGTCACCGTGTGGGAAAGATACAAGGGAATCCCGTAATCTCTAAGGCATTGCTGCACATTCCTGGGCAAACCGCTGGGATAAGGCAAAACCTCATAAACGGCTTTAACATGTACACCTTCCAGCGTAAGTCTTCTTGCCATGATCATGCCGATATCTCCTGAACCCAGAATCACCGCTTCCCTGGCAGGCATTCGGTTATACAGATTGATATATGCCTGGGCCGTCCCCGCAGTGTACACTCCCGCTGGCCTCTCGCCTGGAATTGCCAGAGCTCCCTGTGTCCGCTCCCGGCAGCCCATAGTAAGTACCACTGCTTTCGCCTTCCATTGCTTGATCCCTTCCTTTGTCACCACAGTCACTAGACGTTCCCGCGAAATATGGATCACCATAGCATTTGTCAAACACTGAATTTGTTCTTCTTGTACCTCTTGAATAAAGCGTTCTGCGTATTCGGGACCACTTAAGGATTCTCCGAACCGTTTAAGTCCGAACCCATCATGAATACACTGCCGCAGTATTCCGCCCAGCTCTTTTTCGCGTTCCACCACAAGGATATCCTGAACTCCTTTTTTATGGAGTCTGACTGCTGCAGACAGTCCTGCCGGACCTCCCCCCACGATCAGTACATCCGTATACTTTATCACCTGATTTCACCCCTCCCGCACTTTTCCAAAAAACATATAAGAGCCGGGGCGGGAATAGGTAATCTCTTCCGCCGGAATTCCCAGTTCTTCCTCCAGCATCTGTGTGATACGCATCTGACAATAGCCTCCCTGACATCTTCCCATCATCGCCCGTGTCCGATATTTCATTCCCGTTACCGTCTTTACTCCAAGTGGATTGTGAACAGCCTGTTTCAGTTCCGCTCTGGTGACCTTCTGACAGCGACACACCACTTCTCCATAATCCTGATTCTCCCTGATCAGCCTGTCCTGCGCCTCCGGGTCCAGAGCTGCAAAACGCCGGATTCCTCTTCGTATGGGATTAAAATTCTCATTCAGGCAGAAATCCTCTCTTTCGTTCATCAGCTGGATCACATGGCGTGCGATCGCGACACAGGCCGTCAGACCCGGAGACTCGATCCCGATCAGATTCACTGCCTTTGGTGCAATATCATCCCTGATCTCGATCTGAAAGTCCTGGATGCTACCGTTCTCATCAAGCCATTTCGGCAATATCCCTGAGTAGGTGCGGATATAATCACGTTTTGTAAACTCCGGCCAAAGTTTCATCCCTTCCTCATAAAGATAATCCAGATTTTTTTGTTCTGTTCCATACCAGGAAAAATTTTGTGTATCCTGTGCCGTTGGCCCCAGAAGTACATTCCCATCCGTAGTAGGTGTTACATGAATCCCCATATAAGTATTGGAGGGCACTGTATAAATCGGCATAGGAAGATTTTTTCCAAGTCGGTCATCCAGCAGAATATAATCATCCTTGGAGCCGATGATACGGTATCCCTTAATCCCCAGCATTTCCGAAATTTCCCCGCAGGAAAGGCCGGAACTGTTGATCACCCAGCGTGTCCGAAAACTTCCTTTGGACGTTTCCACCTGATATCTGTCCACTTTTTTTTGTATTCCTGTCACCTCATGCTCCAGAAAATACTGTACGCCATTCTGTACGGCATTTTCCGCAAGAGAAATCGTGAAAAGAAAGGGATCTAGAATTCCGCTGTTTTCCGAAAGCATTGCAAAACTGCCCCTCACTCCGGGAATTTTCTTTTTCAGCTCCTCTTCTGTGATCATACGGAGGCCAGAAGCTCCATTTGCTTCACCTTGACGGATTACTTCCTGAAGACGGTCATATTCTTCTTTTGTATTGCCAACCAATACCTTGCCACATCGTTTAAAAGGAAAATCCAGGTCTTCAGCCAGTTTTCCCATCAGACGATTTCCTTCCACACACAACTTTGCCTTGAGAGAACCCGCGTCATAGGCAAAGCCTCCATGACAGACTCCTGTATTTCGCCCACTGATCTCACAGCAGACGTCCGGATTTTTTTCCAAAACGCAGATCTTGAGCTGATACCGAGATAACTCCCGGGCAATAGCGCTTCCTACCACGCCGCCTCCTATGATCAGCACATCAAAGCCTTTCTCCATAACCTCTCCTTCTGTTTCTTCATACCTTTTATACGAACCTTATCCAGAAAAAGACTATCCGTATACGATAACATACGATAGCCTTTTTCCAACATTCTAATAAATCTTAAGATTTTTTATTCGGATTTTTTGTTGCCGCACAAAGTAACAGTACAATAAAGACACCCTGAATCAATCGCTGTGCGCCGATACCTATCTTCGCCGCATTCAGGAAAGTGGACATCAGCGTCATCATAAACGCGCCGATGCATACTGCCACAATATTGGAACGTCCCCCAGCTGCGTTTGTCCCGCCCACGAAGCAGGCCGCGATCGACGGCAGAAAATAGGTAGTCCCAAGATCCTGATTTGCGCCGCCGCAATATGCCGCGTTCAAAGCTCCCGCAAGTCCACAGAGAGCTCCGTTGATCACAAAGGCCGTAATAACCGTCCGTTTCACATTGATGCCTGCAAGCCTTGCAGCGTCCCGTTTCTGGCCGGTTGCATGAAGATTCATACCATATTTCATATGATACAGAACAAAATACAGCACTGCAGCAATGATCAGAGCGATCAGTGTCATGGTATTGATCCCAAGCACATCTGCATTAATAAACTTTACAAAGGAAGCATTCGGTGAATTCGTCACCTTATTGGAGATCACTAGGATCACAGAATAATATACATAACCCGTAGCCATCGTTGTGATCATGGCATGGATATTCAAAAACGTGCTGATACTGCCATTAATCAGACCACAAAGCATACCTACTAAAATCGAAACAACAAGTCCCAGCAGAATATTCTTCTCCATAACAGCGCAGGAAACATAAGCCGTTAGCGTCAGAATATACCTCTGAGAAATATCTATCGCGCCCTTGCCGCTGGTTACTACGATCATCTGAGCTATCCCAAGAAGCAGAGCAAACACACAGAGTTTCAGACCCGAGGTCAAAACCCGCACATTCACCGTCCCTGAAACCAGGCAGATCATAATGTAGAGGATGATACATCCAACTACCGGCCACATCACCGGACTGTTTATCATAGATTTTATTTTTTTATTCACGGCTGCCACCCTCCCCTCTGCGGATAAGATACTTGAGTGCGAGTACCGCAAGCAGAATGATTCCAATTACGGCTGTCTGATAATTCGAATTCATTTTAAGCGCCGTCAGCAGCGTATTGATCAGATTCATAACAATCGCGGCCATAACCACACCGATGGGTACCGGTACACCGCCGGTCATCTCACAACCGCCAAGAATAACAGTAGCAATGGACATCATGTTAAAGTTTACAGAGCTGTTAGCATCTGCGCCACTACAGACGGAGGTATATACCATACCCGCCATTACTACGAAAAGCCCGGAAATCGTATATGCTACAACTTTTGCCAGAAGGTAACTCCAACCGGAACGTTCTACAGACTGTGCATTATTTCCGATTCCTCTGAGAACAATTCCATAGCGGCAGCGATACAATAAATACCAACAAAGAAATCCGATCACAACCGCAAGAATGATCGGCTGAGGTATCAGCGGCGTTTGAAATTTCAGGAAACTACTCAGCCACTGCGGACAAGTGCCGCCGGGAGTCGGGGCAATCATAAGCGCAAGCCCGTACCACACAAACTGCATGCCCATTGTAACAACAATTGCAGGAATTCTTCTCATATGTATCAGAACCGCCATACCCATATAAGCTCCGACAAAAAGCAGCAACCCCGCTACACCAATAAAGGGATTTCCCGTAAGCCAGATACCAACCATACAGTTTACCAGCCCAATAGAATATCCATTCCCCATATCCACATCGCCGCACATAACAATAAACATCTGTCCCAGCGCAGCCAGAACCAAAGGAAGGGCTGTGCTGATCTTCATCTTCAGGCCTGCATATTTTGCGAGATTCGGATTCATATACACATTTGCAGCAAAAATAATAAGTAACGTCAATAGCGGCAACATCCATCTTTCAGACATCAGCTGAGAAAGCCGCCCCTTTTTTTTCTCAACCACGTTTTTCTTTTCAGTCTCTATAAAAGCGGCGGATACAATATTGGGAACATTGATATCTTCACCCTTCAGTTCTTTTGTTACATAGCCATCACGCATAACATAGACACGATCGCAGATCTCCATCTCGGCATCCTCTGTTGAAAACAGGATCACAGATTTCCCCATACTGCGAATTTCTTCCAGAAGAGCGTAAATATCCTGCTTAGTGCCGATATCCACACCTGCAGTAGGGTCGTTTAAGAGAATAATATCCGCTTCCGAGGCAATACCACGGGCAATCAGCGCTTTCTGCTGATTTCCGCCGGACAGCGACATAATATTGCTCTCGATACCTTCCGCACGGAATTTTAATTTATCATACCAGAATTGCGCAGATTCATCCCCTTTCTTCCTGCTGATGAGAAGCTTATTCTTTACCCTGTCAAAATTAGCCACAAGAATATTATTCTTAATATGCCAGAAATGAAAAACGCCTTCCGTCGCGCGGTCGCCGGAAACGTAGGCAACTGTTCCATTAATGGAAAAACCCGGTTTTGCTTTCGCACGGTTTGAGAAAATCGTATGCAGAAGCTCCTGCTGTCCGGAGCCTGCCAGGCCGGAAATACCGACGATCTCGCCTTTCTTAAGATGAAGATTAATATCCGTCAGGTAACGGTCGCTGTAATCGGTTATCCGGATCATATCTTCTTCCTTAGAGAAATCTCGGACATTTTTTCCTTTTTTTTCCGAAACACCTCCCATTTTCTCCACAAGCTGTGCCTGAGTAATGGTATCAGCAAAAAATTCTCCGTTGTTCTGACCGTTTGTCAGAATGTTGATTCGGTCAGATACCAGACCGATTTCATCCAGTTTATGTGAAATATAAATTACCGCGACACCATTGTCGCTGAGTTCCTTTACCACCGCATGCAACTGCAGCGCTTTATCTGTTGACAATGCGCTGGTCGGTTCATCCAGGATCAATATCTTCAGATTATCTGTCATCAATGTTTTACAGATTTCTACCACCTGTCGATCTGTCAGAGACAGATTCTCGATCGGCTTCGTTACATCAATCCCGTTTCCTGGAAAATATTTCTCCAGAAGATCCTTCGCCTCTTTTTTTGCCTTGCTTCTCCATCCCGCGCTAGGTGAAAGACCATGGCTCATATTCAGCATGGCAAAATTTTCAAAGACACTCAAATTCGTACAAAGAGAAAGATCCTGATACGCACAGTTAATGCCGATCTGCTTTGCAAACTTTGCGTTATAATTTTCCTGAGATACTCCCTGATAGATAATCTCGCCATTTGTCCGAGGGAGCACGCCGGTCAGGATCTTCATCATGGTAGACTTACCTGCTCCGTTCGGGCCTATCAGGCCAATGACCTCTCCCTCATAGATGTCAAGATTAACGCCCTGCAGCGCTTTCGTGATACCAAAAAAACGATCTATGTTTTTCAGGCTCATGTATGGCTGCTGGCCTTCTTTATGTTTCAAGACAATCACATCCCTTCTGTCAGTCTGTTAAAGCGATCAGTCTGAGAGTCGAACCTGACCCTCCGATAAATTTACAGGGAAGACCGATTACGCCGAAAAAGGCCGGAAGCACTCCCAGTTTGTCTACATTTTCGATAATATTGATCCCGTTTTCCAACAAAACATGATGGGACTCATTGGCACTGCCGAAGGCATCCAAAGCAAGTGTATCGCATCCAACAGCCTTAACCTTTTTGGAAAGAAGGTATTCCGCCGCCTCTTTAGAGGTGCCTGGCCAGTCTTTAAGAAATGACTCCTTATCATCCCACTTTTCATCCCAGCCAAATCTAAAAAAAACAATATCGCCTTCACAGATTTCACCTTTTTCTGACTCAAATCTCTCTATATCTTCCATTGAAACTAATCCGCCTGCAGGCGTAGCTGTCGCGTCAATATTGACTCCCCTGCCGATGATCTGGGTTAAGGGAATTTCATCTACCGTACTGCTTCCCATAACAAAATGAGCAAGTGCGTCAATATGAGTCCCACAATGTTCACCAAATGTGATCGTTCTCCAATATGATTCATCGCCTTTACTCTGATGATCCCCCGTAATTGCTGAAAAAGGTGCATGTGTCGGCCAAAAAGGCACCTTTTCATCAAGGCCATGAGTCATGTCTACAAACTTTGCACTTTCCAATAATTCCTGAAGTATTGTAATCGTACTCATAAGTATATGCCCCCTGTTTAAAATATTTCCTGCAACATCAAAAGGGAGATGCTTCCAGAATGGTCGCATCTCCCAAACTTATCTTCGGCTATGCGGTTCTATTTTCACCAACTATAACCTCTATATTACTGGACCTCAAGCTCCCTGACCTCATCCCAGGTATAAGCGGTAAACGCTACATCGTCATTTCCAAGGCCTACATACTCGGAAAGAACATCCGAGTCAACTCTGCCGAACGGGATCACAAGGTTATTGGACAGTTCGTTTCCGTCAAGCAGATCAACTGCTGCATACAGTGAGAAAGCTCCGATCCACGGATTGCTTGCTGCGGAAAGAGTTTTATATCCCTCCGGAGCCTCTTCTGCCCACCAGTTCAAGAAACTTCCTCTATTATCACCAGCGATCACCGGAAGTTCATCATAGCCAGCAGACTGGAATGCCTGAACTGCCGCGTAAGCATCCCCTCCCTGAGTTACAAGGCCATCTACTTTGTCCAGAGTCGGAAGGATCGTGTTCAGTTCAGTCTGGGCCTTAGAAGCGGTCCAATCGGTATAGATCTCTGCTACGATTTCTACATCCGGATACTCTTCCAGAGCTTTTAAAACGCCAGAGTGAAATTCATCTTCCACAGCAACACCTGCGGTACCACGAAGCTCGATAAGATTTCCAGAACCGCCCATTTCCTCACAGACATATTTAGTCAGTTCATACATCATATCAACGTTGTCAAAGGTCATATGATACAGATTCTCATGATCCATCGTAATTGGACCGTCATTGATATCAAATACCGGAATTCCCATGTCACATACTTCCTGAATTGCATCATTCAGAGAACTTGCGGATGCCGGATCAACAATGATCAGATCATATCCCTGCATTGCAAAATCCTGGATCTGCTGAATCTGAGTAGCGACATCCTGGTTCGCCTCTGCCACAGTATACTCTGAAATATAGCCTGCTTCCTTAAGCTCATCCGCCACAATCTCCATCTGAGCTTCCTGCGTCTGACGGTAGCTGTTTCCATTGTAGCTCTGCGCGAAACCGATCTTATATCCCTCTGCAGATGCGGTTACTGCGGTCATCCCTACCGTTGTAATTGCCATAGCACCAATTACCATTGCTGAAACAATTTTTTTCATGTGTCTTCCTCCTTCAATTAACATCATTACTAATAGGATTCAACTATTAGCCCTCCGTGATATATCACAATCATATCATAATATTTTACCAAAATCAATCGATAATAATACCAAATTCTCCACTTCTTTTTTGTGCAATATCGCTTTCACATTTAAAGAAATAATTGCAGTAATATATTAGATGTCATGTCTTTAATATTCCATAGAATATAACGCGATCTCATCAGTCTCCCTGTTGGCTGCTGCCAGCATATCCACTCCATCCTTTTGGAAATAGAGTACATTAGCGGGGCCCTTGCCCGCATCAATCTTTGCTGTCACGTATGCGCCTTTTTGATCAGACAGAATGGCCAATAGCAGACGTTCCCCTTTGCGGTTACCTACAAACACAACAGGTTTACCACACAGGGAGCCAGGATAAATGGCATGGAGAAATTCCAGTGGAGCCGGATATTCATAAACTTTTTCATAACTGCCATTCTGCTTCTTATAAACAGAAAGATCATCTCCATGGAATGGCGATAAAACAACCACTTCTTCTTCTCCGCATCCGTCCAGATCAATCATCACGGCATCGCTGGCCTTCACATCCAGAATCTTTTGAATCCCCCAATTCATTCCATTGCCGGAAGGAGGTGTGAAAATAAAAATTCCATTTTCACAGGATATCAGAGCGCTTTCCCCGTCTTCCCTCTGAATTTTGCTGTAACCGTGGTTCCGCAGCATTTGATCACAGATCTCTGTAAGCTGCAGCGTTTGCGGAATTTCACATAAATCTTCAGGAAGTTTCGCCGCGTACACTTTTCCTGGAAAGCGCCAGTCATCCTTATACTCATGCCCCGATTTCAACGCACAGGCAATCAGATATTTAGCTCCGTTTTTCTGCAAGATGTCAAATCGATGAACAAAAGGAAGGTGAACCAGAGTGGTAATCTCCCACTTTTGTCCTGTCGGTTTTGCCATAACAATAGACGCATCCGCAGAATCATTTGGGGAATAAAATCGATTTGTCGCCAGAAAAGCACCCCCGCCTTCCGGTATCGGTACAAGGGACATAACTCCTCCAGGTTCTTTCCATATTACATCTTCCAATTCACCATCCAGGCTGTACATCCGGCAATCGTTCATTTTTTCAGCTGCTACCAGCAAATGATTCGTCCCCTGATAATCCAGCATGGCAAGAGAATAACACTTTTCCAAATTTCCAATGACTTTTTTTTGTATCTGCATAGTGCCTCCTTATAAGCAGGAACGGAAAGGAATATTTTGAGGCGCCTCAAAGCAGTCCTCAAAGCCTCTTCTGTGATGATAAGCCAATTTATCTTTATCCGTAGGATAAACATACTTTCCACCTACTTCCCAGAAAAATGGATGGAATTTATAATCCAGACGATCTTTCTTCATCTGATACAATACACGAATTTCATTAATATCCGCCATGAAGTTTGTCCATACGTCATAATGGATAGGAATTACTACTTTACACCGAAGAGCCTCTGCCATGCGTAAAATATCACAGGACGTCATCTTATCTGCCATACCTACCGGATTTTCTCCGTAGGAACCAAACGCCACATCAACATCATAATCTTTTCCATGCTTGGCAAAGTAAATGGAATAATGAGAATCACCGCTATGATAAATATTCCCTCCAGGCGTCTTGATCAGGTAATTAACCGCTTTCTCATCCATATTGGTAGGGCAGATACCGGTAAGCTCCTCCCGGTCAGGTCCTGTGGAATCCGTAGTTACCAGGCATGTCCTGTCAAAAGAATCCAAAGCTACGATCTCCATATCCCTGATCTTGATGGAATCTCCGGGTTTTACCGTGATGCATCGTTCCTTCGGGACTCCCCATTTCGTCCATAATTCCACAGATTTTTCAGGGCCGATAAAAGGGACCGGAACCGTGTTTCCATGCTCATCCACAGTGGTCATTTCTGACTGGATCACATGTGCCGCATATTCTGCACTCATATGGTCCTGATGATAATGAGTTGCTAAAACAGCATCCACCTGCTTAACAGCAAAAGGATCAATGACAAAAGGAACCGCCCGAAGATTCGGCTGCATAGCTCTTGCGCCGCACATGTTTGCCATCTGATGACCTACCTTCATTTTTCCATCTCCATGAGTACGTTTCCCATTGCCGCACCAGAGATCCACCGTCAAATTACCGCCACCGGGTGTTTTGATCCAGATACCGGTACATCCCAGCCACCACATGGCAACTGTACCCGGTTCCACTTTTTCCTGTTCAATTTCTTCATTTAGCCAGGTTCCCCACTCCGGGAAAGTGTTCATGATCCATTGTTCTCTCGTCATTTCGCTAATCTTGCTCATTTTGCATTCTCCTTACATTCGTCATATAATTTCTCATACAGGCAACCCATTTCCTTTTTTCTTTCCAAGTACCATACATGTTTCTCATTATTTGGCTGGTAAACCTCCACAGACTCTTTTCCGCGGATACTGCGAAAGGCTTCCTCGACGGATGAATAGATCCCCATACCGGAAAGCGCCACCATTAATGCGCCCAACGCCGTAGATTCACTGTTTTTCATATGGTATAATGGTAGTCCACAGATGTCCGCCTGCATTTGATTCATGATATTGCTATTTGTCATTCCTCCGCTTGCGTATATAGAATCAATATCTACATAACAACGAAATAATTCCAGATTATTACATATCTCAATGAAAATGCCTTCCAGCAATGCCTTCAGCATCTCTCCCCGTCCTGTTCCAAGAGTAACATTATGAAAGGTGGCCTTTGCCTCAGGATTCCAAGAAGGTGCGCTCCTCCCCTGAAAATACGGCAGAACAATGCAATTCCCGCGCTTATCGTACAACTCTTCCAATTCCCGATCGATCATATCATAATTTGCGGAATCTTCGCCATAAAAGTTATGGCAGAACCAATCAAAAGCAGAACAACAGGTAAGCACGTTGCTTTCCAGGACATACTGATTCTTTACAGAAGAAAAATTACAGATTAAATTTTCATTCAGCTTTTCAGGAATCTGTTCGCAGGCCGTGATAAGAAATGCCCCCGTTCCTGTTACAACAGAAAGATTTCCCTGCCTGTACACGCCCTGTCCGACCGCCGCACACTGCTGATCGCCACCGGCGCTGATCACAGGCAAACCGGTCGGCAGTCCTGACTCGTCGGCGAAGCTTTCTGTAATTTTCCCTAAAATACTTCCCGGCTCCTGCAATTTACAGAGCCATTCCTCTTTTACGCCAAACAACTTCAAAAGTTCTTCATCCCATTGCTTGGTTCTCAGATTCAGAAGATTGCTTCTGCTGGCATACGTATAATCCGTACCGCATTTCCCTGTGATCTTGTATATCAGATATTCCGGAATATTGAGAAATTTCCAGGTTTTCTTTATGATATCCGGGCAATTGCGTACAACCCACGCCATTTTTGCCCCGGAGAATAACGTATTTACTTTCGCCCCGCATTTCGCAAAAATCAGCGAATCCTGCTCTCCCAATTCTCTACAGATTTCTTTATTTCTGGTATCCTGCCACATAATCGCAGGCATCAGTGGTTCTCCGCTCATATTCACAGGCATAACAGAAGAACGCTGAGAAGTAAAAGCTAACGCATCTATGCTTTTCCCCAATTCCTCTGCCTGTGCAGCAATATGTCTTATAATCTTTATACAGGCAGACTCCCAATCCTTCGGATCCTGCCAGATTACTCCATCTGGTTCATGAACCGGCTGATATTTAATCTGTAAGGACGCCAGATTTACTCCCTTTTGTGAAAAGAGGATCCCTCGCATACTGGAAGTTCCAATATCAATCACTAATACATTCGCCAATCAAACACCTCATTTATGCAAAAGGATACTCCGATGAACAAATATCCTCCTGATAGATTTTCCACTCTTCTTCAGAAATCAGACCTTTTTTATAGTAATATTTTCTGGCCTCTTGCAGAATATCCTCCAATGCACTTTCGTTTTCTTTCGAAAGCTCAGGCGCGTTGTGTTTTTCCAATATTGCCCGGACTTTCTCCGAGGCTTTCTCTACAATTCCCTGTCTGCCATTTACCTGCCAGTCGGTATAGCTTTCCCTGGAACCAACCGCCGGAACATAACACTCATCTCGCCACCCAAACAATGTCTCATCGGTATCCATAAAGGTTCCCGGCATCGGACCGATTTCATGGATTAATTCCACAGCCAGCCCTTCCTCGCTGGTGTCTATTCCCTGAAGAAGACGTTTTGTCATGCCTACGATATCGTCATCAATAACTGCTTTTTCCGGGCAAGCATATAATTCCGCATACATGCCACCCTGATAAGATACTACTGTGGACCCGCTAAGCACTTGCGTCAGCAACGCCATCGTCTGCTCATATCCCGATTGATAATCGATTTCTTTCGCACTCGTCCAAGAGGCCGCATTGGACCAGCATGGAATCCCAAGAACCCTCCAATACTGGTTAAATGCCATATCCGTAATAGAATTGCCGATATCGCCAAAAGCAGGTTTTCCGGTAGACATATCCGGAGTCATGATCATGCTATTCATCCATACTCTGGAACCCGGACAAACCGCCTGAGCCATAACAAGTCCCGCCAGCCCCTCTGCATTATTGGAAATCACAGATCCGGCAGACCCCATAGGACTGGTAAGACCCCTGGTAGGTCCCGCTGCAAAATGGAAAGGCAGACCGGCTTCTGCATAGTTATATATCTGATCCGCCGTCTCTTCGAAATAAGTCAGAGGAGCCGCAGAATTCACGATCTGACATAAGTCGGTTCCCATAGCTTTTGCCATATCTGTACTAAATATATAATTATCAAATACAGTGCCTTCAATCTGGGCTTTACCAGACACCCGGTATTTCGCTGCCACAGACTCCAAAAGCTTCATACATTCCGGCACTTTATCAAATCCAAAAAACGGAAAACAATTTTGGAAATCAATATTGGGAAGCGCGTCCAACAGCCTGATATAATCATAAAATTCTTTTCGGGAAGGCAATCGGGAAGCCCGATCCTTCACAGAAAAATATGTAGTTCCGCAAGCATTGATAAACTGGGTAGTTTTTCCGGGGCTTAAAATAACATTATTCTCTTCACAGCGCGCTTTGATCTCAAAACCTTTTGGAGCATCTGAAAGTGCTTTATCAAGGATCTCCTTATCAAAATATACTCGTTCCAGATTATCGTCAACTCTACATCCATAATCCTTCAATGTACTGCGCATTTTCTGACTTTTTACCACGACACCTGTATCCTTCAGGACATCGTAAACGCCATTTTGTACGTCCTGAAGTGCCCGCTCATCTAATATATTCAGATATGGAAATACACTTTTTGTTCCTGTTCTCGCCATGAGATCTCCTTCCCCTTTCTATGTGTCTCTTGGACAATTGTATTTGTTCAAAATATTCATTTTATATTGAACTTTCATTCTCGTTTTTTGTTTTTCTTCAACATATGGCTTTCTAATCATTGTACTTATTATTGTTTTTTTTGTCAATCTCTATAATATCTGATGTACATGTTTTGGAAAATGAACTGCAATGTATCCGTTAAAACGGTTGCCAGATGTACCTTTCATTTTTCCTCTGAGAGTGATACAATAATGCCAGGAGATGAGAGTTATTACCACGAGGGAATTGAGATAAAAGCTGATACCCGACCGGATTATTGAAGAGGGCGCTTCAGTGCAAAAAATCTGCCCAGACTGTTGTTCACGTAAATTCTCGATTATCTTTGAAAGGAGATTCTGATAATGTTAAATAATAAGCTGGGAATAACCGATGCCGCTGAGCTTGCCAGGGAAGAAGAAAAATACAGTAAGAAGAAAGCAGTCGAATTATTTGAAAGCGGGTATTTGGACAGGCTGGAAGCCGGAACATATCAGTCCCTTGCTGATATTCACAGGCATCTCTTTGGAGAAATTTATGAATTTGCCGGTCAGCTGCGTAATGTCAATCTGGCAAAAGGGAACTTTCGTTTTGCATCCGTTATGTATTTGGAAGAGGCTTTGAAAAATATAGAAAAAATGCCCCAGTCTACCTTTGATGAGATTATTGAAAAATATGTTGAGATGAATGTAGCCCATCCATTCAGGGAGGGAAATGGTCGCGCCACAAGAATCTGGCTCGACCTTCTCCTGAAGAAGAAACTGAATAAAGTGATCGACTGGAGTAAGGTTGATAAAGAAGAGTATCTGATGGCAATGGAACGAAGTCCTGTCAAGGATATCGAAATTAAACATCTGTTAAAGCAGGCACTTACAGACAAAGTATCTGACCGGGAAATCTATATGAAAGGGATAGACCACAGCTATTACTACGAAGGGTATAGCATTTTCAACGCCAGGGATTTGTAAAGTCATTTGTAACTCTCCCCAACGGCCGGAGTAATGCTATCAGGTTTCTCTCTTATTTTGAAACAGGGCTGCCGAAATTTCACCGTTTCGCCTACTCTTCAGGGTAAAAGCCAGTGGAATTTCGGCAGCCCTGTTTCACATATCGGTTCCGATCTCCCCGGGCTTAGTTCCCCCGGATCTCCTGACGCATGAAGCAGATATAAGAGGCTGTAAACGCAGCAAACAGCAGCGCGATCATTCCCACCAGATGGGGCCATACCAGAAGCAGGCTCTGTCCCAGCGGAAGATATCCGGATATGGCGCCGATCAGCTGATCCATAGTAACTGCGTTGACAGACCGTACCAGAGGATTCATGATGGTGGATACTGCCTCGCTGTAAAGATAGTACGGTGAAATCCGGTTGATGTTCAGCTCCAGCTCATAATTGCTCACAGAATTGATTATCGCGTTATATTGATTGTCCACAGGATAGATTCCATTGGCAATGATGTTGGCAAGCAGGCTCATAAAAACGGAAAAGAATATCCACAGCGCGATCACTGCCAGAGCCGAGGTGGCGGAATGCCTGCACGCCACAGAGAACAATATGGACAACGCCAGCCAGAAGGAAATATATACAACAGTAAATATGAGAAAAACCAGTATCCGCAGCACCTCTTCCAGCTCCGGAACCAGGCCGGTCACCAGCACTCCGATTGCGCCGATCACAATACCCATGGAGAAGATCATGATCGCGATAACCGAGGCGCCTGCCAGGAATTTCCCTATGATCACTGAATCCCGGTAGATCGGCTGCGCCACCAGCCGGTTCAGGGTTCCTCCGCTACGTTCGCTGTTCACCGCGTCAAATCCCAGCGTCAGCCCTAAAAACGGTCCCAGAAGCGCAATGAAGCTGGTAAAGGAGGGAATCGAATTCCCGCTGGAAGTATACAGCTTCAGGAATATAAAATTATTATCACTTTCAATGGCGTCGCTGAGGCCGGATATGGCGCCGTACAGGCTTGCAAAGCTGGTAGCGTATATTAATATCAGTATGATCAGGAACCTCCGGCTGTTCAGATGGTCCGCCAGTTCCTTTCTGTACAGCGCTATCCGTCCGGTTTTTGCAATGTTATTCCCGGGACTTTTTTCCGGCGAAGCGTTTAAAATATTTTTTACGCTTTGTTTCATTTTTAATGCTTTCATCATTCTGGCCTGCCTTTTCAAAATATAATCGATAAATTTCATCCAGATCCCCGCCGCGCTGGTGCATATGAAGGATGGTATAGCCATGTTCTCCCAGATAAATAGTCATTGCCTTGCGGATATCCGTACTTGAACGGACAATAAAGGTTTCGCCCTCCTTGTCGATCTTAAGCACACCCGGCTGCTTGCAGATCTCCATAAGCGCTCTGTCATCACAGGGAAAGATCTTCAGCTCGAGGCTGTAGTAATTCGCCTCCTGCACCTGCTTTGCCAGCTCCCCGATCTCCCCGTGCGCGATGAGGTTTCCCTCTACAAAGATTCCAACCCGGTCACAGATCTGCTGGATCTGATAAAGCTGATGGGATGAGATCAAAAGTGTTCTTCCATCCTCCCTGGAAAGCTCCTGCATCAGATCCAGCAGCTCCCGCATACCTTCCGGATCGATTCCGAGAGTAGGTTCATCCATAATGATGACCTCCGGATCCTTCATAAGAATATCCGCGATCCCCAGTCTCTGCTTCATACCTCTCGAATAGGTTCCTGTTTTCTGATCTGCAGCCTCCTGCATACCTACGCGGGCTAAAAGGCGCTCTATCCTCTCCTCTATTACCTTATCCGGCAGTCCGTTCAGCCTTCCGGTAAATCTCAGATTCTCTCTGCCTGTGAGATCCTGATAAAAGCCGATATTATCCGGCATATACCCAACCATGCTTTTTACATCTATGGGTTCTCTGGTACAGTCCTTCCCGTTTATGAAGGCCTTCCCGGAGGTTGGCTCCGTCAGCCCCAGAAGCATCAGGATCGTGGTGGTCTTTCCGGCTCCGTTCGGACCCAGGAGTCCGAAAATCTCACCTTTTTTTATGGACAGATTTAATTGATTTACCGCCGTTTTTTCCCCGTATATCTTCGTCAGGTTCCTTGTCTCAATAATTATCTGCTCCATCTGTTACCTTCTCCCGTACTTTTTGATCACATATCCCAATCCCACGATCAAAACCACAATAACAGCAACGGCAAAAATACCCCAGGTAGTTCTGGTCTTTACCGCTACCCGCAGCTCCGCGGTATCTGTGACAATATCATTGCTGGCCGTAATAGTTGTCACATAATCTCCGGTAATGGAATTTGACGCGGGCTTAATGTAGGCTGTTACCTCCTTTGTTGCTCCCGCTTCCAGAAGATCTATAGTAGAATTATCAAACCGTACCTCCCAGTCCGTAGATGCCTGGGATGTCAGATTCAGATTTTCCAGATCTACATTTCCTGTATTCTGAATACTCAGGGTAACGGCCTTTTCAGAATCTGCATATGCATCCACGCTGAGGTTTCCGGTAGGCGTAGTAACCGCCACCTCATAGGAGCCCGTAATGATCACCTTCAGCTCAGTAGTCAGCGTTTCTCCCGCGGATACCGCCGTACAGGGGATGGCATATTCGCCTTCCTTGATCGTCTCCGGCGGAGTGACCGCGATGGTAAGGCCCTCGCTTCCGCCCGGCTCCACCTCCAGGCTCGCCACCTGACTGCTCTCTCCGGATGGGGTGAAGCTCACCTGCCAGCCGGCCTCAGCATTCGCGGACAGACTGTAGGACTGGGCTGTGGCACGATTATTCACTAAAGTAGCGTCGAAGCTGAAGCTCGTTCCTGCGGCGCCTTCCTGTTCCGGATATTCGGAAGAAAAATTTCCCTGCCCGTTTTCCTGCTCCGCCACCTTAACCTCTAATGTAAGCTCGTCGGACATTCCGCTCCCGCCGTCCGCTTTCAGCGTCACCTCATAGGTTCCTTCCTCCGCCTCATCCGGCAGGGTCAGGTTAAACGTAGCCGGGCTGCTTTCCGCCTCTGCGGATTTCTCATCGATATGTATCTTGCTGATCTCACTTGAGCTGCTTCGGAAATATCCCTCCCAGCCATCCGGAATAGATTCCACGGACAGCACCGCATCGCAGCTTTCTCCTGAAATGCTTTCAAAATCCAGAGAAAAATTAACGCTTTCTCCCGCCTTTACCGTAACGCCCGGATAGTCCGTGGTCATTTCAATTCCGTCATCCGTGTCAGCATAAACATTCATCGGGCAAAAAAGCACAGCAGCACTGAGTAAAACCGCCGCCTTTAAATAATTCCCTTTTTTCATGCTCTGCAATTTCTGCTTTTCCATTATTTTTGCTCCTTTACCAAATAATTCCGCTGCATGTTTTCAGTACCCACGTACCGGCAGCCTTCTATGGAACCAAGGCTAACACCTGATGCTGAAATGATGCTGAAAATCACAGAAAAAACACAATTACAGACTGCTTTTCAGCTTTATTTCAGCAAGCTGTACTATTATAATAGAAGCAGAAAACAAAGCGGGTGAAAGAATGAAAATACTGGTTATTGAAGACGAGAAAACCCTGGCGGACTCTTTAACGCTTCTTTTAAGATCCAAGGGCTTTGACGCAGATACGGCCTATGATGGGATTTCCGGCGCCGAGCTGGCTGAGCTCGGTATTTATGATCTGTTGATCCTGGATGTGATGATGCCCGGGATAAACGGCTATGAGGTGGCCCGGGAAATACGGGCAAAACACTTCGGGGTTCCCATACTTATGCTCACGGCAAAATCCGAGGTGAACGACCGCATCGAGGGACTGAATTCAGGTGCGGACTATTACCTTACAAAGCCCTTTGACACCAGAGAGCTCCTCGCCTGCATCAATGCGCTTCTTCGCAGACAGGGAAATGAGGTTAATGAATTGACCTTCGGAAATACGGCTCTGGATCTGGAAGCCGGAATGCTGATCTGCGGGGAAAGAAAAATACGGCTTTCCGCCAGAGAATTTGATATTATGCGCTTTCTTATGCAGAGCGGCAGCCGGAATCTTTCCAAGGAATCCATTCTGGAACGGGTATGGGGATATGATTCCAACGCCGTGGAAAACCATGTGGAGGTCTATGTGGGATTCTTAAGAAAAAAGCTGTCCAGTATCGGCTCCAATATCCGTATTGAGGCTATACGGAGACTGGGCTACCATTTGGAGGTGACAGAGCCTTGATAAAAAAACTCCGGATAAAATTTGTTGTTTTCAGCATGTCCATCGTAACAGTCATGCTGTGCCTGATGTTCGCACTGGTACTGCATTCCACCAGCGCCAATCTGAAAAATGAAAATCTGCTTATGATGCAGTCCATTGCGGCGGATCCTGTCCCGGACGCTCTTTCACCGGCCCAGCCGGATGGCCGGGTGCAGCTTCCCTATTTTTCTCTGGAACTCACTCCCCAGGGACAATTGACAAAGAAGGTGGGAAATTATTATGATCTGTCGGACGAAGAGTTGCTGAAGGAACTGATTCAGGTTTCCCTGCTCTCAGATGAGCAGACCGGAACGATCCCGGAATACAACCTCCGCTATCTCCGGGTCTCCACGCCTGCCTCCCAGCGCTTGATCTTTTCCGACATTTCCAGTGAAAAGGCAACTGTCAATAATCTCATGAAAAACTGCATCATTATCGGATGCGTCAGCTTTATTGCCTTTTTTATCCTCAGCGTTCTTCTGTCCGGATGGGCTGTAAGGCCGGTAGGACGGGCCTGGACACAGCAAAGGCAGTTTATTTCCGATGCCTCCCATGAGTTAAAGACTCCCCTGACCGTCATTCTTACCAATGCCGAAATGCTGGATTCCGAGAATTATCCCGAGGGCTCCCGGAAACAGCTCACCAATAATATTCTTACCATGTCCCGGCAAATGCACGGGCTCGTGGAAAATCTGCTTGAGCTGGCACGAATCGAAAACAATACCGCAAATATCACTATGGAAAAGCTCGACTTCACGCGTCTCGCCGAAGAAGCGCTGCTCCCCTTTGAACCGGTCTTTTATGAAAAAAGCCTGCCTCTGGAAAGCAGGCTTGAAAAAGATATATTTGTAAAGGGAAGCTCTTCCCATCTGACGCAGCTTATTTCCATTCTTCTGGACAACGCACAGAAATATTCTCTTCCGGGCGGAACAATCGAAATGAATTTAAAGGCCGACAGCTCCAGATACTGTCTTCTCTCCGTAACCAACTCCTGCGCTCCCATTCCTGAGAAGGAGCTGGGCAATCTATTTAAGCGCTTTTACCGCGCTGACAATGCCAGAACCATGAACCGCAGCTACGGTCTGGGACTTTCCATTGCTCATGAGATCGCAGACCGCCATCATGGCAGGATCTGGTGCGAAACGGAGGGAGAGCGCATCACCTTTTATGTGCGGCTGCTGCTTGCATAATGTGGATCGCGTTCACGAACTTCATTCCGTTTTTTATTCTCCCAGGCACGCCTCCATAACTGCATAACTGCCTTTTTCCCTGGTCATAGCGAGATATTCTTCGACAGTTTCCAGAAGCCCCGGTATTTCCGTCAAATCCTCTCCCCAGAAAGCCTGATTTGACAGAACCGCCTCTGCAAGCTCTTCCACGCTGTCATTTTTATGGGCTTCATAAAATTCCAGAACAGATCTGTCATCCATAATTTTATACTCATTCTCTCCTCGCTGTCCGATCAGCGCATCCTCCTCCAGGCGCACCCCCGTGTAGAACTGGATATAAAATGCCAGTGACGCGGCGATACAGGAGGGGATCCTTCCAAATTTATCCACATATCCCTTCAGCGAGGGCATAACCCGCGCTTTCCATTTTGATGTGGAATTCAGGGAAATGGAAAGAAGCGCATGATCCACAAAAGGATTGTTAAAGCGCTCCGTAACCGCCGCTGCAAATTCCCTCAGTTCCTCCACGGGAAGCGTCAGAGTAGGAATGATCTCATCATAAATCGTCTTATTCATAAAGCCGCAGATCACTTTGTCATTCATACAATCCCGAACAATGTTCTGTCCTGCCAGATAAGCGCCCAGAACCATGGATGTGTGAGCGCCGTTCAAGATGCGTACCTTTCTCTGCTTATAGGGCTTATGATCGCCGCAGATTATCACAGGAAGGCCAGCCTCTTCAAATGGCAGTTCCTTCTTTAAGCTGTCCGGGCCCTCGATCACCCAGAAGCCGAACACCTCTCCTGTGTCGATCAGATTATCTTCATATCCAAGTTCCTGACAGATGTCCGCAGCCTCCGCTCTGGGATACCCGGTCACAATGCGATCCACCAGTGTGGAGCAAAAAATATTTTCCTCCATAACCCATGTGCGGAATCTCTCTCCAAGCTTCCACTGATCCACATATCTGAGCACACAATTTTCAAGTTCTTTTCCATTGTTGTCGATCAGTTCGCAGGAGAGAATAATAAAGCCTTTTCCCCTTTCCCCTCCGAAATGGCGGAAGCGCTCATATAAAAACTGTGTCAGCTTGCCCGGATAACTGGCAGCCGGAACATCCTCAAATTTGCAGGACGGATCATACACAATACCAGCCTCCGTTGTGTTGCAGCTGATGAAACGGAGCTCAGGATTTTTCGCGCAGTCCAGCACCGCCTGATAATCCTCATAGGGATTGAGGCAACGGCTGACACTGGAGATTACGCGCTTTGCATTTACCTTCTGTCCGTTCTCAAAGCCTCGCAAAAAAAGAGTGTACAGGCCCTCCTGCTCATTGATCATCTGCGCAAGTCCGGGAGCGATGGGCTGAACCAGAACCGCCTTACCGTTAAAGCCCACCCGCTCGTTCATCAGATCAAACCAATAATCCACAAACGCGCGCATAAAATTCCCTTCTCCGAACTGAATCATCTTCTCCGGAGCCTCTTTTAAGAGATAACCATCATAATTTAATTCCTTAAGTGTCTGATAGCTTAACTTTTTCATATTCATATCCTCCTTATAGGGTCACGCCCTGCTTAAATATCGCCATATCGTGAAAGCCATTTTCCTCTGATTTCACCTTTTTTCCGGATGCCACCGCCAACACAAAATCAAACAATCTTCCTGCGGTCTTCTCCAGAGTAGAATCCTCCACAATACATCCGCAGTTAAAATCGATCCAGTTCTCCTTCTTCCGGCTAAGAGCAGTATTGGAAGAAATCTTTACCGTAGGGACCGGAGATGCAAAAGGAGTCCCCCTTCCGGTGGTAAAGAGGATCATATGCGCTCCGCTGGCCGCCAGAGCCGTAGACGCCACCAGATCGTTGCCCGGAGCGCTTAAAAGATTCAGACCCTTTTCCCTGACCGGTTCCCCGTAGGACAGGACGCCTCTCACACAGGCGCTGCCGCTCTTCTGGGTACAGCCCAGGGATTTATCCTCAAGAGTGGAGATACCGCCCGCTTTGTTTCCCGGCGAAGGATTCTCATAAATCGTCTGGCCATGTTTCTGAAAATATTGCTTAAAATCATTAATCAGATCTACGGTTTTATGAAAAAGGGCCTCATTCTCGCACCGGTTCATCAGAATAGTCTCAGCTCCGAACATTTCCGGCACCTCTGTCAAAATAGTGGTTCCTCCTTTTGAGATCAGCATATCGGAAAACATACCGACGGCAGGATTGGCTGTGATTCCGGACAGTCCGTCCGATCCGCCGCATTTCATGCCGACGATAAGCCTGGACACACTGACAGGCTCTCTCTGAAAGCCTTTTACATATTCCGCCAGCTCCTCAAGCACGTCGCAGGCTTCTTCAAGCTCATCCTCACATTCCTGGCACACCAGAAAGCGCACTCTTTTTTCATCATAAACACCGATAAATTTTTTCAGTTCATTAATATTGCTGTTCTCACAACCAAGGCCCAGCACCAGAACCCCTCCCGCATTGGGATGATTCACCAGATCCGCCAGGATCCGCCGGGTATTATCCTGGTCATCCCCCATCTGGGAACAGCCGTAAGGATGAGGAAAGGCCACGATATCTTCCAGAGAGCCTTCCACCAAAGCTTTTGCTCTTCGCTCTATGGCAGCCGCCACGTTGTTTACACAGCCCACTGTGGGAATAATCCATATCTCATTTCGGATGCCGACCCTGCCATCCGGCCTCTCATAACCCTGAAAACAGACTTCCTCTGTCTTTTCTACAGGAGTGATCGTTCTATCATACGTATATTCCAAAAGATCTCCCAATCCGGTTTTCAGATTATGCGTGTGAACCCACTCACCCGGCGCTATGTCACAGGTTGCTTTTCCAATGGCATTTCCATATTTCAGGATTTCATTGCCTGCCCGGATTTCCGTCAGAGCAAACTTATGCCCCCGCATAATATCTTCCTTAAGGCATATCTCTTCTCCATCAATCACGCATATGTCTCCTGCTGATAAAGATGTCAGCGCTACGGCAACCATATCCTTCGGATGAATCTTCAGATATTTCTGCATGTCTCTTTCTCCTTTTATCTTTTCATTCTTTTTCCATATACTTCCATGTACGTCAAAGCGCCATGTAAGGGCTTACATTAATATTTACATTATTTTCTTTAAAATGTCAATATTATCCACGGTTTTCTAAAATATATTGATTTTTTTTATTATCCGTTTATAATAAACTCATTCAAACGGATTTTGGATGTAAGAGCTTACATTGAGATAGAAAGGAGCTGCGTATGAATATCTATGATATCTCTCAGAAAAGCGGTGTATCTATTGCCACAGTTTCCCGGGTGCTCAACAACAGCAAAAATGTCAGTGCCAAAACCCGTCAGAAGGTTCTGGCAGTTATGGCCGAAGAGGAATATCAGCCCAATGCTTTTGCCAGGGGGCTTACAAAGAACACCATGCAGACCGTAGGACTTCTCTGCGCAGATTCCTCCGATCCCTATCTTGGAAGCGCAATTTCCTATATAGAGCATGGACTTCGCAGCCATAAATATGATTCCCTTCTATGCTGTACGGGCTACAACGCACAGCAGAAGGAAAAATGTTCGGATATGCTGCTGGCCCGCCATGTGGACGCACTGATCTTCATCGGCTCGAATTTCATTGAATCCGAAGAGGGCCGGAACGCTTACCTTTACCGTGCAGCCGTTCAGGTACCTGTCATTATCCTGAACGGACATTTAAAAGGAAAGAACATTTACAGTGTGCTGTGCGACGATGAGGAGGCTTCTTATGCTGCAGTCCAGAGACTTTTTATAAGCGGCGCCACACACCCACTCTTTTTAGGGAGATCCATGTCCTTCAGCAACAGGCGTAAACAAGCGGGCTTTGAAAAAGCCTGCCTTCAGGCAGGCTTCCCTGCAGAAGCTTTCCAGCTTACCCAGAGCAAGGGGCCTGTAAAGGAGGTCTGCCGCATGCTCACCGGGCACTATCAGGCGCACCCTTTCGACGCGGTTCTGGCTACCGATGATGAGCTTGCCATCGGTGCATTGAAATTCGCCCGGAAAGCGGGTATTTCTGTTCCTGGAGAGCTGCGGATCATCGGCTATAACAATTCTCTGCTTTCCGTCTGCTGTCAGCCGGAACTCAGCAGCATAGACAACCGCCTGGAATATCTGTGCGGATATGCTGTCTCTATCCTCATGGACCTGATGGACGGCAAAACCGTACCTGAAAAAATAGAAATTTCCGCCGAACTGGTCCTGCGGGATACCACACCGGATAATTTCTGAAAAAACTATATCTTTAAAAAGTGACTCTGCATGAAAGCTTTTATAGATAAGAATTTCATCTTTCCACTCCCACTGCCATATAAATCCCCTGGAAGTGCCCTACGTTTATCACTCCCAGCTTGACTTTTTTCATTTCTGTAATATAATTCAGGCTGACCGGCATTTTTTATAAACCATGCCTGCCAGCTTGAATTATAATATAAAACCAGGAGGGTTCACATGAAACTTATCGAAACATTTATCCATGCTCCCGGGTTCTCCGGTTCCGGCGTCCGTCTGGAGGGCTATCTAACAGAGAACCATCCGGAAATTGATCCAGGCCGTCTGCATCCGGCAATATTGCTTTTGCCTGGCGGAGGGTACAGCCATTTATCTGTCCGGGAGCGCATCCCTGTCGCTCAGATATTTTCCGCTGCAGGGATTCAGGTATTTACTCTTGAATATTCTGTAGCTCCCGCAGAATACCCCCAGGCTCTCTGCGAAACTCTCGCCGCCCTTTCCTATATTCGGACGCATGCGGACATATACCATATCCGGCCGGACAATATTGCCGTGGGCGGTTTTTCCGCCGGAGGCCATCTGGCGCTCTGTGCGGCGGCATTGTGGCGCGATCCTGAAATCCAGGAGCTTCTGGGCAATTGTGGAAATCTGGTACGCCCGAACCGGCTGGTTTTATCCTATCCGGTGGTTTCTTCAGGCCCCTACGGCCATCAGCCGTCCTTTGACTGTCTTCTCGGTTCAAGAAAAGGCGATAATGCGCTTCGCGATAAGCTTTCCATGGAAAAACAGATCAACAACGATTTCCCGCCCGTTTTTTTATGGCATACCTTTACGGATAACGCGGTCCCTGTCCAGAATTCCCTTTTGCTTGCCATGGCTCTCGCAGAGCACAAAATACCATTGGAAATGCATATTTTCCCTGAGGGAGATCACGGCCTGTCCGTGGGATCCTACATGGGAAACGGTAATATGGAATACGGCAAAGATTATATGTGCAGCGCCTGGGTACCTGCTGCAATCGATTTTTTGTATTCCGTAAATTAACCTGCATACTGCGCCGGAAGGCCTTAAAACTCCCGCGTGTACATGAAAGGGCCGAAGCAAAAGCTCCGGCCCTTTTCGTTATCTTACATGCAAGCCTTTATTTTTTATCTGTTACATGTATGTAGACAGCCATTCATAAACTTTTTTCTGTCTGGTTTTGTATGTACCCACCTGATTGCCCGTATCCGTCTGAAGGGCTTTATAGATATTGTTCAGTGAGTACGGCTTCTCTGTCTTATTCAGAATCCGCTTCACTGCCGCAAGGCCTCCCTGATGGCGGATGTTAATACATTCCCCCACAGCCTTCGGATCGGTTACTCCAAGCGCCCGGATCTCTGTCTCATACTCATTGATCATTTCCAGCATCAGATTATCCTGACACTTAATACCAACCGCAGATCCGATGATCTGCTGGATGACCGTTTTATATGTCGTTTTTGTATAGGTGCTCCAGTCCTCATTGCATACATCCGTGTACAGGCCGCCGTTTTTATCATATTTCTGGAACGTCGCTTTATCCGTAGTATAAATCAGCTTCAGCAAACGCTGCGCCTCCGTTGCATACCACTGTCCCGCCCCTATGGTAATGGCATGTTCGCTGCTGCTGTTTGTATAGGCTTCGGTAAAACAGGTGTAATCCTGATTTCCATACACCTGTCCGCCTGTCTCCACAGCATACAGGATCTTCATGATCACCGTCTTCTGTGCGGACGAAAGCGCCGCGTTGGTGACAATATCATTTTCACTACTGAGGGTGTTCATAAGCAGGCCGTTAGAGTTAAAGACATATGTGACGCCGTTAATGGTCTGGGTGCCCGTAGCCATAATGCCGTTGGAGGCAAAATAATACTGATTTCCGTTCGCATTTTTTACCCAGCCCGTTGCCATGATACCTGAGGTTTTACTGAAGTAATAATAATTTCCCGATGAATTTTTCAGCCAGCCCGTTGTCATCACTCCGGTGGAAGGTGAAAAATAACGGTACTTACCGCTCGTATTTTTTACCCAGCCCGTTGCCATCACTCCGTCCTTTGTCGAAAAATAGCGGTACTGACCACTGCTGTTTTTCGCCCAGCCGGTTGACATTATACCATCCTTGGTTGAAAAATAGCGGTACTTACCGCTCCCGTTTTTCACCCAGCCGGTTGCCATCACTCCGTCCTTTGTCGAAAAATAGCGGTACTGACCACTGCTGTTTTTCACCCAACCGGTTGCCATGATACCTGTCGCAGGATAAAAATAATATTTCTTCGTACCGATCGTCAGCCAGCCCTTATAATATTGTCCGTCAGACTTCACATAATATGTCTTTCCGTTTATCTTTTTAAATCCGGCTGTGGCAGCCTGCGCTTCCCTCACTGTGGTATGTACGGCCACTCCTGCTGCAAAGAACCCCACCAGAAGCGACAAGATCAGGATTCTGATCCCTCTGCTTGATTTCCCCATATTCCTCTTCCTTTCATACCCCTGATACTACTTTTTACGATTTTATTACGATATTGTGTCATTATTATACATCACCGTTTCAATTTCGTCAACTATAAAATAATATTGCGCCTGTTATCACTTCTGTCATTTCTGTATCCTTTCTACAAGCTATTTGAGCCGCGCCTCCTTCGATATGTTATTGACAACCGGCTATAACAGTGATACGATATAAATCGCAAGCGAAATATCGCTTGCGATTTATATCGTATCCGGAGGTTCTAAAATGACAGAGGTTTCCCAATTTAAAACAGCAACCAGGTTAGTGCAGCTCGGAAATGCTGTTACATACTTTAGAAATATCAAAGAAAAAGAAATTGGACTGACATCCGTTCAGAGCGACGCTATGCGCGTAATTTTAGAAAACCCGGGAATCACTGCCTCCCTGCTGAGAAAGAAAATGAAGTTATCCCAGTCCACCATGGCCGGCATCCTGTCCCGTTTGGAGCGAAAGGGCATTATCATGAAATCAGCGGATGAAAACGATGGAAGAAAAGCCATACTTTCCGCTACGAAGCTTGGGGAAGAGCTGGCGGAGGCTCTTAAGATTACTGCGCTCGAAACGCAGCAGGAGCTTACAGAAGGCATGAACGATACAGAAAAAAAAGAATTTGACAGGCTGCTGCAAATGGCTCTTGATAATATGCACGCGATACGCGTA
>CAZGTY010000009.1:0-57401 GCA_964528895.1 uncultured Blautia sp. | reverse complement strand
AAAGTATATCAAAGGTATTTGCTCACTTGAAGATACGGATTATTACCTGCTTACCAATATCTGAACAAACTGAAGGCGCTGAAACATACGCCGGACATCAAGGTTATTACGGGAATCAGACGTTGCGGCAAGTCTGTATTGTTAGAAGAATATGCGGAGTATCTTACAGAAACAGAACCGGATATCAATCTTGTTATGATAAATCTGCAGGAGCTGGATTATGAGGAGCTTCTGGATTATAGGAAACTTCATGCCTATGCAGCAGAGCATTTCATAGAAGGCAAACATAATGTTCTGATGGTTGATGAGGTACAGCTTTGCGATTCTTTTGAAAGGGCAATCAATAGTCTTCATGCTAAGAGGATGTATGATATTTATCTGACTGGATCCAATGCGTTTTTGCTCAGCTCTGATTTGGCAACGCTTTTTACCGGAAGGACAATGGAAGTGCAGGTTTTCCCGTTCTCCTTTGCGGAATATAGGGCGTATTTGCAGCATAGTTGTGATTTACAAGATGACTTCGATGATTATGTGAGAATGGGCGGAATGCCGGGCAGCTATGTATATTCGGGAGAAAAAGAGCGCTATGAATATGTGGCTGATGTTTACCGAACCATTCTGCTGCGCGATTTGGTACAGAAATATGCCATTCGAAATAAAGAAGAGTTCCTGCGTATGACAGAGTTCATGATGGATAATATATCAAACCTGTTGTCCCCCAATAACATCAGTGATACATTTCATAGGAACAGTATTGAAATTACAAGGAAAACCGTATCAAAGTATATAGAATATCTGGAGAGGTCTTTCCTGTTTTATGAGGCTAAGAGGTATGACCTCAAAGGGAAAAAATATCTGAAAAGCAATCCCAAATACTATTTATGTGATGCCGCTTTCCGTTATGCTGTAAATGGAACGCGGAATATGGATTTTGGACGGATCTATGAAAATATTGTCTACTTAGAGCTGCGTCGGAGAGGATATGAAGTATATGTAGGCAAGCTCTACAAGAAAGAAATAGACTTTGTGGCGATACGCCAGACGGAGAAGCTCTATATCCAGGTAAGCGATAACATCTCAGATGCAGCTACTTTTAAGCGGGAATATTCTCCGCTTCTTGCAATTAAGGATGCGTATCCTAAAGTGATTCTTGCAAGAACCAGACACGAAAAGTATGATTATCAGGGAATTGCTGTATGGGACATTGCAAGATGGCTGAACGAGGAAAACTGATTGTGTACATTTGTGCTTCAAAACGTTCTGAAATGAAGCGTGATTGTATATTAAGGGGCTCTCAGTAACGGACGAAGTGGCTCTCAGAGCCCAGAATACTCACAGGGCAGGAAGACACAACAATTGTATACTCTAAAAACGCTAAAAAGTATACTCTTGATATGGTATGATATCAGTAATATGAATGTTAATATGGAGGTAAAGACCATGAAAAAGAAAGTCAGAACATACAGTGGTACCCGAAATCCCCAGATGAGCGAACGGGAGATGAGAAATCGCCGCGCAGCCAGAGAAGCGGCTGCCGCAGGAATGGTTCTTTTGAAAAACAACGGCCGGATGCTTCCTTTCGAAAGAGGAAGGAAGCTGGCGTTATTCGGGGGCGGCGCTGTCAGAACCATAAAAGTGGGAACCGGATCAGGAGATGTAAACGACAGGGATTCCGTGACGATCCTGCGGGGGCTTGAAGGGGCGGGCTTTCAGATTACCACCATGGATTGGCTGAAGGAATATGAGAAGGAATATGAGAATGCCAGACTGGCATGGAAAAACAGGATACTGACGAAGGCAGCCGGAGCGGACGGAATGGATTTCTTCTATGTGTATTCAGATACACCCTTTGTTTTTCCGGCAGGTCGGGAGATCACAGAGGAGGATGTGAGAAAGGCGGACACAGATACGGCCGTTTTCGTGGTCAGCAGGATTGCAGGCGAAGGTGCGGATCGCTTTTCGGAGCGGGGGGATTACTACCTGACAGAAAAAGAAGAAAGGAACCTGGCATTTGTATGCGGCAGCTTTGAGCACGTACTTCTGATTCTGAATACGGGCGCACAGGTGGATCTGAGCTGCCTGGAAAAATACCATAACATCGATGGAGTGCTGTACATGGTTCAGGCCGGGACAGAGGGCGGAAATGCCCTGGCGGACATCCTCTGCGGAGACGTCGTCCCCAGCGGGAAGCTGAGCGACACATGGGCTGTAAAATATGGAGATTATCCGGCGTCCGCTCATTTCAGCCACAATGACGGAAATGTGGATAAGGCTTATTACGAGGAGGGAATCTATGTAGGCTACCGCTATTTTGACAGTTTTGGTGTAAAACCCCGCTATCCCTTTGGCTTTGGTCTCTCTTACACAGAATTCCGTATCGCATCCGCGGAAGAGGAGCTGACAGTCGATCAGGAGGCGCAGAGGATCACAGTGAAGGTAAATGTGACAAACACGGGAAATGTCTACGCGGGCAAGGAGGTGGTTCAGGTATATGCCGCCTGCCCCCAGCAGGGACTCCCGAAGGAATTAAAAAGACTGTGCGGCTTTGCAAAAACAGAGGTTTTGAAACCGGGTGAGAGCGAGACAGTGGAAATCTCTTTCCCCGTAAAAGCCCTTGCATCCTTTGACGATGAGGGTTCCGCATGGATCCTGGAGGAAGGTCTTTACGGGATCTGGATTGGAAGCTCCTCTGATGATCTTGTCCTGTGCGGCGCACTGGAGGTGGAAAAGGATTCCGTAGTGGAAAAAACTACTCCCATCTGTGAATTGCAGGAGGATATCTGCGAAGAGCTTCATTCCCTTCAGGTGGGAGAGGCATTTGAGGAAAAATGGCACATGGAGCTGAAAGAAAAAGCGCTTCCGGTGCTTCCTTTGACAGTAAAAGAGGAAAAGCTTCCTGTATATGAGGAGTGCGAGGCCCAAAAGCTTGCCCGGGAGTTGGCAGAAAAACTGACGGATGAGGAAATGATTCACATGGTTATCGGAGAGATTGCCAGGGGACAGACAAGCAGCGCGTTGGGCTCCGCAGGAATTATGGTGCCGGGTGCGGCAGGAGAGACAAGCTCTGTGTTGGATGAGAAATACGGTATTCCGGGGATGCCTATGGCTGACGGACCTGCAGGACTGAGGCTGATCCGGAGTTATCAGGTATCAAAGGAGGATGGTTCCGTCTATACACAGGGTTTCCTGGATGCCATTGAGGGCGGATATTTTGCGGAGCATGTGGAGTATGAGAATGCCGAAACCTACTACCAGTTCTGTACGGCCATTCCGGTAGGCACGCTGTTGGCGCAGACCTGGGACGCAGAGCTGGTGGAACGGACAGGAAAGGCTGTGGGTGAGGAGATGCAGGAGTTTGGAATTACCTGGTGGCTGGCGCCGGGTATGAATATTCACCGTGATCCGCTCTGTGGCAGAAACTTTGAATATTATTCCGAGGATCCGGTCGTGAGCGGCGTGATGGCGGCTGCCATGACAAAGGGCGTTCAGGCAGGCAACGGCATCGGCACCACCATCAAACATTTTGCCTGCAACAATCAGGAGGACAACCGGATGGGCGCGGACAGCATTCTTTCAGAGCGTGCGCTGCGTGAGATTTACCTGAAGGGTTTTGAGATCGCGGTGAAAACGTCACAGCCCATGGCAGTCATGACGTCTTATAATCTTGTAAACGGCGTCCATTCTGCCAACAGCTATGATCTTTGCACTCAGGCGCTGAGAAAGGAATGGGGCTTCCGGGGTATTGTTATGACGGACTGGACCACCACCAGCAAGGATGGAGGAAGCCTCGCGTGGAAATGTATAGCTGCGGGCAACGATCTGATCATGCCGGGCTGCGAGGAGGACCTGGACAACATCCGGACTGCCCTTGCGAACGGAAGTCTGTCCCGCGGGGATCTGAAAGCATGCGTCATAAGGCTGCTCACCATCGTATACCAGTCGAATTGCTTTGAGGGCGCAAAGAGCTACGGCAGGAAACTGAATATCTGAAGACAGCGGCAGAAAAACCATGAAAGGAATGCTTTCATGGTTTTTCTGCATACCGGTTACGGTATTGCTCGGGGGTGATCCCCGTTTTTTTCTTGAAAATACGGAAAAAATACTTTACGTTGTCATAACCGACCGCTTTTGCGATCTGGTACATTTTCCGTTCGGAATTGCGGAGCAGCTCCTTTGATTTTTCAATGCGGATACCGTTTAGATAGTCGATGAATTTTTCTCCGGTCCGCGCTTTAAAGAGGGTGCTCAAATAGCTGCGGTTAATATAAAAGAGATAGGAAATATATTCCTGGGTAATGTCTTTCTGGTAATTCCGTTCCATATAGATGCGGATGTTCTCAATGATATCGTCTCCGGCATATACGCTCTGGCTCTTCAGGAGATTAGCCAGATTCAGAAAAAACTGAAGATAATACTGCCGCAGTTCATCGATATGAAAAATATGATTAACCACATTCTGCATACTGTTGGAGGGCGCTTTTACATTCTGCTGGTTCATGTAATAATCCAGTATCAGACGGCATTGGTCGGACAGCGTATAGCAGTGATATTTGGCATCGGCAAGGGTAAAATCCGGAATCGTGCGGTAATATTGGAAAAGCTCATCTGTCATGGCTCTCACCTCATCGGTTTTGCCGGATTCAATACGAAACAAAAATTCATCCTGTTTCTCCCAACTGATGGGCCGCGGCTCAGTGTCCTGAAATTGGTAATAACGGGATGGCTTGTCGGAAAGCTTTTGATGATTCAGGGCGGCGGAGGCCTCACGGAAAGCCTCATTAAGCTGCTTCAGATCGTCATGAGTCCGGCTGATGCCGATCAGGACAGGGAACCCCCGGCCTTCCGTCCATGGAATGAACGCTTCAATGATCTGTTGGGTCAGTTGGCTGTTGGAAAGGATACTGTCCTCCGGGATGAAAAGGAGGAGAAATCCCATTTGCGTATCATTTGGGTTGGCAAGATAAAGCGCCAGATCGCCGAAGCCCTGTTCATCCACCCATTCCTGAATATGCTGTTCCGGGGGCATTTCCATAAAATACAGGGTAAGAAGAATAAAATCATGGTATGTATTAATAAATTTCAGCTTTTGGGACGAAATGGAAGTGGAATCCATATGATATCCTAAAATCAGGCTTTTCAGTATCTGAAGATCGCATTCGTAATAGGCAGCCTCTTTTTGCTCTTCACTGTTGGAGAGCCTGGCCTTGATACCATTCCGTTTTTCCAGACGTTCAATGGCATCCAGGACACATTTTTGAATGGCTTCCCGGCTGAATGGCTTTAACAGGTAATCGATCGCCTGGGCGGAAATCGCATGTTTGATATAATCAAAGTCACGGTATCCGCTGATTACGATCAGGGTAAGATTCGGATAATTCTGGGCGAGATAGGGAAGAAGCTGTGTGCCGTCCATGGCCGGCATCTGCATGTCCAGAATCACAATATCAGGCTGAAGCTCCCTGATTTTTTCGATGGCCTCCAGACCGTTTTCCGCTTCTCCGATGCAGGTGATCTTATCTGACAGAGGCGAAATTTTTTTCTGTGTACCTTTTCTTATTAATTCCTCATCGTCAATGATTAAATATGTATACATTAGATAGAATCCTCCTTTACAATTACGGGAAGCTTAATTTGGATGGAAGTGCCGCTTCCCTTGAGGCTTGTAATGGTCAGACCATAGCCTTTGCCATAATATAATTCGATTCGCGAGTGAATATTTTTAAGTCCGATGCTTTGTTTATTTCGGTGTCCAAGCTCTGTGAAGGACGGCTCTTCCTTCAGCCGGCGGTTGATCTCCGCCAGGCGTTCCGGGGACATGCCCTGGCCGTTGTCCTCCACTTTCAGGAATATACAGTTGTTTTTTGTCCAACCCCGTATCGCAATAGTATCACCGGCAGTGCAGTAATTTAATCCGTGGTAGAGCGCATTTTCTACAAGAGGCTGCAGAATAAGCTTTAAAACCTTTCTGGCTTTTAAGGCGTCTTCCATTTGGATGTCGAGATGGAAACGGTTGTTGAAGCGAATCTGCTGGATGGCTGTGTAATCAGCTACATGCCCAAGCTCATCCGCTATGGTGACAAGCTCGCTCTGCGTTTTGATCGTATAGCGGAACATGTTTCCCAGGGCAAGAGACATGGTGGCAATCTGTTCATTGTCGTCAATCTCCGCCATGCTGTTGATGGATTCCAGAGTGTTGAAAAGAAAATGAGAGTTTATTCTTGCTTCCAGGGATTTCATCTGCGCGTCCAGGATAATGAGCTTGTCCTGGTAATCCTTTTTTACAGAGGCATTCAGCTCATCTACCATGGAATTATATTCATTATAGAGCGTACCGATCTCATCCGTGCGGTTGAGATAACGGCTGGTGAGCGCAAGGGTATGCCCCTTCTGACTTGCCATTTTACGGCTGAGATGCTCGATTGGATAGATGAGATTTTTGGAAACGGCATAGGAGAGAAGAATGATGCCGATTCCACATGCGCTTGCCATGAGAATAAGAAGCAGTCCGGTCAGGCTGAATTCCCTGAATAAAGTATCATAATCAAAAACCGCGGTCAGGCGCAGCGGAGAGACGTCCAGATCGTGATTAAAAATCTGACGGTGCATTTTTGAAAAATCGGAGGTGAAGGAATCAATGTTGCTGTAGAGCACATTGGAGGTTTCCGTATTATGGATCGTCAGAAGCGCAATATCCGGCATAGTATTGATAAGACTCAGATCAAACAGGGACGGATCACAGTTAATGACAAGTACCCCTAAAAATTTGTGGGAATATACATCGTACAGGCTCTCGGAAAAAAACAGGGAATCGTCGTCTCCGATAAACATATCGTGGTTCTGGACAGAGCTGACATAAAGGCTTCCGTTTAAAGCAATGGTGTCCTGATACCAGCTGTCTTCGCCGGGATCGTATTGATACTGGATTTCGCTGTTTTCCTGAAAGCTGTGTCCCAGGATGGCTCCGGCGGGTGTAAAAACATAGATGCTGTACAGATAATCATAAGAGTAAAGGATATTTTGGCAGACAAATTTAATATTCTGATTGGATTTGAACTCATCGTATACGTCAAAGCCATTTTCAGGATCAGAGAATTTCTGAAGGTTTTCAATGATAGAAAAATCGCTGTCAGAATAGAATGTAAAAATTCCGGCAGCCTGTTTGATCCCCTTGAGGACGCTGTTTGCCTGTTCCAGAGCATTGTCAAATAACGTTGAGGAAATGTCATCCATGCGCTGATAGGTAATGATACTGTAGCGTTCGTAGGCATACAGGGTGAGGATCAGCAGGGGGATAATCGCAACGGTGGTAAAAATACAAAATACTTTCGTACGTAACTTCATAGAAAACCTCGCAGGATATTTCATGGAAGGGCAAAAAATGTACACTGATATAACCAACAAAAGTATACCATAAGCATGTTAAAATGTAAAGCAAGAAAACCGAAAAGGAGGAACCTGATTATGAAAGGAAAGAAATTAGCCGCAATTCTTGGTGCGGCGGCAATGACGGCAGGTCTTACAGCAGGAAATGTGATGGCTTATGATGCGGAAGCTATCGAAAATGCCGGCGACATTACGATTACCGTGATGCTGTCAGGAACTGAACAGCCGGATGACTTTGAGACACAGAAGCTTCCGGAGCTGGTAAAAGAAAAATGGCCGAATGTAACTCTTGAGGTAACAAAGCTGCCTGATGACAATTACTATACCGCGCTGAAAACAAAGCTTGCCTCCGGAGAGTGCCCGGATATGATCCTTGTACAGCCGATGTATGCCGGATCCAATGCGTGCTATTCCCTGGCAGAAGCAGGCTATTTAACAGACCTGAGCGATATGGAATTTTTAAACAAAATGAGCGATGTTTCCGGAATGACATACGAAGATTGCGTATATGCAATTCCGGAGGGCGTATCAATCCTTGGTACATACTACAACAAAGACATTTTTGCAGAGTGCGGCATTGAAAATGAGCCGACAACATGGGATGAATTTCTGGATGACTGTGAAAAGATTAAAGAAGCAGGATATATTCCGATCGTTATGGGTGACAAGGATATGTACGTGATGCAGTTTGGTTTGTATCAGTTGGCTTGTAACGAAATCTATTCTCAGAATCCTGATTTCGACGAACAGCTTCGTACGGAGGATGCATCCTTCACGGATGAGGGGACATGGGATCATGTTCTGGAAATGTACAACACATTGTATGAAAATGGATATATAGATGCAAGCCAGTCTCTCGGAACCGGCGCTTCACAGGCTATCCAGCAGTTTATTGACGGAAAAGCCGCTATGACATTTGACGGCTCCTTTAATGCGCCCGCATTGCTGGCAGAAGGGGACGGCGGAGATTTTGAGAGAGGATATTTCCCGCTTCCCGGCGATCAGGATGATGGAAATGTGTATACGGCAACCTGTCTGTCTGCGGGTGTAGGTATTTATTCGGGTTCCAAGTATATTGACGAGTGCAAGGCGATCCTCGATTACTGGTATGATGGAGAGTCTGACTTATGGAATGAATTTGTAAATACCGGAAGATTCATTATGACGTATGGAAATGGCGCGGATTCCGCTCCTAACTATGATCTGTTTGCTCCGTTTATCGATCTTATGAACGACGGAAAAGCATTCCACTGGTGTAATCAGGCATGGCCGTCAGGAACGGAGGGAACTATGGAAGAGCTGTTCAGCGAAATGATCGGCGGACAGGGAACGGAGATAGAAGACATCACGGAAGGTATGCAGGATAAATTTGAAGATTTGCTTGACGACTAACCGGCAGAAATGAAAAAAGGAAGGGTCGATAAGGCCCTTCCTTTTTCTCAAAACGCATAGGCCCGTCTAAGTAAAAAGGAGGTCTTTATGACAAAAAAGAAAAGATCCGGAAATATCTCACTGGTATTTCCAAATAAAATGTATGTATTTTTAATACCGGCAATGGTATTTTTTCTGGTATTTTGGATATTTCCAATTCTTCAGTTATTTTATTACAGCGTGACAAACTTTAACGGGATTAATTATGATTTTGATTTTGTGGGAATGAAAAACTACATCAAGATCTTTGACAACGGAACTCTGTTGAATTCTGCGAAAAACACATTGATTTATACGGTAGTCATGGTAATTGCCAGCAATCTGATCGGCCTCGCCGTCGCCATGCTGCTGAATATGAAGATTCGGGCGAAGGGGCTGTTCCGTACCTGCGCTTACTTTCCGGCGCTGTTCAGCGCCATCGTAGTCGGCTTTATCTGGTCCTACGTATACATGCCGGGTGACGGTATGATCGCCGGTCTTATGAATCTGGTGGGCCTGGACGGATCTGCGTTCAATCCTCTCGGGAATTTTAAAACCGCCCTTTATGCGATTGCCATTGTGGAAATCTGGAAAGGCTTCGGAACGACCATGATCATCTATCTTGCAGGACTGCAGACAGTAGATGAAAGCCTTCTGGAGGCAGGAAGGATTGACGGCTGTACGGAATGGCAGCTTATCCGCAAGGTAAAGCTTCCGCTGATTTCTTCCACCATCACCATTAACGTGATCCTGAACGTGATCGCCGGGCTGAAGGCATTCGACTATTCCTTTATCATGACGAACGGCGGGCCTGGAAAATCCACAAAAACACTGATGTTCCAGATCTATGAGATGGCATTTGAGGATCAGAAGATGGGACGTGCCAGCGCATTCTCCGTTATGTCGTTCTTACTCATTATTTTGATCACGGTATTTATGCTGTATTTCCTGAATAAGAGGGAGGTGGAATTATAATGGCATTTGGAAAAAAGGACGCATATGTGGAAAAAGAAAAGGTGGAGAAAATGTCGCCCAGGATTTTTTTACTGTATGTAATCATTGTTTTGTTCTGTATTGTTGTAATTGCTCCGCTTGTTATTGTATTTTCAAGCTCCTTAAGACTACCGGATAATCAGGCTTCCCCTTTGGTCCTGTTTTCACAGTTCTCTCTGGAAAGCTATAAAAAGGCATTTTCCAACATGAATTATCCCAAGGAATTTTTCAACAGCCTGATCACTACTGCAGGATCCGTTCTGTTTGTAGTACTGTTTTCCACTATGGCAGCCTACCCCATCGGACGTATTAAATCAAAGTTTGCAAGGTTTTTGTATTTCTTCTTTATTTCCGGTCTGATCGTGCCGTCGCAGATGGTTATCGTGCCCATCGCGCAGATGATTTCGAGACTGGGGATCCCGAACACGAGATTTACGCCCATGCTGATGTTTATTACCTGTTCCCTCCCGTTTTCCGTATTTCTGTATGCCGGATTTATGAAGAGCGTACCTGTGGAAATTGAGGAATCCGCATACTTGGATGGCGCAGGGCTGTGGACGCGTTTCAGAACGGTGGTATTTCCGCTTCTGAAGCCTGCCACGGTTTCGACGGTTATTACACAGGGTCTGTGGATCTGGAACGATTATTTCTATCCAATGGTATTTATTTCGAAAAAAGACCAGTATTCCCTTCCTGTGGGTATGATTCAGTTCCTTGGGGATAAAGAGAATCCGGCGCAGTGGAATGTATTGTTTGCAGCCTGCGTGCTGTGCGCACTGCCGCTGATCGTGCTGTTTACCCTGCTGCAGAAGCAGTTCATTAACGGTATCGCCGCAGGAGCGGTGAAGGGCTGATGGAGAAAGGAATGTAAGATGTTAAGAGGCGGGAATGCGAAGGAAAAGGCAGAGTATTTTTGGACGTATTATAAAGCGCCGTTTTTTGCAATACTGGCAGCAATTCTGATTTTCGGGTATTGGGTGCATGCCGCGGCAGTGGAAAAGGAAATAGAATTTTCCGTCATGTTGGTGGACTGCCATGCGTCCGTATCCGAGGATGAGATGGAGCGGGAATTCGCTTCCTATGCAGGTATGGATGCGGATGCGGTTTCCTTCCAGAATTCTTACCTTGTTTCGGATTCCACGTCCGGCACCTATGCCATGACAAGCATTTCCAGATTTTATTCGGATATTGGGACGGAAAAGCTGGATGTGTGCGGATTTCAGGAGTCGGATTTTGAAAAATACGCATCGTCCGGAACGTTCCTGGACCTGCGGGAATGCTTTACGGATGAGGAGCTTTCCGGCTATGGGGAAAACCTGTATTACTGTCAGGGGAAACCGGTGGGAATTTACAGCGAAGGGCTGTCCGGTCTCACGGAGAGCGGCTGCTATCTGGAAAAAACCGGAATGGTTGGGATTATCTATAATTCAAAACATGTAGCGACGGCGGCGGATTACATCCGCTATCTGTCCTGAGCGGCGGCTGCCTGATGACATTAGGAGGTGTAACATGGACAGGAAGATATGGGAAAATCCTATAGAAGAGAAATCGCTGGACGAGAGCCAGTGTCCCCTTTGGTTTTGGAATGACAGGCTGGAAAAGGAAGAGCTTCTGCGCCAGCTTAAGCTGCAAAGCAAAGCTGGCGTAAAGTGCACGGTTCCCCATGCCCGCACCAATATGGGAGAGGGCTATATAGGCGGCTATCTGGACGACGACTGGTTTGAGAAGATCGGGACGGTATTGAACTATAAAAAAGAAAATGGGGAACCTGTGTGGTTTTACGATGAGATTGACTGGCCCGCCGGAACCTGCAACCAGATGCTGACTAAGAACGAAGGCTTCCGGGAACAATATCTGACGATCGAGGAGATCAGAATTCCGGCAGGGGAGAAATTCCGGGTTCAGCTTAAGGATGTGGCGGGGAAAGGACTTTTTTTCATTAAAAAGGATTCCGACATGTCAGAGTACGCCTTTAATGTGACCGTGGTGGATCAGGAGTCGGGAAAGCCGTATTACACGCCGGATTATTTTACATACCAGATGTTCGGACCGGAGTTTGAGTTTTCCTCGGATCGGGATGCTCTGGCATATGTTGTGAAGGTGGAATGCGACCTGTATGAATATGGCGGGAACCTTCAGATCAGCTATATTAACGGGGACGCCACCCAGGCTTTTCTGGAATCCACGTATGAAAAATATTATGAGAGATTCGCGGAATCTTTCGGAAGTATCATCAGATGTATGTTTGACGATGAGACGAGAATGTGCCACGCGCTTGTGTGGAGCCGGGATTTTCTGGATGAATTTAAAAAGCGAAAGGGCTACAGCCTTGCCCCTGTGCTGTATCAGCTTGTACGTCCCGGGGCGGAGGGAGGGCGCACGAGATGCGATTACTTTGATGTGGCGGCGGCTTTGTTCCAGGAAAATTATTTTAAGAAGATCCATGACTGGTGCAATGCTCATGGAATCGGGCTTTTCGCTCATCTTCTGGGCGAAGAAACCTTGTTCGGCCATGCGCGCTACAGCGGGGATTATCTTCGGCAGAACCGTTTTCTGGACTGCGCGGGGACGGATCACCTGGGGAAAGGCATCGGGAGTCTGAATATCAAATTCACTGCCTGCGGCGCCCATTCCTATGGGAAGGAAAACACAGCGGTGGAGGTGTTTGCAGGCTGCGGCTGGGATATGACCTTTGAGGAATATATCCGTATCATTACCTGGATGTTCCAGCAGGGGATGAAGATCATCATCAACCACGGCTTTTTCTATTCTGACCGGGGGAACCGGAAGAATGACTGGCCGCCGTCACAGTTTTTCCAGTGGCAGGGCTGGGACAGAATGAGGGAAGGAAACGCCATGGTGCGAAGGCTTCATTATGCCCTGACAGGCGGAACGGCGGAGGCGGAGGTGCTTGTTTATCATCCGATGGAGAGCTTCTGGCTTCATTATCTGCCGGATCAGAATTATACCCTCGGATTTTTCCGGGGAGCGTTTTTGAGGGATGAGAAGGCGGTGAGGCTTGATCGGGAGCTTCAGCTTCTGCTAAACGGCCTATCCTCGGAAAATCTGGATTTTGACCTGATCCACAAGGATGCCGTGGAGAATTTTGCAGTTGCAGGGAAAAAGATTGTAAACCGCATCAACGGCCAGGAATTTTTTGTGCTGGTGCTGCCTATGTGCGAGGTCCTCTGCATAGAAGCTGCGCGGCTTTGCAGGGATTACGCCGCAGCGGGGGGAACGGTGCTGGCGTTGGGAGAGGTTCCCTCCTATGCCATGCCCCAGACGGCGGACGGAGAGCTTCAGGAGATCTTCAGGGAGCTGCAAGGGAGCGAGAATTTCATCCTCATGCCTGTGGAGGATAAGGCGGCGGTGTACGATAAGATCAGGGAGATCATTCCGATGCCTGTGGAAATCGTAGAGGGGACGAAGAGAACGGTGAATAACCATCCTGCTTATGAAAGCTTTTTGATCGACCCGTATATTCATACGGGGGAGGATCTTTCCGGTGTTTTGTTTACCCGATACCGGAAGGATGGAAGGCGCAACACCCTGTTCATGAATTATTCTGACAAGCCGGAAATCATTGTGGCAAAAATTTCCGGGACAGAGCTGATGCCGGAGGTGTGGGACACCTTTACCGGAGAGATCAGGGCGGCGGAGGTTGTAAAAAAAGAAGGGAACTGTTATTATGTGAGACTTACCCTGCCGTGCGGCTACGGTGTGATTCTGGTGAGCTGAGAATGGATTGAGCAGGAGGCGGTGATTAACCGCCTCCTGCTCAATTTATTATTGAAAATCAGAAACGAGATACCGTTAAAAAGGCGAGAAGCCTTCTTCAAGCTGCGGCGCTTCCTCGATCAATTCGAACAGCTCTTTGTCATGGTTGTATTTGAGCTCGCTTTCCGCATCAAATACCATGGTAGCTCCGGTATCCGGAGAATAAGCTTCCCATGCCAGCTCGTCTGTGGAGGGGTCGCCGGTGCGGGCAAAAGCTCCGAGAGCGCCGGACATAGCGTCATTGACCTTCTGTGCGTTTTCTTCATCGCCAGCTACGAATTCAGAAATATCATCCACATTAGCAAACCAGAAGGGGATGTCGGATGCCGTATGGATCGCTACGACTCCGCCGTACATCGGGTAGCTGTAGGCTGCCACACAGTTGTATACAGTTCCGCCTGCTTCCGCCATATTCTGGGCTGCGGGCAGGGTGTTGACCATACCCACCAGAAGACGGTCGTTCAGGTAGAGTACCTCTGCGGGATTGTGAGTGGGATATGCCTCCTTGAAGGCTTCGAGAATCTTCGGGCCGTATTCCTCGCCCCATTTTGCAATTACAGATTCCATGACCATATCCTCAGTCTGCTCATCCAGGATCTGACGTGTGTAGTTTTCCTCGGTGAAGGAATAGGGGATATTTGCGTAGTTCGTGCTGAATTCCCCAAGTACATTGGAGGTGATCATCGGGATATCCTTGGAGGTAACATAGTAATCGCCGTTCGGCAGCAGGTCACCGTCGATCACGGAGCCATAGCTGACGCCCGCTTCCGTGCATGCGTCGTAAAGCTCTTCATAGCTCAGGGATGTCAGGGTATCCATGATCTCTTCATTGGAGGCGTCGGACAGTCCGAGGACTTCAACGACGTTAGCGGTATCCTCCTGAGCCGTTTCCGTGGTGCGGGAGGTGGGGGTGAATCCGCCGGAGAGATCGACTGCTTTCTGGAACAGGCCTGAAGCAGAGGGCATGGACATGAGTGTCATGACCTTTGCGCCGCCGCCGGACTGACCGACGATGGTCACGTTGGAGGGATCGCCGCCAAAGTTTGCAATGTTATCCTGTACCCACTGAAGGGCCAGCACCAGATCCTGCACTCCGGCATTTCCGGAATACTGATATTCCTCGCCGCCGTAAGCGGATACATCCAGATAACCCAGGCAGTTCAGACGGTGATTTACGGATACGAAGACAGCGTCTTCCTTCTTAGCAAAGGATTCGCCCAGATACATGGTAAACTGTGTGGAGGAGCCGGTGCTCCAGCCGCCGCCGTGGAGCCATACGACTACAGGACGGGAGGATTCCGTGCTGGATTCGGGAGTCCATACGTTTAACTCCAGACAAAGCTCTTCGCTCTGGAGCTGAAGCAGTTTATTGGGGAAACAGTTAAACATATCACGGGTTGCGGTTTCGATGGTAGTCTGGGGGCAAACTTCGCCTTCTACATTGCACACCCGAACGGTGTCGCCCCAGGAATATGCCTCCGGCGCCTGGAAACGCTCGGCGGTACCGTACTGAATGCCAAGATAATTGTCAACACCATCATAACGGTAGCCCTGCACTTTCCCTCCTGTGGTATCTACAAAGGTAGCCGTGACAGGCTCGCTGTCCGCATAAGTAAGATTGGCTGCGCCGGTGATCAGCGCGGCGCTTAAGAATACTGCCAGTAATTTTTTCATAGGTTTTCCTCCTTCTTAAAAATCATTTATTGCTTTTTTGAATCGGCCGTTCAAAGATGTCTTCATTATAAAAGACAGAAAAAAAGAATCAACCCTTTTTCCCTATTTTGTCTTTTAATTTTCGTAACCTGTTCGTGCTGAACCGTTTCGTGCAGGGAACGATCCGCTTGAAAATGCGTTTTGAAATGTATGGAAAAAACACGAAATCAATGATAAAATACAGACAGAGGAAATGTTTTAATTGCGGGAAAGAGGAGAAGGATGAGGATTGCGGTGGCTGAGGACGATCTGTCCGCGAGAAAACAGACAATTAAATATTTTCGCCGTTTCCAGGAAGACACAGGAATTCTCATGGATATCACGGAGTTTTCAGATGGAAAAGAGCTGGTGAAGGATTATCATCCCTGCTATGATCTCATTTTTTTGGATATCGAAATGAAGGAAATGGACGGGCTGGAGGCGGCCCGGATTATCCGGAGGCTGGATGAACGGGTGATGCTGGTGTTCCTCACGAACATGTCCGGTTATGCGATCCGGGGATATGAGGTAAAGGCGTCAGACTATATTGTAAAGCCCCTGTCATATCAGCTCTTTGAAATGAAAATGAAGGAATTTCTCCGGTATCTGGAACGGAATAAAACGAGAAGCGTGATGATCCGGGCCGGGGATGAGATGTACAGGGTAGCAGTGGAGGATATCCTTTATGTGGAGGTCAGCAATCATCGATTGATTTACCATACGCTCCAAAATGATATCCAGCTCTGGGGGAGTCTGCGGTCTGCGGAAAAAATACTGAATGGTATGGGATTTGCAAGATGTAATACCTGTTATCTGGTAAATCTCCGGCATGTGAGCGGGATCATAAAGAATCAGGTTCAGGTGGCTGGTACTGTCCTTCAGATCAGCAGACCGAAAAAAAAGGAGTTTCTGCAGTCAGTGGCGGATTATGTAGGAGGTCTGTAGTATGGAATGGTTATTGACCCTGCCCAGCTTTTCTTATTGTGCGGAGCTTGCCTTTGCCATGGTTTTGTTCTGGGCGGCTCTGGAAAAGCAGAAGTACTGTTTTGTGCGTTTAGCAGGAGGGATGCTTCTGCTGCTGGGGGAATCCCTCTGGATTGGTCCATGGCTTCAGCGGAAAGGGATCCATATCTGGTTTTTCCTGGTGTTTTTTACGCTGCTTCTGACCTGCCTTATCAGCTGTAAAATAACGGCCAGGGAAGGACTGTATTGTCTGGCTTGCGGATATCTTACCCAGCATTTTGCGTCATCGTGTTATCTGTTTTTGTCCCAGATGGGCTGGGCTCCGGCTGACAGGTTCTGGAACAGGCTGTTATATCTGGGGATTTATTTTGCCGTCTATGTGAGTTTCTATTTTTTGTTCGCCCGAGGGATGACAGAGAACGGGCATTATCCGGTCAACAGAGCGACAGTCGTTGTGGTGGTGGCGGCAATGGTGCTTATTGTTTACTGTATGAGCGTTTTTACCAAGCAGCTTGCCTCTTTTATGCATATAGACACAAACAATCAGTCCTATCAGATCATGCTGGGTATCTGTCAGCTCTATGCAATGTTTACCTGTTTTCTGTTTCTGTTGGTGCAGCGGATGCAGAGAAAAGAGATGCTGGCGTGGAGGGCGCTGGAGGAAAACAAGGCGATCTGGAATCAGAGAAAGCTGCAATATCAGCTTTCCCGTGAAAATATGGAAATGATGAATCGGAAGTTTCATGACATGAAGCACCAGATTGCGGCGCTTTCCTGGACAGGGTGCAATTCGGTTCAGCGTGATGCGTTTGTGGAGGAGCTGCAGAAAATGGTTCGGATATATGGGAGCGATATAGATACGGGTAACGAGGCTCTGGATGCGATCCTCATGGAAAAAAGCCTGTACTGCAGTGTGCATGGGATTCAGTGGAACTGTGTTGCGGACGGAACGTTTTTATCCTTTATGGACGTGGTGGATCTTTATACCATGCTGGGAAATGCCCTCGATAATGCGGTGGAGGCGGTAGAAAGGGCCGCCGATGCGGAGAAAAGGCTGATTTCCGTGAGAATTTGCAAAGAAAAGGGTTTCGCCCTTATCCAGATTAAGAATTACTTTGAAGGGACGCTCCGTTTTCAGGGAGATCTGCCTGCCACCAGTAAGCAGGACGCGGGGGAGCATGGATATGGGCTTCGCAGCATTCAGGCGATTGCTGAAAAATATCACGGGACCATGTCTGTGAAGGCGGAGGATGGATTTTTTATCTTAAATATGATCATTCCTGTTTATGATTACGAAAACGCCAGCGCCAAAGCCGGCCTTTCCTCCCTTCGGAAAGGGTAACTGCGGTTTCATCTGTCGTTTCCTTTATGCCCCTGCCGGTTCTGCATCCGGTACTGCATGGGGCTGATTCCCTGGATCCTGCGGAAGCTCTGGGAAAAGTAACTCGGGGAAGAAAACCCGAGCGTTCTGGAAATTTCCGACAGGCTCAGGCCGGTTTCCGTGAGAAGATAAAGGCTTTCCCGGATCCTGCAGGACAGCAGATAATTAATGGGAGATGTGCCATATTCCCTGCTGAAGTTATGGACGAGATAATATTTGCTGACATGCGCCGCCTCCGCCAGCTTGTCCAGAGTCAGATCCTCTTTAAAATGATTCTCAATGTACCGTCTTACCAGTGCGGTTTCCCGGGTGGACTTGCGGGAGGTGGGCACAAAGGTCACAGTGAATTCGCTGCGGCGCATAAGCTGAAGGAGCACCACCTCCAGCAGATCCTGGCAGACCGTATCATAGCCGGGAAGCTTTGCTTCCACCTCCCTGAGCAGATTCTGAAGGAAAAAAAGGATGGGCTCCCGGTCAGCCTGAAAATGGACGATGGAGTAGCCGTCGTCTCCGTTATCCCCGGCCAGAGCCTCCAGCCCTTCAATTCCCATGACGATATATTCCAGAGACAACTTCTCGGAGCTGACCTCCGTGTGCTCCACATTGGAGTTTACGATGATGAGATCGCCGGTGGCGATGGGAATATTCCGGTCTGTGAGCCGCAGATATCCGTTTCCTCCGGTGATGAAAAAAAGCTCCGCACAGGGATGTGTATGGAGCGTGGAGCGCCATTCAGCGCTGTAATGGGCCACGCTGACATAAAGAAGCCTGGTAACGGTACGGTCAACCGGATTGGCAGCCAGGGAGTCCAGGGTGTAACGACTTGTACTCATAAAAAATGCCTCCTTTTCCGGAAATGTGCTTTAAAAAATGGGGCGTCTGCTTTATAAATATTGTTGCGGGGGAAAATAACAATTTTTATAAAATATTTTGGAATTACGAAAATATATCGGAGATAATTTCCTTTATTATAAAATAAAACTGCCGGATAAGCAAGAAATACGGGCTTTTGATTGTATAAAAAATACAGAAGATAAAAATTGAGAGGAAGAAAATCGGGGAAAACTGCATATAAATAAAAGAATTCTCGCGCCAATATAATAGAAAATATCCAAAACGGGCAAGATTACTAAAAAAATGAGCAAGATAACAGATTGGAAAGCCTTGAGGATGTTGTTATACTGAAAGCACAAAGCACGTGAAACAATATAAACCAATTATATTCAATCAGGAGGATTAGCTTATGAGTATGAAAAAGGCAATCAGTTTACTGTTGGCGGCAGCTATGGTGGCGGGCGGCAGTGTGACAGCGATGGCTGAAGAGGGAGATGTCCTGAAGGTAGCGGCTATCGAGACGGCTTACGGCAGTGAGATGTGGCAGGAGGTCTGCGATGCGTTTACTGCTGAGACAGGCATCGAGGTTGAGCTGGTCACAGATAAGAATCTTGAAGATGTGATCGGGGCTTCCATGAAAGCCGGAGATTTCCCGGATGTGATTCATCTGGCTACCGGACGTGAGGACGCTCTGACAGAAACCTTTATAAAGGATCAGAATATTGTGGATCTGACAGACGTTCTGTCCATGACGGTTCCGGGCGAGGATGCGATCGTCGGCGATAAGATTGCAGGCGGTTTTACAGAGACATCCCTGACCAATCCATACGGCGACGGAAAGACTTATCTGGCGCCGATGTTCTATTCACCCTGCGGCCTGTTCTATAATGCCGGCCTGTTTGAGGAAAAAGGCTGGGAAGTTCCCACCACATGGGATGAAATGTGGGAGTTGGGCGACAAGGCGAAGGAAGAAGGAATCTCCTTGTTTACATATCCTACCACAGGATATTTTGACGCATTCTTCTATGCTCTGATGTATTCCGTAGGCGGCCCCGAGTTCTTTGACGCGGCGACAAACTATGAAGAAGGTATCTGGGAGACTGAGGACGCTCAGAAGTGCTTTGACATCGTAGCTAAGCTGGCTGAGTATACGGAGCCCACCACACCCGCGCAGGCAAATGATCAGGATTTCACAAAGAACCAGCAGCTTGTTCTGGATAACAAGGCCCTGTTTATGCCGAATGGTACATGGATCGTTGGAGAAATGGCGGATGCTCCCAGAGCAGACGGTTTCCAGTGGGGAATGACAGCGCTTCCGGCAGTGGAAGAAGGCGGAGATGCTTACAGCTATACATGGTTTGAGCAGGCATGGATCCCGAGCGGCGCAGAGCATCAGGATCTTGCAAAGCAGTTCATCGCTTATCTTTACAGTGACACAGCCTGCGAGATCTTTGCAAAAGCAGGCGCGATCCAGCCGGTGCTGAATATTGCCGATAAGCTGGAGGGCGATAACAAGCTGTTCTACGCAATTTATGATAACGGTGCAAAGGCTGCCATGGGTAACTTTGCGGCGTTCAGCCCCATCGAGGGACTTGATAACCGCAGCGTTTGGTTTGATCCGGTGAACTCTCTGGTTTCCGGCACAATGACCGAGCAGGAATGGATTGACGGTATCATCTCTGCAAGTGATCAGATGCGTGCAAATTTGATTCAGTAATAAATGGAGCCGTATCCGTGAATGCGATGATCAGATACGCATATAAATGAATGGAGGAGAGGCTGCCGCAAATATTTGGGGTTTGCGGCGGCCTTTTTTTATAGTAAACGGCAGAAAATTCAGGACGTTTCCTATACAATTATGATCTGATGATTTTCAGACATTTCAGACAGAAGGGAGTTGAAGACTATGATAAGAAAATCGGGGCGCAGCCGTTTTATTTTCATATGCGCGGCGCCGGCGGCAATTTTATTTTTGATCTTTATGGTAATCCCTACGATCAATGTTTTCCGGATGTCGCTGTTTAAAAGAAGCGCGTATTCCACCACGGAGGATTTCGTGGGGCTGGATAACTTCGCCAAGCTTCTGAAGGATACGAATTTTATCCGTTCCATGCAGAATACCATCCTTTTGATTGTGGTGGTGACAGTGGTGACATTTGCATTCGCGCTTGTTTTTGCGGCGATCCTGACCATGGAAAAAATTAAGGGGCAGAACTTTTTCAGGGTTATTTTCTATATTCCCAATATTCTTTCCGTAGTAGTCATTTCCGCCATCTTCAGCGCCATTTATGATACGAACAACGGAACGCTGAACAGTCTTCTGTCCCTGCTTAAGGGAGAAACGGTGTCAATTCTCTGGAAGGGCGAGTCCATGGTCATGTTAAGCCTGATTATCGCCATGGTATGGCAGGCCATCGGTTACTATATGGTCATGTATATGGCTTCCATGTCCAGTGTGTCTCAGAGCCTGTACGAAAGCGCCAGCCTGGACGGGGCAGGGCGCATTGTCAAGTTTTTCCAGATCACGCTTCCGCTGATCTGGACCAACATCCGTACTACGCTGACATTCTTTATCATCAGTACCATCAATATGGCGTTCCTTTTTGTAAAGGCCATGACCTCCGGCGGACCAAACGGCGCTTCGGAGGTGGCTCTTTCCTATATGTATAAGCAGGCCTATACCAATTCCACCTACGGCTATGGTATGGCGATCGGCGCGCTGGTATTTTTGTTCTCTTTCGGGCTGTCCGCGCTGGTCAATGCGGTTACAAAGCGGGAAACACTGGAATTTTAAGGAGGGCGTGATATGGAACATAATGGAAAATCAACGGGCGAACGGCTTTATAAGATATTCATCTATGTAGTGCTTATCCTTCTGGCTGTCACGATTATTATTCCTGTGGCGTGGGTGTTTATGGCGTCCATTAAGCAGAACAGCGAATTTTATGGAAATCCCTGGGCTCTGCCTGCGGGAGTCTATATTCAGAACTTTGCGGATGCGTGGAGCAAGGCCCGCATGGGAGAATATATGCTCAATTCCGTGCTGGTTACCGTTCTGGCGCTGGCCATTCTTCTGGTGGTGGCCCTGCCTGCGGCCTATGTACTTTCGCGGTTTTCGTTTAAGGGAAGAAAGTTTCTGAACGTGGCGTTTATGGCGGGCCTTTTTATCAACGTAAACTATATTGTGGTGCCGATCTTTTTGATGCTGGTGGATGGGGATGCTTTCCTGCGGAAGATATTCGGAACAGGGCTGCTGCTGAACAATATCGTAGTTCTTGCCATCGTGTATGCGTCCACAGCGCTGCCCTTCACCATTTATCTGCTGTCCGGCTATTTTGCCACACTGCCCCATGATTATGAGGAAGCGGCCTATATAGACGGGGCCGGCTACGGCGCGACCATGATAAAAATTATCTTTCCCATGGCGCAGCCCTCGATCATTACCGTCATCCTGTTTAATTTCCTGTCATTCTGGAATGAGTACATTATAGCGATGACGCTGCTGTCCGATCCCAAGGGAGCGAAAACGCTTCCGGTAGGCCTGATGCAGCTCACCCAGGCGCAGCAGGCAGCCACGGAGTACGGGCAGCTTTATGCAGGGCTGGTTCTGGTAATGCTTCCGACGCTGATTCTGTATATCTGTGTGCAGAAAAAACTGACCCAGGGGATGACCCTCGGCGGACTGAAAGGTTAAGGTGATCGTATGAATTTCTGGAAGGAACATGAAAAGCTCCGTCTGATTCTGATCGCGCTGTTTTTTGTCGCGGGGATAGCATGCGTGATCGTCGGATGGAAAATGACCGGAAAGCTGGCTGGCCTGGGTATTATGCTGGTGGGCCTGATATTGCTTCTGGCGGCATTGATGATATACAATAAAATATTTGAATGACCCGTGGCCCGGTATTGGACCGATACGGTCTTTGAATAAAAGCGGAGGTATGCCAATGGGCGAGAATAATATGAGGATTGGACGGGTGACCATTCCCACGGATGTGGACGTGGTGCCTGAAACGCTGGAATTACTAAAACGTTGGGGTGCGGATGCCATTCGCGACTGTGATGGCACGGAGTATCCGGAGGCTTTGAAGTCAGTGGATGCCAAGGTATATTCCACCTACTATACCACCCGGAAGGACAATGCCTGGGCGAAGGCGAATCCGGACGAAGTACAGCAATGCTATATTATGACCGGTTTTTATACAGCACAGGAGGAGCCTCTTCGGATCCCCTTGCTGAAAGGGATCAGCGGGGAACTGGTTTCTCCGAATAACAGAGATGATATACGGCGTTGGTGGGAGGTCGTGGACCGTACGGCAGGAGAGCCCATCGGCCCGGAAAAATGGAACTACGAGGAGGAGAACGAATGCGTATGCATACCGGAGCCGGAGGCATATCACGAATATACGGTCAGCTTTCTGGCTTATCTCATCTGGGATCCCGTACATATGTACAACGCAGTGGTAAATGGCTGGAAGGATTTTGAACATCAGATCACCTTTGATGTACGACAGCCCAAAACACACGCATACACCATGGAACGTCTGCGCCGCTTTGTGGAGGAGCATCCGTATGTGGATGTGATCCGGTATACTACCTTTTTCCACCAGTTCACCCTGGTGTTTGACGATCTGAAACGGGAAAAGTATGTAGACTGGTACGGATATTCCGCATCCGTATCCCCTTATATACTGGAACAGTTTGAGCGTGAAGCGGGCTATCCCTTCCGCCCTGAATATATTATCGATCAGGGTTATTATAATAATCAGTACCGGGAACCCACCCGGGAATATAAAGACTTTATGGCTTTCCAGCGAAGAGAGGTGGCCGCTCTGGTGCGGGAGATGGTGGATCTGACCCATGAGCTGGGGAAGGAAGCCATGATGTTTCTGGGGGATCACTGGATCGGTACGGAGCCCTTTATGGACGAATTTAAAACCTGCGGTCTGGATGCGGTGGTAGGCAGTGTGGGGAATGGCGCTACCCTCCGTTTGATCTCGGACATTGCGGGAGTGAAATATACGGAAGGGCGTCTTCTGCCCTACTTTTTTCCGGATACCTTTCATGAGGGCGGAGATCCGGTGAAGGAAGCCAGAAAAAGCTGGGTAACTGCCAGACGGGCGATCCTCCGTAAGCCTGTCGACCGTATCGGATACGGCGGCTATTTAAAGCTGGCCTGCCGGTTCCCGGATTTTATCGACTATGTGGAAAGCATCTGCAATGAATTCCGTGGGCTGTACGAGAACATTAAGGGAACCAAGGCGTTCTGCCTGAAACGGGTTGCCGTGCTGAACTGTTGGGGCCGCATGCGTTCCTGGGGTTGCCATATGGTTCACCATGCGCTGTATCAGAAGCAGAATTACAGCTATGCCGGGATCATTGAAGCGCTGTCCGGCGAACCTTTTGACGTGCGCTTTATTTCCTTTGACGATATTCTGGAAAATGCGGGCATTCTGGATGACGTGGATGTGATCCTGAATATAGGTGACGCCGATACCGCCCATACGGGAGGAAAAGTCTGGGAAGATCCTTCTGTTTCGGCGGCTGTGCGCAGGTTCATTCACAGAGGCGGCGGTTTCATCGGAGTGGGAGAGCCCTCCGGACATCAATATCAGGGACATTTCCTGCAGCTGGCCGCCGCGCTGGGCGTGGAGAAGGAGACGGGCCTTACCCTGGGCTATGATAAATATAACTGGGAGGAGAACCGGGAGCACTTTATTCTGGAGGACTGTGCCGGAGAGGTGGATTTCGGAGAGGGCAAAAAAGGAATCTATGCTCTGGAAAATACGGAAATCCTGGTGCAGAGGAAGCATGAGGTTCAGATGGCGGTGAACACATACGGCGATGGGCGCTGCGTTTATATTTCGGGGCTGCCCTACAGCTTTGAAAACAGCAGGATCCTTCACAGGGCGATCCTCTGGAGCGCACACAGCGAAGAGCTGCTGCATCAGTGGTTTTCGGACAATTATCATGTGGACGTACATGCCTATGTGGAGAACGGAAAATTCTGTGTGGTAAATAATACGGATGAGCCTCAGAAGACGACAGTGTACAGAGGCGACGGAAGCAGCTTTGCGCTGTCAATGGAAGCCAACGGGATCTGCTGGTTCCAATTGTGACAGGCTGACGGGATCCGCCGCTTCCGCAGATCATTCATCTGCGGAAGCGGCGTTTTTTCTTTTTTATAATTGTGAATGGACACGGCAGGTAGTATAATACAGGCAGAAGAAAAAGGATACACAGAAAGGATTGTTATTATGGCATTGATCAGTATTATAGAAGATTTTCATCCGCTGAACGACGCGAAGCTGTTGAGCAGGGCCAGTGAATTGGCGCCCTCTTTTCATCATAAGATCGTGGAACCGGTGGGGGGATTTCAGCTAAAAGAGCGGTACAGCGCAGAAAAAGAGGAGATCGTTCTTCATCAGCTGCGCCATCTGGCCATGGGGAAAGGAGAAAATCTCTGCCTGGATTTCGGCACCCATTTTGTGGGATATCTGACACTGGAATTATCCTATATAGGAAGCCATCCGGATGCTCCGGCTTTTTTGAAGCTGAAATTTGCGGAAACCTTAAAGGAACTCAGTGAAAATTCGGATGATTACGATGGATGGATATCCAGAAGCTGGATTCAGGAGGAATATATTCATGTGGACGTCCTGCCTGCAATGGTCCGGCTTCCACGCCGCTATGCGTTCCGGTATCTGAAGATCACCATGATGGATACATCCCCGAAATATAAGCTGGTTGTCCGGCATGCGGAGTGCATGACTGAAACCTCTGCGGATTGCAGTAAACCCACGCCTTTTGAGTCGAAGGATCCGGCGCTGAAAAAAATTCATGAGGTCAGCCTCCGGACGCTGGAAAACTGTATGCAGTCCGTGTTCGAGGACGGCCCCAAGAGGGATCAGAGATTGTGGATGGGCGATTTCCGCCTGCAGGCGCTGGTAAACTATGTCAGCTTTAAAAATTATGATCTGGTCAAGCGGTGCCTGTATCTTTTCGGAGGCAGCCGTTTTCCTGACGGAAGAATCAGCGCATGTCTGTTTACGGAGCCGGATGTGACTGCGGATGATACTTATCTTTTTGAGTATGCGCTGCTCTATCCCGTTGTGCTGGAGGAATATCTCCGTGAAAAGGAGGATCCGGAAGCTCTGGAGGATCTGTATGATGTGGCTATGGAGCAGGTGGGGCTGGTGCTGCGCAGATGCAAGGCGAATCATGTTGTGACAGAGCAGATGGCAAAGGATACCTTTGTGGACTGGAATGAGGGGTTGGACAAGACCGCCTGCAGCCAGGCAGCGCTTATCTACTGTGCGCGCTACGCTTTATGTCTGGCAGAGCGGAAAAATGACCGGATGTGGATAAACTGGCTGACAAAGGAACTGGAGCTTTTGTGCGGCGCCGCCCGGGAAAATTTCTGGGATGAGGAAAAGCGCTGCGCCGTGTCAAACGGGCAGGTTTCCATAGAAAGCCAGATATGGATGGTGCTGGCGGATGTATTGACAAAGGAAGAGCAGCGGGGACTGATGAGCAGAGCGGAGGAGTTTCTGGATAAATTCCCCATGCAGACGCCATATGCTCATCATTATTATGTAGAGGCGCTGATCCGGGCCGGCCTGAAGGATAAGGCCCTGGATCACATAAAGGAATACTGGGGAAGCATGCTGGAAGCGGGAGCGGATACCTTCTGGGAAGCATGGACCCCCGAGGATCCGGACGCATCACCCTATGGGGGACGCATCATTAACAGCTACTGCCATGCCTGGAGCTGTACGCCGGCATATCTGCTGGAAAAATATTTTAAGGAATAAAGAATGACAGGGCAGCGTTTGGCGGGGTGCTTTTCTGTTTTCAGGATGAATTGCTGGATAATTCCGCCGGCATGTGTTATACTTAAACAAGTATTAAATGTTGCATATTAATTATATAAGGAAGGTGAGCAATTGGAAAACTATACCAAGTATAAGTTGAAGAGTAACGATGAACTGACTTCTTTATTGGCCGACAAAGATCATCTGTTTATTGTTGCCTGTAACAAGTGCTTCAAGGAATTTGAAACCACGGATGAACCGGACTGCGGCGAATTTGAAAAGATCGCCGCCGAACAGGGAAAAACCGTCACAGGCAGTGCGAAAGTAGATTTCCTGTGCAACAAAGTTCTGACAGAGAAGAAACTGCAGGATATGATACCGGAAGGTACGGAAAATGTTTTTGTAATTTCCTGCGGCCTTGGGATCCAGACCGTTGCCGATCTGGCAGAAAAGCCTGTATTCGCGGCCAGCAATTCCCTGAATTACAGGGGCCATCACGGGATGGCGCTGACCAAGAAAAGCTGTGATGCATGTGCACAGTGCTACCTGAATATGACGGGCGGCATCTGTCCGGTTGTGGACTGCTCCAAGAGCCTGATTAACGGTCAGTGCGGCGGCGCAAAGAACGGAAAATGCGAAGTGGACAGCAATAAAGACTGCGCCTGGGAAAAAATACATAAAAGGCTGGAAAAGCAGGGACGTCTCGCTGAGTTTTTAAATCAGCCCATACAGATACGGGATTATTCCAGGGTGAATCACAGGGTGATCAGCGAGTATGTGAAATCCATCCGGGAAAACAGACTGGAAGGATATTATGGCGGCGTCCATCCTTCAGAACGCAAAGAGTTTACAGAGCATCTTGCACTGAAAAAATTCCCGGATCCGGAAACAGTGGTAATTCCTCTATCCATGCATGCGGGCGCTCCGGCGAACCCTGTCGTGCAGGTGGGAGATACTGTGAAAGTCGGCCAGAAAATTGCGGAACCGGCAGCGTTTATCAGCAGCCCGGTACATTCCAGTGTCAGTGGTACGGTAACGGCCATTGAAGTACGTCCGCACGCAACAAGAGGGCAGTGTATGTCTATCGTGATTCAGTCGGATGGAAAGAATACGCTGCATGAATCGGTAAAGCCGCAAAAAGACCTTGACAGCCTTACATCGGATGAAATTGTGGAAATTGTCCGCGAAGCCGGAATTGTAGGGATGGGCGGCGCCGGATTCCCCACGGCTGTAAAATTAAAACCGGCCAAACCGGTGGATACCATTTTGCTGAACGGCTGCGAGTGCGAACCGCTTCTGACGGCAGACCACAGAGTCCTTCTGGAATATGCGGACGATGTAATTTACGGCCTTCAGGCAGTGATTAAGGCAGTGGGCGCCGGGAAGGGTCTGATCGTAATCGAGGACAATAAGCCGGATGCCATTGCGCTTCTGCAGGAAAAAACGGCAGACCTTGCGGATATTGAAGTGGTAGCGGCGAAGACCAAGTACCCGCAGGGCGCTGAGAAGATGCTGATTAAGCGCGTGCTGAAGAGACAGGTTCCCAGCGGCGGATTGCCGGCAGATGTAGGCTGTGTTGTCTGCAACATCAGTACGGTAAAAGCAATTTCAGATGCAATTCAGAAAGGTATGCCTCTGGTAGAACGTGTTGTAACAGTGACCGGAGAATGCTTAAAGAACCCGGGCAATTTTATTGTAAAGATCGGTACCAGCACAAAAGAACTGCTTGATTATTGCGGCGGTGTGACGGATGATGATGTCACGATCAAGGCCGGCGGTCCGATGATGGGATTTGATCTTTCAGATGTAAATGTGCCGATTATGAAGGGTTCCAACGGAATTATTGCGGTGGAAAAAGATCATACGGTGGAACAGCCGTGTATCAAATGCGGGCGCTGCGCGGATGTCTGTCCGATGGAGCTGTCTCCGCTTTATTTCGCAAAATATGCGGATGAAGAGAGGTGGCCGGAGATGAAAGAGAAAAATGTCATGGATTGTGTCGAGTGCAGATGCTGTGAGTACATTTGCTCCTCCAAAATTCCGTTAGTAAGCAGGATCAAAGCCGGAAAAAACGCGATAAGGGGGATGAAGTGATATGTTGATTACCCAGTTAAAGGATAAGGAAACGATCGTATCACTGGCAGATGGGAAGAAGATTTTTATTATTAACTGCCAGGGATGCAGGGAAGTTCATTTCCCGGAAAAGGAAGCGTCAGAGCTTCAGAGGGAGCTGGGAGTCTCCGGGGATGTAACTGGAATTATTACAACGGATTATATCTGTAATCCGGATAATATGAAGCTGCGCCTTCAGAAGCACATGCGTGAAATTGATGCAGCCGATATGGCGCTTGTATTTTCCTGCGGCGTAGGCGTACAGACAATTGCCGGGTATCTGGAAGAAAAAAAGGTATGCGCAGGCTGCGACACCTATCCGCTGCCGGGCTTTCAGGGAGTGACGCCGCTTGAGTATGACTGCGACCAGTGCGGTGAATGCTATCTGAATTTAACCGGAGGGATATGTCCGATCACCGCATGTTCCAAGAGCCTGGTAAATGGACAGTGCGGAGGCTCTAAAAACGGCAAATGCGAAGTGGACAGTGAAATGGAATGCGGCTGGGAGCGTATTTACAGACGGCTGGAAATGCTGGGACGTCTGGATGTATTGAAATGCCCGACACAGGTGCGTAATTACGCAACGGACAAAGAAGTGTCTGAATAAGTAAACTGTTGAATTCATGTAATTATTAAATAAATAATTACAAATCTATAATGATTAGGAGCAATGTATAATGAAAATTACGGAAGCATTTGAACGTGGTGAATTTGTAGTTACTGCGGAAGTAGGTCCGCCAAAGGGATTTCATATTGAGCATATGCTGGAAGAAGCGAAGACTTATCTGAGCGGTATCACAGCAGTCAATGTAACAGACAACCAGTCTTCGGTTATGCGGCTCGGTTCTCTGGCAACCTGTAAAGCCCTGAAGGATGAAGGGCTGACTCCGATTTTCCAGATGACCTGCCGCGACAGAAACCGTATCGCGCTGGAATCCGATCTTTTAAGCGCAGCGCTGTTCGGTATCGAGAACCTGCTTCTTTTGACGGGAGATCATACGAAGCTGGGAGATCATCCGCAGGCAAAGCCTGTATTTGACCTGGATTCCGTATCTTTGATCCATGCGGTGAAGCAGCTGGAATCCGGCGTTGATCTGGGCGGAAATGAGCTGGTTGGCGAACCGCCTGCGTTTGCGAAGGGCGCCGTTGTATCACCCTGCAGTGATTCTGTGGATGTACAGCTGGCAAAAATGGAGAGAAAGGTTGCGGCTGGCGCGGAATATTTTCAGACGCAGGCTGTTTATGAACCCGAGAAATTTATCCAGTTTATGGAGAAGGCGAAACAGTTCGGCAAGCCGGTTCAGCTTGGGATCGTAATCCCCAAATCTGTGGGGATGTGCAGATACATGAACGCGAACGTTGCAGGTATCCATATTCCGGAAGAGATGATCAATGAGCTGAAAGCGGACAAGGAAAAGACGAAGGCAGGTATTACCGGTGTAGAGATCGCCGCCCGCATTATCAGAGAATGCAGACCCTATTGTCAGGGCGTACATATCATGGCAATGGGATGGGAGTCAAAGGTGCCGTCCCTTCTTGAACAGGCCGGAATTTAATATTCAGGTGACCGAAAGCTGTTTTATGCTTTCGGTCACTTTTGGTTAGCTGACCAAATCTGGCGGGTAACGGAGGTATAGATGAAAAAATTTTGCGGGATTGCGGCAGCTCCGGGTATGGCCCGGGCTGTGGCCATAACACCGGTTAAGGCGGTAAACGAGAGCCGGGCAAAAAGTCTGGAAGAAGCAAGAGCATGGTGTATGGAACAGACGGCGGAGCTTTACAGGAAGTCGCTGGAGGAAATCGGCGCGAAAGGAGCCGCAATTTTTAAGGCTCACGAGGCTCTTTTGCAGGATGATGCGCTCTATGAGCCTGTAAAGGCCCGGCTGGCGGCAGGAAGCTCTCTGGAACAGGCGATTGAAGGTGGCTTCGAGGAGACAGCCAGACTTTTTGATTCTATGGAAAATGAATATATGCGCCAGCGTGCGGATGATATCCGGGCATTGAAGAAGATGCATCTGCAGGCGGTTCAGGGCGCTCATACAGGATATCTGATTCCGAAAGGGGATGCTTCCTTTATCGTGGCTGCGGAGGCGTTGACTCCTGCGGATACCATGCGGCTGGACAGAAAACGTCTGGCAGGGCTTATATCCCGGACAGGAGGAGCCACCTCCCACGTGGCGATACTTGCGAAGACCCTGGGGATTCCGGCAGTCACAGGCGTTGACGAGATCAGCGAGATCAAAAACGGGGATGAGCTGATCCTGGACGGGGACAGCGGTGTAGTGACTGTGGAACCGGATTCGGAGACAGTCAGAATATGGGAGGCTGCCAGAAAACGCAAAGAAGAAAAAAAACGAAGGCTTTCTGCGCTTCCGGAAGGGCCTGTGCGCACCGCCGGAGGAAAATGTATCCGGGTTTCCATAAACATCGGCGGCCCGGAGGATCTGGATCATGTGCGCCTTTCTTCCATATATGGCGTGGGCCTTTACCGCACGGAATTTCTCTTTACAGGATCAGAGAGGGAGCCATCCCTGGAAAAGCAGGAGAAAACTTACCGGGCAGTTTTTGAAAGGCTTAAGGGAAAGGATCTGATTGTCCGCACTTTGGATATTGGCGGAGACAAACAGATTCCTTATCTGGAGCTTCGAAAGGAGGACAATCCGTTTCTTGGCTGTCGGGGGATCCGGCTCTGTCTGAAACATAAGGAGCTTCTGAAAACGCAGCTTAAGGCGCTGCTCCTTGCGTCCGGGGGGAGAAGCTTTTCTATCATGTTTCCCATGATCGATACTGTGGAGGAGTTTCAGGAGGCAAAGCAGGTGTTCCTTTCTGCGAAAGAAGAGGTCCTTGTGGGGGGCAGTCCGGTTTCCGGAGAAATCCGGCTTGGGATAATGATCGAGACCCCGGCGGCGGCCATTTGCATGGATCTCTTTGCAAAAGAGGTGGATTTTGTGAGCATAGGCTCCAATGACCTCATCCAGTATACTATGGCGGCGGACAGGGGGAACCCGCAGGTTTCCGGACTCCTGAGTCCTTTTCAGCCGGGAGTGCGGCGCCTGATCTGCCACGTGATCCGCGTATGCAATGAATACGGCGTAAAGGTGAGCGTCTGCGGAGAAGCCGGATCAGATCCCGCTTTTCTGGAGCTTATGATTAAAGCCGGCCTGAGGTATGTGAGCGTCAGCCCCGCTCTTGCGGAGGATATCAGGCTTCGAATCACAGAAATACAGTGAAGGCGGCGTTAATGAATAAAAAACTTGACAAGAAGAATAAAACGGCATAAACTATGGTTAGATTAGACTAACTTTTGAAAATGATTTTTAACGGATATAAAACTCATATCCGTTAAATTAACCGAGATAGTTAGCTTCAACTAATAAAACGAAAGGAAAGCGTATGTATGAGTATTGTAATAGTAGGCGGAAACGAATGCATGGTCTGTCAGTATAAGGAGATCTGCAAAAAATATGGCTGCAGTGCGAAGGTCTTCGCAAAGGAAAAGGGAAGCTTCCGAAAACAGCTTGGGAGCCCGGATCTGATGATTTTGTTTACTAATACTGTGTCCCACAAGATGGTCGCTACGGCAGTGGACGAGGCGAAAAAGAAACGGATTAAAGTCGTGCGCCTGCATTCAAGCAGCGCAGCCGCTCTCACCACCGTGCTGGAGGATGCCTGTTGATTAACGGCTCGTCATGGGGAACGCAGACCATAATGGCAGGCGTAAATTTATCACGTGTAAATTTATCCGTTTTTTATTGAGTTTTTTACTGCGTGAACATGTAATATATGTTATTTACACACATCACCGCACGGATGATATAAACGGGTTCCCATATAGAGCGGTCGGATGAAAACCGGCCTTATATACTTATATTGACAGGACTGTTTAAACCGGCATATACTGAATATGACAGTATTCATCCGGGTTCTGGATTTTTATAAATGAAAAATCGGGGCCTATTGCAGATAAAGGCAGGAAAAATAATGGAACACTCTCTGGAAGCAACGGAAAAAACCGGATATCTGCATGAAGAATTCCGGCTTTTTCATATTAAGGATCAGACCATAAAGGAATACCAGTCCCATTATCACGATTTCCATAAAGTGATCGTGTTCCTTTCGGGAAAGGTGACCTATCATATCGAGGGAAAAGCCTATCATCTGAAACCGTGGGATATTCTTCTGGTGAATCAGTATGCCATTCATCGGCCGGAGATCGATACCTCCATACCCTACGAACGATTTATTCTGTGGATTCATCAGGATATTCGGGATCAGGAATTGTGCGAGTGTTTTAAAAGAGCTAATGAACGAAGCTTTAATCTGGTGCGCCTTGATCCGGAAATCCATTCACATCTGAAACACATACTCTATGAACTGGAGTCTGCGCTTCTGGAGGATGCTTTTGGCAAAGAGGTATTAAGCTATGCGCTTTTTTCCCAGTTTATGGTTCATGTGAACCGGATATTTCTGGAAAAAAACGATCTGCCGGACAGAAAATCCTATACCTCCGATTCTCAGGTGGAAAAGCTGGTCCGCTATATCAATCAGCATCTTGATGGCGATCTGTCCATTGAAACCCTGGCAAAAAAAAATTATCTCAGCAAATACCATATGATGAGGAAATTTAAGGAAGAAACCGGTTATACCATGCACAGTTATATTGTAAACAAACGGCTTCTTCTGGCTCGCACACTGATCCTTCGGGGAACCCCCGTAATCAAGGCGGCCACACAGAGCGGCTTTGCCGACTACAGCACCTTTGTCCGGGCCTACAAAAAGCAGTTCGGCTGTTCTCCTGCAAAAACAGAGATCTGAGGGGTCAGAAGCTGTAAAGCTGCTCAGCCGCAGCCGTCATATTCAGACCGCACTGAAGATAGGTGCGGAGGGTTTTGGATAATTCCGTTCCATGGAGATTGTCATATTGTATCAGCCGCTCGATGGCCGGATGGCATAGCGTGGATATGGAGGGATCCTCGCGCATTTTTTGCAATAAACTAAGCAGTTTATCCTATGGACATGGGAAAAATATTCGATATAATAATAGCAGATAACTCCGGAAGCCGGCTAAGAGAGGGGAAATACTATGAATACCTGTATTACAATGGCAAAATACCAGGGACTGGGTAATGATTATCTGATTCTTGATCCAAATAAAAACCGTGTGCAGCTCCAGGGAAAGAAGATCGCGTTGATGTGTCAGAGGGGCTTTGGTCTGGGCGCCGACGGCGTACTTTACGGCCCTGTAGATATCAATGGAAAAATGGGCGTACACATTTATAATTCCGATGGAAGCGAGTCTGCTATCAGCGGCAACGGTGTGAGGATTTTTGCTAAGTATCTCATGGATCAGGAGTATGTGAAGGATCAGAAGTTCAGTATTGAAACTCTGGCAGGTTCCATTGAGGTGGAGTGCCTGAACGGTCGTGCTACGGAATTCCGTGTGAACATGGGGAAAGCTTCTTTTCTTTCCAGAGAGATTCCCGTGACCGGCGAGGTGCGGGAGGTAATCAATGAGACATTTACTTTTCATGATACGGAGTACAGGGCCACCTGTCTGACTGTGGGAAATCCCCACTGTATTATTTTCATGGATAAGCATGATGTCACGCCGGAAACCGTGCGCAGGCTGGGGCCGTATGTGGAAAATGCGGATGAGTTTCCGGAGAGAATGAATCTTCAGATATGTCACTATATTGACCGCGGTAATCTTGACATAGAGATCTGGGAGCGCGGTTCCGGATATACGAAGGCCTCGGGTACAGGAAGCTGTGCGGCGGCTGTTGCGGCCTACAGGCTTGGAATGGTGGAGAACCGTATTAATGTGAATCAGCCGGGCGGCATGATCCAGATTGATATCGGGGAGGATGAAACGATGTTTATGACAGGTACGGTAGGCTACATTGCAGATGTGAGAGTAGCCGATAGCTTTTTCTCCTGATGAGGGAAACAGCTTTATAATGATCTTACAGGCCGGAGAAGCCGGCAGAGCATCGAGAATGTATGCCCTGCCGGCTTCTCCGGCGTTATGCCGGGTATGGATATGATTACGTTCGCCTTCCCGCCCCTTTTGCATGAGGGAATTGTAGCAGCTTTATCGGGGCAGATGGATAAAAAACTTTGCGATATTGTTTTTTTCCCTGTGATATGCTATTGTATACAGTGTGTATCTGGCCAAAATTAGAGCAGATACCCCTGTCAGGCGACAGGTTTTCGAAAAAAAATGGAAAGAGGGTGAAGCTGTGGTTGAATTGGATCAGTTCAAGACGATTCTTGGCGCCTATACGGAACCATTAGTGGAAGTGAGGGATTCACTTTGACCTCGCTAATAAAGAAAAGCGGGTTGAAGAATTAGAGCGCGAAATGGAAGCGCCGGATTTCTGGGATAATGCAGAAAAATCCCAGACAAAAATGAAAGAATTATCCAGCCTGAAGGAGGATATGGAAACCTACCGGAACCTGGTAAGCCAGATGGAAGACATGGAAACCATGATTGAGATGGGCTATGAAGAAAACGATCCGGAGCTCATACCGGAAATACAGGAGATGCTGGATGAATTCAGGAAGGACTTTGATAATATCCGGATAAAAACACTGTTATCCGGAGAATACGACGGCGAGAACGCAATCCTCAAGCTGAATGCCGGAGCTGGCGGAACAGAGGCCTGCGACTGGTGCGGCATGCTTTACCGGATGTACAGCCGCTGGGCGGACCGCAGGGGCTTCCAGGTGGAGGTGCTGGACTATCTGGACGGAGACGAGGCTGGAATAAAATCCGTCACATTCCAGGTGAACGGAGAAAACGCCTACGGTTATCTGAAATCAGAAAAGGGCGTACACCGTCTGGTGCGCATTTCCCCGTTCAATGCGGCGGGAAAAAGGCAGACATCCTTCGTATCCTGCGACGTCATGCCGGATATTAAAAAGGATCTGGACGTGGAGATCAGCGATGATGATATCCGTGTCGATACCTATCGGAGCAGCGGCGCGGGCGGGCAGCATATCAACAAAACATCCTCCGCCATCCGCATTACCCATTTCCCCACAGGGATCGTGGTACAGTGCCAGAATGAGCGCTCCCAGCACATGAATAAAGATAAAGCCATGCAGATGCTGAAGGCAAAGCTGTACCTTTTAAAGCAGCAGGAGGCAGAAGCAAAGCTCTCCGGAATCCGGGGCGAGGTGACTGAGATCGGCTGGGGTAACCAGATCCGTTCCTATGTCATGCAGCCCTATACAATGGTGAAGGATCACCGGACAAATGAAGAAACAGGTAACGTAGACGCAGTGATGGACGGTGGAATCGATCAGTTTATCAATGCATATCTGAAATGGGTTGCCCTGTCCGGAAAACGAGAATAAAAACTGCTTGCACAGTTGATACAGGTGTGGTAACATATGCCTCATAACGGACAAATGTCTTTGACACACGGACTGGAGACGGGGAAATGCGGAGACCAACAGAAAAGAAAAAATATTATGTGGTGAGAGAACGGGCGGTTCCGGAGGTACTTCTGAAGGTGGTACAGGCGCAGAAGCTTCTGAGCTCGGGAAGAGTTCAGACTGTGCAGGAGGCAGCCGAGCAGACGGGGATCAGCCGGAGCTCTTTCTATAAATATAAGGATGACATTTTTCCCTTTCACGAGGAAGCTAAAGGAAAGACCATCACCTTCATTATCCAGATGGATGACGCTCCGGGGCTTCTGTCCACAGTGCTTCAGAACATTGCACGGTTCCATGGGAATATCCTGACGATTCACCAGAGTATTCCGATCAACGGAGTGGCTACGCTGACCCTCAGCGTGGATATCCTTCCGGGGGAGGGCGATGCGGAGGCCATGATGGAAGTGATCGAGCAGAGCGAGGGTATTCATTATTTAAAAATATTAGGCAGGGAGTAAATCAAATGATTAACATTGCAGTATTAGGATACGGAACCGTAGGAAGCGGCGTGGTGGAGGTTATCAACACCAATCATAAGAGTATCAACAAACGGGCGGGAGAGGAAATCAATATTAAATATGTTCTGGATATCCGGGATTTCCCCGGGGACCCGGTGCAGAAGATACTGGTTCATGATTACGAGATCATTGCAAATGATCCTGAAGTGGACATTGTAGTGGAAGTGATGGGCGGTATTGAACCTGCATATACCTTTGTAAAAAGAGCGCTGCTGTCAGGGAAGAGCGTATGCACATCCAACAAGGCCCTGGTAGCCAGTCATGGCCCTGAGCTGATGGAAATTGCCAGGGATAAGGATATCAATTTTCTGTTTGAGGCAAGCTGCGGCGGCGGGATTCCCATTATCCGTGCGCTGAATTCATCTCTTACGGCGGATGAGATCGACGAGATCACGGGTATCCTGAACGGAACCACTAACTACATGCTGTATAAGATGAGTACAGAGGGCAGCGAATTTGATGCGGTTCTGAAGGAAGCGCAGGAAAAAGGCTACGCGGAGGCGGATCCTACAGCGGATGTGGAGGGATATGACGCCTGCAGAAAGATCGCTATTTTATCTTCTCTGGCTTACGGGAAATTTCTGAACTACGAGGATATTTATACGGAGGGAATTACGAAGATCACACCGGAGGATATGAAGTACGCAAGGGAGATGGGGATGACTATCAAGCTTCTTGCTACCAGCCGAAAGGTGGGGGAGGATTCCTTTTATGCGATGGTGGCGCCTTTTATGCTGAGCCAGAAGAGCCCGTTATATAGTGTCAATGACGTATTTAACGGCATCTTTGTCCATGGGAACGTGCTGGGCGACGCCATGTTCTACGGCAGCGGCGCCGGCAAGCTTCCTACTGCCAGTGCGGTGGTGGCGGACGTGGTGGATGAGGCCAAGCATCTTCACAGAAACATCATGACTAACTGGACCAGCCGCCCCCTGAAGCTGATGGATATGGACGAGGTAAAGGGAAGGTTTTTCACCAGAGTGAAAGGAACTACCCTGGAGCAGGTGAGAGACGCATTTGGCGATGCGGAAATCATAAATCTGAAAGACCTCCCCGGGGAGTTTGCTTTTATTACGGACGGTATGAAGCAGGGCGAATATAAGGAACGGATCAGATCACTGGAGACAAATGTGGTCGCCATGATCCGGATGAAGGACTAACTTAGTATACGAGGAAGATTATTATGAAATATGTGGTGATCCTGGGCGACGGAATGGCGGACTGGCCCTTGGAGGAGCTGGGCGGCGGGACGCCTCTTTCCCGTGCAAAAACGCCTGTGATGGATGAACTGGCGGCTGTGTCGGAGATCGGAACGGTGGCTACGATTCCGGAGGGAATGGCGCCTGGAAGCGATACTGCAAACCTGTCTGTCATGGGTTACGATCCCGGAAAATACTATACCGGCCGTTCTCCTTTGGAAGCCCTGAGCATCGGAGTGGACATGAAGGACAGCGATGTGGCCTACCGCTGTAATCTGGTCACCCTTACGGAGGAGGATGCTCCCTATGAAGAACAGAAAATTCTGGATCACAGCGCGGGAGAGATCAGCACAGAGGATGCGGATATTCTGCTGAAGGCTGTCTGTGAGCAACTTCAGGATGATGCCTGCAGATTTTATACGGGGACCGGCTACCGCCATTGCATGATCTGGGATAAGGGCCAGGCGCTGGACCTGACGGCGCCTCATGATGTGCTGACCCGAACCATCGGGCAGTATCTGCCGGAGAATGAAATGCTCCGCAGAATGCAGGAAAAAAGCTATGAAATACTGAAGATCCATCCATTGAATCAGGCCCGGAAGGCTGCGGGACGGAACCCTGCCAACAGCTTTTGGTTCTGGGGCGCGGGCACAAAGCCGATTTTGACCTCCTTTGAGGCCCGGTACCATAAAAAGGGCGTGATGATCTCCGCAGTTGATCTCCTGAAGGGAATCGCTGTGGGCGTCGGAATGGACCGTATCATTGTGGAGGGCGCCAACGGAGGCCTGAATACCAATTATGAAGGAAAGGCCCGGGCCGCAGTGGATGCTTTGACAAAGCAGGGCTATGATTTTGCCTATATTCATGTGGAAGCTCCGGATGAGATGGGACATCAGGGAAGTGTGGAGAGGAAGATTCGCGCCATTGAGTATCTGGATGAGAGGCTGATCCGTCCGGTAAAAGAGGGGTTGGACGCTTTCGGCGAAGACTATCGTATGCTGATCCTTCCGGATCATCCCACACCCATAAAGGCGCGGACACATGTGGCGGAGCCGGTTCCATATCTTCTTTATGACAGCCGGAAACGGTCTGCGCATACATGGCATTATAACGAAAAAGAAGCAGCGGAGAGCGGCAGATCTGTGGCTCACGGCTGGGATATGATGGGGTATCTGTTATGTTGATCGTAAAGAAATTTGGCGGTACTTCTGTAGCGAACAAAGAGCGCATTTTTCATGTGGCAGACAGATGTATCGAGGAATACAAAAAAGGCAATGATGTGGTGGTCGTTCTTTCCGCTATGGGAAAATATACGGATGAACTGATTTCCATGGCTGAGAGAATTAATGAAAAACCGCCCAAAAGAGAGATGGATATGCTGTTTACCATCGGAGAGCAGATGTCTGTGGCGCTTATGGCCATGGCCATGAATAAGCTGGGGGTTCCGGCTATTTCCCTGAATGCATTTCAGGTATCCATGCACACCACCAGCGCCCATGGAAATGCGAGGCTGAAAAGGATCGATACCGAGCGCATCCGAAGGGAACTGGAAAGCCGGAAAATTGTCATTATTACCGGCTTTCAGGGCGTAAATAAATATGACGATTATACCACTCTGGGAAGAGGCGGCTCCGATACTACGGCAGTGGCGCTGGCAGCGGCGCTTCACGCGGATGCATGTGAGATCTACACGGACGTGGATGGCGTTTATACGGCGGATCCCCGCAAGGTGCCGACAGCCCGCAAGCTGAAGGAGATCACCTATGAGGAGATGCTGGATCTGGCCACATTGGGGGCGGGCGTACTGCACAACCGTTCTGTGGAGATGGCGAAGAAATACGGCGTGCCGCTGGTGGTACGTTCCAGTCTTAATAACAATGAGGGAACTGTGGTAAAGGAGGAGGTTACCGTGGAGAGAATGCTGATCAGCGGTGTTGCGCTGGATACGGAAGCCGTACGGATAGCGGTCATCGGGCTTAAGGATGTTCCGGGTATGGCGTTTAAATTATTTGATACTCTTGCCAGGAAGAATATTAATGTGGATGTTATTCTGCAGTCAATTGGAAGAAACGGTACAAAGGATATCTCCTTTACTGTGGACGGCAAGGATCTGGACGAGGCCGTTGCGGTTCTGGACGCGAACAGAGCCCGTCTGGGCTATGCGGAGCTTCAGGCTGAGCGCAATATTGCGAAGCTGTCCATCGTGGGCGCCGGTATGATGAGCAATCCGGGTGTGGCTGCGAAGATGTTTGAAAGTCTTTATAATGAGAACGTAAATATTAATATGATCTCCACATCGGAGATCCGCGTGACAGTTTTGATCAAGGAGAGCGACGGCATTAAGGCAATGAATGCTGTCCATGATGCGTTTAATCTGGCAGATTAAGGAAAGGCGGGATTCATGAACGGGACAATACGTGACTGGAAACTCTGCGCCAGACAGGCGCTTTCTGGAAAATACGGAACCGCTGTTCTGGGAATGGTGGCAGTGACGGGGATCACCTTTTTGGGCAGTATGCTTACTTCTGTGTTTTTTGAGGTGAGTACGCTGACCCAGTTGGTCATAAGCCAGGCTTTTCTGTTTGTTTTCACGCTGATCATGGCTGTTTTTACGGCAGGACTCAGCCATATGTACCTGAATATGGCGCGCCGGAAGCCATTTTCCATGGGCGACCTTCTCTATTTGTTCAGAAATAATCCGGACAGAGTGATCGTGGCGGCGGCGGTGCCGTCGTTGATCGAGGTTTTGACGGTGGTTCCATATTATTATTATGTGTTTACGGCAAAGTCGCCTGTTACAGTGGAGGAGCAGATGGCAGCTCTGGAAACGGAGCTGATGTTTCAGCTCGGTTCCATCGTTCTGGGATTTTTGCTCACGATGCCATTTACGCTGATTTATTATCTGGTGGCGGATAATCCTGAGATGAGCGGTGCGGAGGCGCTGAAGGCCAGCGTTCGCCTGATGCGCGGACATCTCTGGAAATATTTTCTTCTGCAGCTGAGCTTTGTGCCCCTGATGCTCTTATCCGTATTTACATTATATATCGGGCTGCTGTGGCTGGTGCCCTACATGCAGATGGCGGATGTTATGTTTTATCTGGATGTGAAGGGGGAGCTGATCCTGCATGTGTCTTCCGGCTATCCGGGAGAGGATTTTTCAGCGAGGAGCGACTATCCTGACCGGAAAGGGGAATATAATAGCCGGAACACGGAGATTGGGGCGCAGGAAGGAAGAACCGGTGACGACTACAATTCCGAAGCTTAATCTGAGGTTGCCTGCCGCGAAGTCGGCGGACAGCCTTTATGTATGTTTCGATGATGAGAAATTGGAGGCAGGGATGGACATTATTCAGGAAATTACCACAGAGCTTAAGGTGCAGAAATGGCAGGTGGAGGCTGCAGTCAGACTGATCGATGAAGGAAACACCATTCCTTTTATTTCCCGGTACCGAAAGGAAATAACCGGGGCGTTGAATGATGAGCAGCTTCGTACGCTCCATGAAAGGCTGACCTATCTCAGGAACCTGCAGGAGAAAAAGGAACAGGTTTTAGGCAGCATAGAGGAGCAGGGAAAGCTGACTCCGGAGCTGAAAAAGCAGATCCTGGATGCCCGGACGCTGGTGGTGGTGGAGGATCTTTATCGCCCTTATCGTCCAAAAAGGCGGACACGAGCGATCATTGCCCGGGAAAAGGGGCTGGAACCTCTGGCCAATATCATTATGCTTCAGATGACGGAAAAACCTCTGGAGGAGGAAGCGGCGGCTTTTCTTTCGCCGGAAAAAGATGTGAATACTGTAGCGGAAGCTATTGAAGGGGCAAAGGACATTATTGCGGAGTATATTTCCGATAAGGCGGATTACCGCATTTACATACGGGATCTTACCGCAAAAAAGGGAAGTGTGAGGTCCACGGCAAAAAATCCGGAGGAATCCTCCGTCTATGATATGTATTACGATTTTGAAGAGCCTGTTAAAAAGCTGGCCGGACACCGCGTTTTGGCGTTAAACCGGGGAGAGAAGGAAAAGATCCTCACAGTGAAGGTTAATGCGCCGGAGGAGGAGATCCTGGGCTATCTCTGCCGCCAGGTGATTAAGCGGGAAAACCCTGTGACAACGGGAGTACTCCGGGATGTGGTCGAGGACAGCTATAAGCGTCTGATCGCCCCCGCTATCGAGCGGGAAATCCGAAGCGATCTCACGGAAAAGGCGGAGGACGGCTCTATTCGTGTATTTGGGAAAAATCTGGAGCAACTTCTGATGCAGCCGCCTGTCGTAGGACAGGTGGTCCTGGGCTGGGATCCTGCTTTCCGTACCGGATGTAAGCTGGCGGTGGTGGATGCTACGGGAAAGGTGCTCGATACCACAGTTATTTATCCCACTGCGCCCACCTCAGAGGCAAAGATCCGGGCTTCGAAGGAAACGCTGAAAAGGCTCATAAAAAAATATGGCATAACCCTGATCTCCGTAGGAAACGGGACTGCATCGCGGGAGTCGGAGCAGATCATTGTGGAGCTTTTAAAGGAAATCCCTGAAAACGTACAGTATGTCATTACAAATGAGGCAGGCGCTTCCGTTTATTCCGCCAGCAAGCTGGCTACGGAGGAATTTCCGAACTTTGATGTGGGACAGAGAAGCGCGGCTTCCATTGCAAGACGCCTTCAGGATCCTCTGGCGGAGCTGGTGAAGATCGATCCCAAATCCATCGGCGTAGGCCAGTATCAGCATGATGTGAATCAGAAAAAACTCGGCGAAGCGCTTGGCGGTGTTGTGGAGGACTGCGTAAACAGGGTAGGCGTGGATCTGAACACCGCGTCGGCTTCTCTTTTGGAGTATATTTCCGGCATAAGTAAACCCATTGCAAAAAATATTGTGGCATACCGGGAGGAAAACGGGGCATTTAAGAGTCGTAAGGAGCTTTTGAAGGTGGACAGGCTGGGGCCGAAGGCCTATGAGCAGTGCGCGGGCTTTGCCCGGATCATCGGAGGCAAAAATCCGCTGGATGCCACCAGCGTTCATCCGGAAAGCTATGAAGCTGCCGCGAAGCTTTTGGAAAAGCTGGGCTATACGCCTTCCGACATTACAGGCGGTAAGCTTTCCGGTATTGCGCGGCAGATCCGCGACTATAAAAAGATGGCTCAGGAACTGGGAGTCGGCGAGCTTACTCTTAGGGATATCGTGAAGGAACTTGGAAAGCCGGGCCGCGATCCCAGAGAGGAAATGCCGAAGCCGATCCTTCGGACCGATGTGCTGGATATAAAGGATTTAAAAGAAGGAATGATTTTAAAGGGCACTGTGCGCAATGTCATCGATTTCGGCGCTTTTGTGGACATCGGCGTGCATCAGGACGGGCTGGTGCATATTTCCCAGATGAGCAATAAGTTTATCAGGCATCCGCTGGAAGCGGTGAGTGTTGGAGATGTTGTGGACGTGCGGGTGCTGGGAGTGGATCCGAAGAAGAAACGGATCAGCCTGTCGATGAAGGACGTGTAGGGCGGCGTGTTTTTTGGAAAAGTAAATAGGAAATGTCATTATAGAAAGCCTTCGGAGAAGTGATGCTCCGAAGGCTTTTGCGGCTGTATTCTAGCTGAGAAGAGCAGCGTCATTGGAGAATTCTTTTCCGCTGGCCTGTTCGAACTGATCCAGAAGATTTCTCACAGTCAGCTTTTTCTTTTCCTCCCCCTCAATATCCAGGATGATCCTGCCATCCATCATCATGATCAGGCGGTTGCCGTGGTTGATGGCGTCCTGCATATTATGTGTGATCATCAGGGTGGTCAAATGATCCCTGTTTACGATCATATCCGTGATTTCCAAAACTTTGGCGGCCGTTTTCGGGTCAAGGGCTGCCGTATGCTCATCCAGAAGAAGAAGTCTGGGCTTTTTCAAAGTGGCCATCAAAAGTGTGAGCGCCTGGCGCTGTCCGCCGGAGAGAAGTCCGACCTTGGAGGTCAGACGGTCCTCCAGCCCAAGGCCAAGAACCTTTAAAAGTTCCTTATATTCTTCCCGTTCCTTTTTCTGAATACCCGGGCGGAGAGAACGGAATTGTCCGCGGCGTTTTGCCAGGGCGAGATTTTCTTCAATACCCATAGTAGCGGCGGTTCCGGTCATAGGATCCTGAAATACCCGTCCGAGATATACCGCTCTTTTATGCTCGGGGAGTTTGGTAACGTCGTATCCGTCAATGATGATCTGTCCCTCGTCCACCAGCCATGTTCCGGCTACCGCGTTGAGCATAGTGGATTTTCCGGCTCCGTTTCCTCCGATAACGGTCACAAAGTCGCCGTCCTTCAGGCTGAGGGAAAGTCCGTCCAGAGCCGTTTTTTCGTTGATGGTTCCGGGATTAAAGGTTTTATAAAGATTTTTCAGTTCAAGCATTTGAATTCCCTCCCCGTTTTACCGGCTTTGTGAAATATTTCGACTTCCAGTATGGAACTGCAAGGAAGATCGCAACTACGATCGCAGACAGCATTTTAAGAAGATCGGTGTCAATACCCATCCAGATTACAGTCTGAACAACCAGATAATAGAGAATGGAACCGAATGCAACGCTTAGAAGCCTCAGGGCAAAATTGCGGAAAATACGTCCGAAAACAGCTTCGCCGATAATAACCGCGGCAAGCCCGATAACAATAGCTCCGCGGCCCATGTTGACGTCGGCAAAGCCCTGATACTGGCCGAGCAATGCGCTGGAAAGGGCCACAAGTCCGTTGGAGATCATCAGGCCCAGCACCTTGTTCCGGTTGGTGTTGATACCCTGTGCCCGCGACATGTTGGGATTGCATCCGGTAGCGCGCAGGGAACATCCCAGTTCTGTCCCAAAGAACCAGTAGAGAATGGCGATCAGAATAACCACGGCCACAGCTACGATCAAAATGGTATTTTGCATGATCGGGACATTTTTAATATAACGAAGGGAAACCAGGAGATCATATTTGTCGACGTTGATAGCCTGGTTTGCTTTTCCCATGATTTTCAGATTTATAGAGTATAATGACAGTTGCGTCAGAATTCCGGCCAGTATGGCGGGGATTCCCATGAAAGTGTGGAAAATACCGGTGACAAGTCCGGCCAGCATACCTGCTCCGGTGGCCGCCAGAAGAGCCGCCCAGACACTGCAGCCGTTTACCATCAGCATAATGCATACGGCGGCGCCCAGGCACATGGTACCGTCTACGGTAAGGTCGGCAATATCCAAAATACGGAAGGTAATATATACGCCGATTGCCATAATCCCCCAGATAAGTCCCTGCGCCACAGCTCCGGGCAGAGCATTGATTAAACTTGCGATTTGCATTTGTGATCCTCCTTAAAACGAACAGCGGGAAAGCGTCGCCTTCTCGCTGTTCGTATAAGTAATAATTCCCTGGTTCGATACCGGTCTGTTATTCAGCAGCTTCGATCGCTTCATAACCAGAAGGAATTTCAATGCCAAGCGCCTCAGCATTTGTGGGGTTGTATTTCTTGGTGATGTTTGGAGCGTATTCGATCGGCATTTCGGAGATGTCTTCGCCCTCGGTAAGGATGCGGGCAGCCATCTGTCCGGTAACAACGCCCAGGTCATAATAGCTGATGGAAAGGGTTGCAACGCCACAGCCTGCGCAGATACCTTCCTCGCCTGCGATGATCGGGGTCTGTCCATAGCAAACATTGTTGATCAGCTCCGTATTGGAAGCGGCGGTGTTATCGGTGGGTACATAGATAACATCACTGTTATCGGATGCTGTGGTAGCTACGGAAGTAAGATCGTTGGAATCTGAAAATGCATAATACTCGCATGCGTAGCCCATATCCTCAAGGGATTCCTTGATAACGTCAGCCTGGAACTGGGAGTTTGGCTCAGCGGAGCAATACAGGATACCTACGGTTTCCGCATCAGGAAACAGCTCGTTCAGCATCGCGGCCTGATCTTCCAGAGGAGCCAGATCGGAAGTACCGGAAATGTTTCCGCCTACCGTACCTGTAAAATCAATTTCAAGGGCTGCGCCGTAGTCCGTGATGGAGGTTCCCAGGATCGGGATTTCATTTGTAGCGGCAGCGGCAGCCTGCAGGGATGCGGTGGCATTTGCAAGGATCAGATCTACGCCGTTGGATACGAAGCTGTTAGCGATGGTTGAACAGGTATTGGAATCACCCTGAGCATTCTGCTCATCAAAGTCAACGTTTTCCTCGCCAAGAGCCTCTGTCAGGGCATCCTTAAAGCCCTGCGTGGCAGCGTCAAGAGCATCATGCTGTACCAGCTGGCATATACCGATCTTATAGGTTTCCTGTTCCTCGGCGCTTACGCCGACCGCGCCCATGGTGACCGCCATTACAGTCGCAAGGGTCGTTGCTAAAATCTGTTTTTTCATTTTATGTCTCTCCTTAATTTTTTAGGTATCAAATTTACCGATATGCACATCGGCTGATAGCATTATAACGCGTTAAAGCGGAAAAATCAATAAATTTTATGAAATTTCCGGAGACTTTTAAGGAAAATTTAAAATACAGCCGGAAGGGGATAAAATGGTAAAATAACGCTATAATAACCGGGAAAAAGAGCAGTAAACGGCACGGGATTCGGATATAGAAGGGCTTCATCGGATGCTGCCGGAGTGGAGAGGAGGGTTTTTATGAAAGGAAGCAGACTGAAAAAAGTGATATTTGCCGGAATGCTGAGCCTGAGCATGCTGACCGGAGGTATTGGGGTTTTCCGGCCGCAGACGGCCTGGGCGGCTATCTGGGATGGCAATACGCTTGTACAGGGGCTGGACAGAAGCGCCAATGCGTATATTCTGCCGGGCTCGGATACTCATCAGATCTCAGCGGAGACAGTGAACGGGCTCACGGACAGCCAGAAACAGATGGCGATCAATGAGATTTATGCCCGCCATGGCCGTAAGTTTGTGATTCCGGAGGTACAGCAGTATTTTAATGAAAAAACCTGGTACAGCGGAACGGTCGAGGCTGACAGCTTTGATGTGTCCGTTTTCAGCGATACAGAGGAGAAAAACATCGAGCTTCTGTGTGAAAAGCTGGATTATTTTCTTTCGGGAAGCAATCTCCGCTATCTGACAGATGATGAGGTGAACAGCTTGTCTGCGGATGATCTGCAGCTTGGGATCAATGAGATTTATGCCCGTCACGGACGTAAATTTGACATGCAGCAGTACAGGGATTATTTTAACGCAAAGCCATGGTACAATGGAACCATCGATCCGGTAGATTTTGATGAGAACGTATTTAATGTTTATGAGAGTGCGAATATCCAGAAGCTGTTAAATGCCATGCCCGGCGCTCCGGCGGCTTCTTCTTCCGGGACGACTGCGGTACAGTCGGACATCATTCTGGATTTCGGGGGAGATTATTATCGTTCGGCACAGGAAAAGGAGGGCTATCTGAATATTACTCTTTATAGCGATGTTTCCATCGTCGGCGTCTGTGAAGGGCAGGAGTGCGGTACCCTGAATGCTATCGTTTACTATACGGACGGCAGTATGCTGGGGCTGAAAGGCACTCTTTTGAAATCCAGCGGAAACACCTACAGTCTTTCAGGCCGAAATCTGAATGATGCGGTGCTTACCGTATCCGGCGACAGTGTGACTGTTTCCGGCTCAAAGGGCGTGGATGGGACGTACTTGAAATACCAGGGCTATTAAGAAGCGAAATGAAAGTGCCTCGGCGGGCGGCGGAGGCACTGAGAATGGAGGCGCCGGGCGAAGGCCTGGCGCCATTTTTTTATGAAAATTTATTTCTGCGGGAACCAACCGCCTGTCAGATGCATCTAATGAGTGTACAAGAATAATCGGCCGAGAGAAAAATGGAGGTTTATCCGTGACAAGAGAAAAGTTTATTACGGAGATCAGAAGCGCTGAGAGCATGCTCTACCACGTATCCAAATCCGTACTGAAAAGCGATGCGGACTGCGCGGACGCTGTGCAGGAAACGCTGCTCCACGCATATGAAAAACTGCACACTCTGAAAAAAGATGAGTTTTTCCGGACATGGATCACCAGAATACTGCTGAACGAATGCTACAAAATATGCAGAAAAAACAAAAAGGTAGTGCCCTATGAGGAGTATATGGAAAATGCCAGAATGTGGGAGGAGGAGCGATATACCCATCTCTATCTGGCGATCATGGAGCTTCCTCGGGAGCTTCGCGTACTGGTGACACTTTACTATCTGGAGGGCTTCAGCCAGAAGGAGATCAGCGGGATCCTGGGAATACGGGAAGGGACTATTAAGAGCAGGCTTTCCAGAGCCAGAAATCAGCTTCGGGAACAGTTGACAGGAGAGGAGGAAATTTTATGATGAAAAGCAATGAGTGGAGAAATATAGCGCCGGAGGTTCCGGGAGAGTTTCATGAAAGATTCGAACAGACACTTGCCAGCCTGGAAAAAAAGCCTTCCGGAAAAAGAATAAAATTTCGGGTTCTTATGGCGGTGGCAGCAGTGTGCGCTTTTTGTACGGCGACTGTGGCTGCGGACAGTATTTTGCATTGGAGCGACGCTTTGCTGGAGCGATTCCGCCCTACGGAAGAGCAGCAGCAGGAGCTGGCGGAGGACGGCCTTGTACAGGGTGTGGGCCAGTCCGTGACGGAGAATGGCGTTACGATTACTCTGACTGAGGCTCTGCAGGATTCCTGGTCCATCTATATGCTTTTTGAAGTGGTGACACCGGAAGATATCGTGATGGATGATACGGTCAGCTTTGATGATGGCCTGGGTCTTCTGGTGGACGGCAAAGATGTTTGGGATGCTTTGGGAGACGATATCGGCGGAAGCGGCGGAGGCGGTTTCATTTCCACTCAGACGCTGGCTGATCAGACCGCTCATAAGCGGTATTATGAGATGCGGTACAATTTTGATGACAGTGTTGATTTCAGCGGAAAAACGTTGGAGATCCGGCTTAAGGATCTTATGATCGATGCGGATAAGGCAGAGGCGGGAAATATTCTGGCAGAGGGAAACTGGGAATTTAAGTGGCAGGCGGATAAAGCGGGTTCGGTGAAAAGATTTGATATCAACCAGACCTATGACTTTGGAGGCTATGACATCTGTATTTCCTGTATAGAGCTCTCTCCTCTTGGCTGTGTGGTCCATGCGGACTATGAGGATGCCATGGAGGTGGAAAAGGATGAGCGGAATACCTTTACCTATAACGGGGACGACCCGGGGATGGAACTGGATGAGAGGCTCGGAATCTATTCCATCGAGTACCAGGATGGAACCATACTGGAGGGAATGGAAATACTCGGAGGAGGCGGAGGCGCCGGCGGCAGCGCGGAGAGCGGATATTCCGTTCGTGAAGGCTTTGACCGCCTGATAGATGTGGATAATATAAAAGCCGTATATCTCATGAAGGGTGAGGTGTGTGTGCCCCTTGCATGAGAAGAGCGCTTTTTATCTGAGAGCAAGATAAGCATAAAAATGGGCTGCCTGTCAGGGCAGCCCGATTTATTTACAGGAAAACCGTAGGTTTGATCATTTACATTTGGAAAGAGCCGCCTCGTCAGCTACTACGATCACATCCGGATGAAGCTGAAGGATGGAAGCAGGTACCCGGGGAGTGATGGGGCCGAAGAATGCCTTTGCTACAATATCCGCTTTTTCCTCGCCGGAGATTAATATCAGGATCTTTTTCGCGCTCATGATGGTCTTGATACCCATGGTATACGCCTGACGGGGTACCATATGCTCGGATTCAAAGAAGCGTTTATTGGCTTCGATGGTACGCTCGGATAATGTCACACAGTGTGTCTCCTTTTCAAAGGTATCGCCGGGCTCATTAAAACCGATGTGACCGTTGTGTCCCATGCCTAAAAGCTGCAGATCCACACCGCCTACAGAGTGAAGTATATCATTGTATTTGCTGCAGGCCTTGTCGCTGTCCGGTTCTGTGCCGTCCGGAAGGAAGGTGTGAGTTTTGTCAATATTTACCTTGCTGAATAAATGCTCATTCATGAAATAATAATAGCTCTGGTCATTTTCTCTGGAAAGTCCCCTGTATTCGTCCAGATTGACGGAAGTGACCTGAGAAAAGTCAAGGTCACCGTTCTCATATCCGGCAACAAGCTCCCTGTATGTGCCGATTGGGGTGGAGCCGGTGGCAAGACCGAGTACGCAGTCAGGCTTCGTGATGATCTGGGCTGCGATAATATTAGCCGCTTTCCGGCTCATGTCTTCGTAGTCTTTTGTTCTGATAATTCTCATCGAAATCCTCTCCCTTTGTTTTCAGTATCTGTAATAATCACGCGTTTTTAATATATCACAGCGGACCCCAAAATACAATGTTTGCTAAAAAACTGATTTCATGTATTGCAATCGGCGTGGCGCCGTACTATAATCCCATCTTCGACACTTGAGGAAAAGAATAGAGGCATTAACCTATTGATTTTATTAGGTTTTTGCCTCTTTTTATGTATTTCAAAATGTTGTATGGAAACCTCACTTTGAAATTTTTTTTATTTTTTTATTCAGTTCTTTTGGCTGGTAGTATTTTTTATCTAATCCCAAATCAATAACCGCATTTAATGCGGTACATACCTGGGAACTGGTGTAGGTTGACATATAGCACATATCTTCGATATTTGCTACTTCCATGCTGTTCAAAGTTTCTATTACATTATCGATTGTAAAATGTGTTTCGTTTAAATTCAGTCTCTTCTCGAGAATGCGGAAAATGAGAAGTGCAGTATAACAAATCATAAAATGTGCAATGATCCGGTCGCGTTTTTGATGATATACGGGTCTCGCAGAGAAGTTTGTTTTCATGACCCGGAAGCAGTCTTCGATTTTGTATCTGTTGGCGCTGACTTCAATGATTTCTTTTGCACTGTCATCAAGGTTTGTGGCAACTGCGTAAAATCCATCATATTTTTCCTCTTCATCAATGACGCTCTGGTCGATTTCGTAATAGTCAGTTACTTTTTCCCCGGATTTTGTGGAAGAAGTACGTTTTATGAAACGTGTAATATCGTTAGCTCCTTTCTTGTAGGTTTCAGGGTCAAGATTTTTAAGCATTTTTTTTGCCCGTTCAATCTGACGGTTGCGGATATACCGCTGATATTCCATCATTTTTCTAGAGAAAGAAATGATGATTTTCTGGTTTAAAGTTGCCTTGGACTTCACTCTGCGGACTTTACCATTTTTGCATATTTTTTCTTCGTATAGTCCGACATCGAATGCTTTATCTGCATTCAAAATCTTGTATGCCCTGTCATTATATAAACTTTTATTTTTCGGATCAAACCGGTCAAACTCTTTCATGTGTTGCAGCGTAACAGGTTCATCTGTTGACAGCATCCTGTAATCACAGTCATTAAATACCGCCTGCTTTAGCTGTTCAGACAGTTTCTTGACAGACTGGGTAACAATAAATGCACGTCCACCCATGGAGTTGAAGTTTCTGATGTTAAGTGAGCCCAGGCCGGCATCGGCACAGTAAATGAATTTCTTTCCTTTAAACATTTTTGTCAACTGTTTTTCAAGAGGAATTGCGGTTGTCTGTTCATTATCGGAACCGGATGTGATGCACATGGAAAGTGGAATGCCATCCCTGTCCATGAACAGTCCCATTTCAACAATCGGATTCGGACGGTGCTCCTTGCTTGGACCATATTTGCGTAATCCTTTGATAATTTCACCGGTCACTTCATCCACATAATCTTCGTCATCTGTTTCGACTTCAAAATAATAATTGGTGCAGTCATAAAAACAGACAGAAGTATCTCTTTTTATAATGTTGCAGCTTTTTTCATAAAGATGACTGATATATTCATCATAATGTTCTTTCATGATATCCATGGTACGAAGAATGTGAACATAGCCAAAATCCGGCTGCTCATAATAGTGTCCAAGATTCTGATAGGCTCCAAGCTTTGAATCCGGATGCAGTATCCTGGAATAAGTCATAAAGCGGTTTACCAGATTCGGGTCAAACTCAATTTTCATATCAGCTGTCACATCTTTAAAGAAGGAGTGAATGCCCAGTTCATGATAAATCTGCTGGAGAAAAAAATATCCGATATTCAGTTGTGTACTTTTTGATGTAATTGCATCCGTAGCTTTTATCTTTTCAGCAAAATCAACTTTTATGTCTAAAGACACCTTGTTTTCTTTCTTATATTCCTCGTTATATTTTTTGACCTGTTCTTTCGCATAAGCGAGAGGGTCATCGGTGATCTTCAGAAGTTCAGAATGCTTTCCAATACGGGCTACATTTTTGGTTGTTGTTTTCTTACCGTTACGAACTCCGAGCTGAATGAAGTAAGTAGGGTCTTTTGATTTTCTGTCATAATTAAGTTTCATACCTTATTATACCATATAGTACAACGGCGTACAACATATACAACAAAATTTTTTAAAAAATTTGACATAAAAAAAGCCGCAGTTACGCGGTTTGTAAGAATTTATTCAATTCACAACTGTCGAAGACCCGATAATTCTCATCGAAATCCTCTCCCTTTGTTTTCAGTATCTGTAATAATCACGCGTTTTTAATATATCACAGCGGACCCCAAAATACAATGTTTGCTAAAAAACTGATTTCATGTATTGCAATCGGCGTGGCGCCGTACTATAATAGGACAAAAGAAAATTCTTCAGGGACGGGTGACCGAATATCGGAATTCCCTACCGGCGGTAAAGTCCGCGAACCGCGATGCGGTTGATCTGGTGACATGGCAGCATGAATTCCAGAACCGACAGTATAGTCTGGATGAGAGAAGAACACGCATATATCACGTGCTCATGATCCCTCGGAGATTTCGGGGGATCTTTTTATGTGGGAAATGACAGCATTCTATTCCCATGCGGCCGGCAGTTTATGCCTCCGGGAATTTTCTTTTAAGAATAATTCAAAAGGAGAGAAAAGTATGAGTGAACAGGTATTAAAAAACAGAAATATAGCTGCGAGGAGCCGCACCAGAACGATCACCCAGATCGCTATGCTGGGAGCAATAGCCGGGGTTTTGATGAACCTGGATTTTCCCCTGCCCTTTCTGGCGCCGTCCTTTTACCAGCTGGATTTTTCAGAGATTCCTGTGCTGGTCGCGTCATTTGCCATGGGTCCGCTGGCCGGGGCTGTAACAGAACTGATAAAGATTCTTGTGCATCTGGTGACGCAGGGAACGGGCTCGGCGTTTGTGGGTGACTTTGCCAACTATGTCATGGGATGTGCTTTTGTGGTACCCGCAGGTATTCTCTACCGTCTGCATTCTGTAAAGAGCCGCAGCCATGCGGTATTGGGAATGGCGGTCGGAACCGCGGCGGCTACAGTCGTTGCATGCTTTATGAACGCGTTTGTGCTGCTGCCTATGTATGGAAAGGCTTTTGGAATGCCGATCGAGGCATTTATCGAAATGGGAACAGCCGTACACAGCTCTGTGAACAGTCTGCTGGGCTTTGCGGCGCTGATCATCGTACCCTTTAACCTGGTTAAATATGTCCTTGTATCGGTTATCGTATTCTTTATTTATAAGAGAATTCGTGTAGTCCTTAAAGGAGACTGAAATAATATCAGAAAAGAGGCGCTATTTATGGGAAAGATCCACAGCGTGGAAAAGCTGACGGACAACAGATTTGTAAACCTTTACGGAGTGAAGGCTACCAGCGTACACGATACGCCGGTGAATTATTTTGTGGCATCCCGTGCGAAAAGCGTCGGTGAGCTGAAGCTGAAGACCGGTGAGAATACGCCGGATGGGGTGATCATTTACAGCGTTTATGGGGAAAAGCGGGACCGGGTGGTGTTGATCCGGCAGTATCGGTATACGCTGGGAGATTATGTATATGAGTTTCCGGCAGGCCTGGTGGAGCCTGGCGAAGATTTCCATGAGAGTGCGGTCAGAGAGCTTTTTGAGGAGACCGGCCTGACGCTGGAGCCTCTTCACGTGGCGGAAGCCTTTGAAAAGCCTTATTTTACTACCGTCGGTATGACGGATGAGTCCTGTGCAACTGTATACGGATATGCCGGCGGGGAGATCAGCGGGTCAGCCCAGGAGGATACGGAGGAGATCGAGGTCGTGCTGGCGGATAAGCAGGAGGTCCGCAGGATCCTCCGCGAGGAAAAGGTTGCTATAATGTGCGCCTATATGCTGATGCACTTTTTGAAGGATGAGGAGCCCTTTGATTTTCTGAACATATAACTATTGAATTTATGCGATGATTTGTTTATAATGTACGCATAATCACAGGGAAACCTGTAATGTTTATCATGACAGAGAAAGTGAGGAAGATCAAATGGATAAATACGAATGTGACCCGTGTGGATATGAGTATGATCCTGAGGTTGGCGATCCGGATAACGGTATTGCTCCGGGTACGGCATTTGAGGATCTGCCGGAGGATTGGGTATGCCCGATCTGCGGCGCCGGAAAAGATTCCTTTGTGAAGGCGTGAAAACGGAACAAAAAAGCGGGCGCTCATGGCAGCGGGCCATAAGGAAACATTGAAGAAAATATGGCTTTTGCCAGGCAAACGGAAAATAAAAAACTCTATGGGATTGAGAGATCAGTCACATAGAGTTTTTTATTTCCAAAAAGAACCCTTGCCGTTTTTTAATAATTCACAAATGTTTCATGCTTTTTTCACAAATCCAACAGAAATTTTAAAGAAAATGGACTATAGAGGTTACTTTCAAGATGACAAGAAGGCATGGGCAGTATTTTCCGCGCGGATAAGGGGATGCGGCAGGATGAGAGGATCATGCAAACCGGAGGGGCTGAAAACATGACTGAGGAGAGAGAGAATAAGAGCAACAGCAGCAGGGAACGTCAGCTGAGATACGAAAAATCCCGGCGCCGGATATCCGCGCAGAAGAGGCAGGCTGGAAAAAGGAACAGAAGGAAGGAACGGAAGTATGTAGGGATCATTTCCATTATAGTACTTATGCTCATATGTTCTGTGGCAGGTTATGCAGGCGGAAGAAGAAAGGAGCGGGCCGCCGTGGAGGAAGCCGCGGCTCTGGCGTCTGCAGAAGAGACAGCAGCAGAAGATATGGAGGGAGACGACGGGGACTCCGGTGATGACAGCGAAGCCATCAGCGCAGTAAGTCTGGATGCTCTGGAGCAGTCGCTGAGCAATATCTTTGATAACAGCAGCGGAATCTGGAGTCTGTATCTCAAGGATCTGCCGTCGGAACAATCCTTTATCATAAATAATCAAAGTATGTATGCGGCAAGCCTGATCAAGCTTTTTGTAATGGAAGGCAGCTTTCAGAATATGGATAATCTGGTTTCAAATCTTTCCTCAGCGTGGGGAATGGATAAAGATAAAAGCTATGAAGAAATACAGGGATTGATGGCAGATATGATCAGTCTGTCGGATAATGAAGCCTATAATGAGCTTGTACGTTTATGGAGTTCAGAGAGAAGCTTTACGGAGGGCTGTGAGATCCTTCAGCAGTATATCGAGATGACCGGATATAAGGATACCGGCGTCTATCATACCTTAAGTCCTTCCGATTCGGAATATGAGAGTACAGGCAACGGGGAAAATCATACCTGTGTGGAGGACTGCGGGCTTCTTCTTGAATCGATTTATAACGGGACCTGTGTCTCCGAGGAAGCATCCAAAGAAATGCTGGAGCTTCTTCTCTCACAGGATGTGGTGGACAAAATACCTGCCGGTATTCCCGATGGCATAAGTGTCGCCAATAAAACAGGAGAGACAGACCAGACTCAGCATGACGTGGCGATCGTGTACGGCGAAAAAACGGATTATATTCTCTGCATCATGTCCACACAGATACAGGACGAGCCGGATGTATATAGGAAATTTCAGGATATTTCTTCTCTGGTATATTCCTATTTGAACAGCTGAAATCCGGTATTAAAGGGGGGGGAAGAATACCTTTTGAACGCAGCATCATAGTATATAGAAAGCATTAAAAAGAGGCTGCAGATGGCGGATCAGAAGCTGGATAATCTTTTAAATCTTGCGATGGATTCTACAAAGGAGGAACGTGAAAAATCCCTGAATCTGAATGTGGGATTTGATGAACGGGCCAGATTGTGGGACATCATTGTAAAATATGGCGGCGGCATTACGGAAATTCAGAGGGAGGGGATTTCCGTGGTGCCGCTTCTTGGTGGTTTTGCGGTGGTGACCCTTCCGGAGAACCGGTTGGAGGAGTTTTCCCGCCTCCCCGGGGTGGAGTTTATTGAGAAGCCGAAGCGGTTATATTTTCAGCTTTATGATAGCAGGACCGCCGCGTGTATCCGCTCCGTGCAGGCGGGCGAGGTACCTGGTATCGGCGGGGCGGCCGACTATGGAGGGGGACTTTCCGGACGGGGTATACTGGTGGGAGTTGTGGATTCCGGTGTGGATTACCGGCATCCGGATTTTATCAATGAGAACGGCAGCTCCCGGATTTTGCGGATGTGGGATCAGAGCATTGGGAACGGAAGCTTTGGACAGCCGCCGGATGGATATAATCTGGGAACCGAATATACCGGCGAACAGATTGATGAGGCGTTGGCTCTTCCGGAGACGGAAGGGTATCGGCTGGTGCCTGAGCGGGATCTCAGCGGCCATGGTACTGCAGTGCTGGGGATCGCCGCCGGAAACGGACGTGCTTCCGGTGGGAGAAACCGGGGAGTGGCCTATGAAAGCGATCTGATCATAGTAAAGCTGGGGATTCCGGGAGAGGAATCCTTTCCCCGGACGACGGAGCTGATACAGGGGATCGATTATCTGGTGCGCCAGGCCGCGGCTCTGGGTCGCCCTATGGCCATTAATATCAGCTTTGGGAATAATTACGGCTCACACAGAGGAGACAGTCTTTTGGAAACCTATCTGGATAATGTCGCAAATTTCGGCAGGCTGTCCATATCCGTGGGTACGGGAAATAACGGAAACGACCGGCTTCATACCGGCGGCAGGCTGGAAACGGGAGAAATTCAGGAAATCGAGGCCGGTATCGGTCCCTATGAGGCGGTATTTAATATGCAGCTTTGGAAATCGTACGCTGACAGGATGGAAATTTTTATAGAAGATCCTTCCGGACAGCGTGTGGGCCCTCTTTCTGAGGAGCTGGGCGCCCAGAGATATATCATGGGTAATACGCGGCTTTTGATTTATTATGGAAAGCCGGGGCCCTTTCAGATCACGCAGGAAATCTATTTTGATTTTATCCCCCTGGGATCCTATATCGACAGCGGCGTCTGGAAGGTTATCCTGCAGGGGCGGGCCGTCAAAGAGGGAGAGTATGAATTGTGGCTTCCGGGAGGCAGCGTTCTGAACCCGAATACAGGCTTCTTTTTTCCCCGTGCGGCAGGAACGCTGACCATTCCCTCCACTGCGCGGAACGTAATTTCCGTAGGCGCTTATGATTCCCGACTGAATTCCTATGCGGATTTTTCCGGCCGTGGCAGCGCTTTGCTTCCTTATCGGAAACCGGATCTGGCAGCTCCGGGTGTGCGGATCGATGCGCCGAGGCCAGGGGGCGGGTATGAACCGGTGACGGGGACCTCCTTCGCCGCGCCCTTTGTGGCGGGATCGGCTGCTCTGCTCATGGAGTGGGGCATTGCCCGCGGAAATGATCCCTTTTTGTACGGGGAGAAGGTGAAGGCGTACCTGAGACGGGGCGCGAAGCCTCTGCCGGGGTTTACGGAATATCCGAATAATCAGGTGGGGTATGGGACGCTGTGTGTGAAAAATTCGATTCCGGACCAGGATTCATAAAGAATTTTGAAGAAATGCATTATTTTACATTTATAAACTTTGAAGAAATGCATAAAATAGCAAGAAAAAATATTGAAGAGATGCAAAAGTGGTACTATATACTTAGGATAAATATAAAAATAGAAACGACAAAATTAGCTGGTGTTAAGGGAGACTCGATTGATTTTTCAAAAGGATATAGGAAGAGAGGGAAACATACAGTTTTTTCCAGCATATTTAACGCCG